>JBIPLV010000310.1:0-5647 GCA_044369475.1 Cyanobium sp. | reverse complement strand
CCACCAGGGATGGGCCATGGACTTCCAGTTCGACGCCACGGCCGACGGCCGCAGGCTCAAGTTCCTGAATGTGATCGACGAGCGCAGCCGCTTCTGCCTGGCGATCCGCGTTGGTAGACGCTGCAAGGCAAAGGACGTGGTGGCGGTGCTGGAGGAGCTCACCAGCGTTTACCCGGCACCGGCGTTCATCCGATCGGACAACGGCCCGGAATTCATTGCCCAGGCTCTACGGGACTTGTGCGAGGCCAGCGACACCACCAGCACGGCCTACATCGAGACGGGATCACCGTGGGAGAACGGCTTTGCGGAATCATTCAACGGACGATTCAGAGATGAGTTACTCAACACTGAGCTGTTCACCACAGCCCCCGAGGCTCAACTCCTCGCCGATCACTGAAGATGGGAGTACAACACGTTCAGGCCGCACTCGGCCCTCCAGGGGCGTACGCCCCTGGAGGCAGCTCAACAGGAAGCTGGCGCAGACAACATCCACCCACTCTCATAAGCCCTGGACCGATAGAGGGGGTGTCACGTCAGCTTGCCCGTGAGAATACTTTTTAACACAAGCTTGACTCACTGCCACGCACCATTGGACGGCGTCAATGATTCCCGAATGCGGAGGCCGATCAAGACTGATTACGATCATCAGAAGCATGTTGGACTAACAAAATCCATACAGCCCGCATTCGACTGTGCGCCACTAAACCATACGGGTAGATGCTGATAGTCATCGCAATATTCAAGACTACAACAAACCAGCCTGAAGGATACGAATGGACCGGAGGTAGAGCAATGCACATCACAAACCAAGCAACCACTCAAGGTTCCGCCAGCTCCAGAAACACATGCCAGTGTGCCTGGGTCGTGAGGTTGGAGTTATGCCAAAGGATCGTGAAGTTTCCACCAAGTCTCTGGCATCGCTTCTTCAGGCATAGTCCCCGCTGTATTGCCTGTTCAGTGGGTCCGAGCTGCATATAATCCAATAGGGTGGTATCCATAACGATCAGGGGCCTCTCCATTAATCTGAGTCGGCGTGATCCCACAAGATCAAAAGCTCGATACTCACGTGCAGTACCAGCCCTGAACCCTGCACGCTCTGCAAAGCATAGTGTGGAGTCATAGGCCATACCTGCCGATTCCCAGTTCAACCAGGTCGAGGGAGCCTTCCAGCGTAAGTAGTGTTGGCGACCACCTAGGGCACTGGGACGAAAGCCGGCCCGCTCACAGGCAGCAAGCAATCGCTGCTTCTCTCGACTCGTCTGCTGAGCATCCAACCAGGTTTCAAAACTGGGGTGCAGACCGATTTCCTGACCAGATTCAGCAAGGCGGCGAAGGAGATCAACAATGAAGAAATCATTGATGTCATACAAGCCATCGTAGGTATGGCATGTGCGATCTGCCAGGAAAAAGAATGCAGATGGTTGGCACCACCGCTGAGCACATGAAATCAGGTCCTCAAACGTGTTATAGGGGTCTCGATCGTATCGACCACGATGTCTGACTGCATGCCAGTCACGCATTCGATGCATGACCCCAGCGACGCCTCCTCCAAGTCGCCAGTCACGAAGGCCTCCACCAAGAGTTCGCGCGAACGAAGACCATCGATATCGCAGGGGTAAATCGACATCATGACTCACATACACCCGTGATTCTGGCTCTGTGATAGGCAGCTTCGGCCATACGATCAACAGCGCAGCGCGCAGAACAGCCAGATACTCATCAACGAGCGGACGTTCGATCAAACCATGTTGAACGGTCCAACTGCTCGCCGCTGGGTAGCGGCCAAAGCGATCCACTGCGGGAGCCGCAACCTCTTCGTAGCGTGTAAGAAAGAAGAAAGCAGCACCAAAGAGATCGGCCCCAATGTGGAGCGATCCATCCTCAAGACGTCGCACTGCGGGAGTCATTCCCGTGGATGGCCAGGGCAGCAGAACCTCCTCGTCAAGCGATCGGGTCGCGAAAGAGCGCGCACCCTCAAGGGTCACAGGACCACTCCTGGGTAGGCTGTCAGGGGTCAGCCAAAGGTTGGATGGAAGGGCCAAAAAGCTGTCACTCAGCCTCACATGGGGCCCACCCACAGATCCTGAAGACTCGAGGAGGACATCATCACGATCCTCGGCGCAGCAGTGGAGCGTCAAGCCCAGCCAGTCCACCATGACCTGCTCATAGACATAGCGTCGTTCTGGCTCGCGGCTACGCGGATGGCGAACGACAAGGTCTACCGTCATCGTGGCGCAGTCAAACTGCGCCAGGCATCTCGGAGGCCTTCTGTGGCACCGATCCATCGATTGGATCGACGCAAATTAAGGTAAGGACTCTGGCTGGCACCAAAAGAACGAAAGAACCGCTCTATCGGCTCGGCCATGGACCCTTCGAAATCGAATACCCGGGATGAGGATCCAGCATCAAGAATCGCCTGCCAGATTAACAAGCTACCTGCACCGCTCTTTCGCAGCATCGGATCGCCGCCGCCCATGAGGTAGTAACAGCAACGGTCGTCAAAAACAACATACACACCTGCGTGCGGGCGGCCTTGCTCATCACGGGCCACATAGATGCGCCGAGACCCCCTGGCGGCACAGACAGCATCAAGGCGCCGGACTGTATCAACAGAATGAGGCATGGCTGCACGCTGACGATCAAACGTCTTCTGGTGCAGAGATAGGAACAAGTCAACATCATCGGTTGTCTGAACCTCGACCTGCTTTCGAGCCTTCCGAACTTCTCTGCGAATATTCTCCTTCAGACCATTCCAGAGCAGATTATCATCGCTCAAGTCATGAAGAACATATGTGAACCTGGGTACTGCCCCAAAACCTTTCCAGAAAAAGGGCAGCCAATTAGTCACCGATCGATGGAAGTTGATCGAGAAGAAACTGTGAGCAGGGAGCTGATGAATCAGCTCCTTGGCCAAATCCTTCTCACGTTCAAGCCGGTTCGCCGATTTTGCCCCAGTGTCGAGATACCAAGGTCCTAGCGTCTGCGTCAGCGGAGGCTGCCTTAGGGCGACCTGACCGAGAACACGACCGAGTCCGTAGGTCAGGCGCGCCTGAACCAGCCCCCCTTCACGCACCTCCACCGCTCCCCAGGCACCTGGTGCCACCGCATCAAGCCACCATTCTTCCTCAAATAGGCAATTGCTGCAGCGAAGATCCGAGGGAGCAACAGTCCGTCTCTGTGGCTCAGGCACCGTCATGCCAAGACCCCGGAGGGGGAGAACAAGCTACGCACAACGTCACGACCGCCCAGCCAGCGGTAGTGCGCAATAAACACAATAGGAATCAACAAAGACACGATTGACACACGCCAAGAAAGAATGCTCACAAAAAGCAAAAGGGCACAAACAACTGACCAGAAAACAATTTGGAAAGCGAAAACCAAACCTGCACGTTTCAAGGCATGCAACGGCAGGGAATTGGCACGGTGTGCCACTAATGTCCAATAGATTTCATAAATCAGGTAGATGAAGCCAAAGGTGGCCGTCATCACGAGGCCATTGCTCGACTTGCCGGCGATAAGGAGTCCACCCAACATCACCACCGTAAATACGAAATCAAGATTCAGGGCCACGCGCTGGTTGCCATACAGCTCAAACAATCGATCGATGAATCCAGTGCAAGCGAGGACAAGATAAGTCAAAGCCAGCCAAGGCACATAGGCGCCAAGTCCGATCCACGAGGTGCCGAAGAATGAACGCGCCAACTGCTCAGCGTTGAACATCAGAAAGATGATAAAAGGCGTCAGCACCAAACCGGACAACTCCACCAGGGAGGCAGCCATTCGAGCTGCTTCGTCTCGGGAGACATCGCGAGCATGAGACAGCAGAGTTGGGCCAATACCCCCATGCATGAAGGCATGTGGAGCCCCCACCATCCGTTGCACCATGGCAAACTTGCCAAGAGCAGCTGCACCAGCACCCCAGCCGATTACGACATACACCAGTCGCTCGCGCAAGGCTGAGTTCAGGCCATAAAGGACCATATAGCGCGGGAAGCTGATAAACCGGCGAGCCACGGCATTAAGCTCGCGTCGTCGTCCATGTCCGATCCAGGACTGGCCGGAGGCAGCGGTGACAAAGATAAAGATCGCCCCCGCCACCTGGCCGAAAGCAAAGCCACTGGCAAGCGCGGCCAATGGATCTACACCTATTGCTAGAAGAATGAGTTGGGAGGCGACTGTAAGGCTGACAGCAATGAACTGCAGGGCTCCTACCCAGACAAAGCGGACCTGCCGGACCAGCCAGTTCGTGGCGATGCGCAAGGCACAGTTGCCAATCAGATAAGCTGAGGCCAAAGCTGCCAGCAGGGCAGAAGACCCAAGTGGGAACTTCGCCAGAGCGATTAAGGCCGGCCAGCCAAACATGAATGCCAGAGCGCCAGTGCATAGGCCCAACAGCATGACCAGCCGGGCGAGACTGGCAGCCTGAGCTTGGCTGCCAGCCACCATGATGGCCGAGTCGTAGCGAAGACCGGCCAACACGCTGGCAATGGAGCAGAAACCGACAAACAGGGTGTAGGTACCGAAGTCAGCGGGAGTGGCGTAACGCGAGATCAGAGGAAGTGCAGCCAGCTGCAAAACCTGGCCGGCGATGTTGGCGCCCGTGACAAACGCTGCATTGCGCCCTAGGGTCATACTTACTCGGACTTGCCGCAATATGAATTGAGACTGGTAGTCATTCTAAGGGTATCAACAGTGCATGATAGCGGTACTCGTAGTACATGGAGCAAACGATGCGACATTGAAAGCCATTGCGCTCTGCGGCACGTTGTACAACTACTGGGTGATGGCTAAAGCCCATATGGTCTTCGGGTCGCCCAGCCAGTGAGCGTAAAAGCTTACGACCAAGCACTCGCCCGGTCTTCATCAGTGAGCGCACGACAAGCATGGGATCCAGTGGCCTCTCATTGAACCATCCGTACTTGAACAGCCAATACAAACGGGGATCCACCAAGTCAAACATAGCAATCCTCCCCCCGGGCAGAAGATGCATTCGGGCCGAACCCAGAAAGCCTTCCATTTGACTCACGCTGAGGTATTGCATCACTCCTGCGGAAGTGATAACATCAAACTTGGAATCTCCCACCACACTCCAGACATTTGCTTCATCTGCCTGGGCCACATTGACAGACTCAAGTCCAAATTCGTCGAGACGCTGGCGGGCACGTTGCACCATGTTGGCAGATATATCAACTCCTGACATGGCCTGAAATGCAGTGGAGTAATACACCAACAAGTCGCCCGTGCCACAACCGAAATCGAATAACGAAGATCCTGAACCCATATGGAAAAGCTTCTCTTCTGCCTCTCGCTTGAAGAACTCTTCAGTATTGTAACGGTGAACTCCGTTCGCCTTATCAGCGTAGAAGTCGATAACTGCAGATTTAGTGATCATGCTCAGCTTGGTGCAACAAGGTGGGGGTCAGGAGCAAGGCTGCGTGGCGCCAAGGCAAATGCCAAGATGATGATACCAAGCCCACCGGTGAGAAGAGTGGTAAACAACGACGTATCAGAGAGATTCATCGCAACAAAGGCGACACACAGTGTAGTGAAGCGTGGATCAAGGCCGTAAGCTGCACAATCCAGCAGCCAGAAAGTAAACGATGCAAGAATGGCGATCGGGGCAATTCCCCACAAACCAAAGCTGCTT
>JBIPLV010000123.1:0-5668 GCA_044369475.1 Cyanobium sp. | reverse complement strand
CGGGTAAAGGTTGCGCTGCAGCCAGAAGGTGCGCAGTGGCACGTAGGTGAGGTCGAAGGCGACCCAAAGCAGGTTGAGGCTGGCCCACACGGCCACAAAGCGATCCCAGCTCCGCGCCCAGCGCCGAGATGACGCCGCCATCGACGCCGCGGTTTGAGCTTGCCAGCGGGGGCGCGCCATGGAGCCGGGCGGATGGTGGGGTGCCTAACCTGCCAAGTCTGACCAGGGGACCCTGACTCCGCAGGACCAGAGGCCCTTGCGTCAACACAATGATGCGGCTCCATGATGCGGCTGGGCCTGCTAGGGCCCGGCTTCCCCAAGCGCCCTGCCGTTTCTGAAGGCCCCATCTGTTGAACAGCCCGTTGAACACTCCCGAAAGCCTGGGTCAGCCCTCCCCGTCGCCGACTGAACCCCCCGCCGAGCCCCCCGCCGAGACACCCGCTCCGACGCTTGCGGAGACACCTGAAAGCCCCTGGGCCTTCTGGCGCAGTGTGGTGATCACCCTGGCCGTGGCGTTGGGCATACGCCAGTTTCTGGTGGAGGCCCGCTACATCCCATCGGGTTCGATGCTGCCGGGGTTGCAGCTGCAGGATCGCCTGCTGGTGGAAAAGCTCAGCTACCGCCAGCGCGCTCCCCGCCGCGGCGAGATCGTGGTGTTCCACTCGCCCCACCATTTTGATCCGGTGCTCTCGGCTGGTGCCAGCCGCAACCCCCTGCGCTGCCTCGTGGTGAATCTTCCCCTGCTGGGCAGTCTGCCCGGGGTGGCCAACCCCGCCTGCGATGCCTACATCAAGCGAGTGGTGGCTTTGCCGGGTGAGCGGGTGATGGTGGATCCCCGGGGGCATGTGTTCATCAACGGCCAGCGGCTTGCTGAGCCCTATGTGCAGAACGACTGCCCGGTGGACAGCCAGGGGATGGGACCCTGCCGGACTCTCAATGCGGTGGTCCCACCAGGCCATGTGCTCACCCTGGGTGACAACCGTGCCAACAGCTGGGATGGACGCTTCTGGCCAGGGGGCCCTTTCCTGCCGCAGAGCGAAATCATCGGCCGTGCTTTTTGGCGCTTTTATCCTTTCAACCAGACGGGAGCGCTGGGGGTGACAGGCTCCAGTGATCAGCCGGCGTCAAGCCGGTAGCGCGCACCGCCCCGTTGATGGTCTGGCCTCCTAGGGGTTGGTTGGCTGCGTGTGAGAGCGAATGGCCTGGCTCCCAGGCCCATTGCTGATGCGGGTCGAACAACAGCCAGCGGCGCGATCCCATGCGGAGCTGCTCCGGCGGCAGCCCCAGCAGCGCCGACCCGCCCCAGCTCATGGCCTGCCAGAGCTGCTCCACTGGCCAGCTGCGGCGCCCCACCAGCTCCTGCCAGAGCAGTGGCAGCACCAGTCCGCGGGGGGCGCCGTGGCCGGCCAGCCCCGGCCGCCGCTGGTCGAGGGGCAGCAGCTGCTCCTCCGCATCAAGCGGCAGGTGATGCACCGCCACGGCGGTGAGCACGCCATCGGCCAGGCCAGTGATCAGGGCCTGACGATCGTCCGCTGTGCCCAGGGAGGGGTGCAGTCGCCAGCCCTCAGCGGTGGGATCCAGGTTGCTGCTGTCAGCCAGCAGGTGCCACCAGCTGACGCTGCTCAGGGGGCGGTGCTGGGACGCCCGCAGCAACGCGACGCCAGCGGCGGTGGAGAGGTTCATCAGCCGCAGGGCTGCCTCGGGACGGCTGGCGGCCAGGGTGAGCAGGCTCTGGAGCGGCAGGCTTTCGCTCAGCACAGGATCCGGCGGCCAGCCGGCCCGTAGGGCGTCGACGCCCTCGCGCACGAAGCCGCCGCCGGTGAGGCTCCCATCCCTGGGGGCCACCAGCACGGGCCGCTCGCCCATCTCGCCGAGCAGCAACCCCCGCTCCAATAGGGCGAGGGGGGGGAGTTGGTCGTGGCAGGCCAGCCCAAGCGCCCCCGCGGCGATCTGATCGGCGTGGGGAGCCAGCTCCTGATCAGCCCCCTCAAGGCTGAAGCTGCCCCAGCGCTGCAGGGCCAGCGGCTCCGGTCCGGGCCGGCTCAGGTTGACGTTGAGGTTGAGGCGCTCGGGCCGGTCCCGCCAGGGGCTGGACCAGGGCAACAGGGCCACGGTGCCGTAGCCCCCCGCCGCTGCGGCGCTAGCCAGGCTGGTGAGGTTCTCAGCCCGCCCATCCCAGGGCTGCTCCAGCACGCTGTGGGGATCCACCAGCATCGGGGCCAGGAGCCAGGCCTGAGCAGCGGTGGGGGAGAGTCCTAGGGCTGCAGCTTGCTGCCCGGCCGGCTCTCCCCAGCTGAGCAGCGCACCGCTGGCATCAATCAGGGCATCCGCGCGGCTGAGGGGCTGGCCTGGCCCTGTGAGCAATTGAACCTGCTGAAGCCAGAGGGGGCTTGTCAAAATTCAGAGCGCACCGGCGGCGGTGCGGTCCAACACGCCGCCCAGGTGTGGGGTGAGGTTCATGGCCGCCACCACCGGCCGACCACCGGCTCCTTCGGGGTAGTCGATCACGGTGACGCCGCCGTTGCCCTGCTTGATGGCCCAGATGTCGGCGGGCTGCAGGCCCAGCAGGCCGCAGAGAATGGTTTTGTTGACAGCGTCATGGGCCACCACCAGGGCGGTTTCGTCGTCGCCGAGGCTGGCGGCGATGCGGGCCCAGGTGGCCAAGGAGCGGTCCCAAACCTGCTGCAGGGTCTCCCCCTCCGGCATCTGCACCGTCTGGGGCGCCCGCTTCCAGTCGGCGAGCAGCTGGGGCCAGCCTTCGGCGATCTCCTGCTCCAGCCGGCCCTCCCAGAGCCCGTGGCCGATTTCCACCAGGCCGGTGCTGCTGGTGAGGGGCACGCCGGGGTGGGAAGCCAGGATCGCTTCGGCGGTCTGGCGGGGGCGGGCCATGCAGCTGGTGTAGGCCCGATTGATCGTAACCGGCGCCAGGAACCGACCAGCCGCTTCGGCCTGGGAGCGCCCGGTGGTATTGAGGGGAATGTCGATCTGCCCCTGGAAGCGGCCTTCGCGGTTCCAGTCGGTTTCGCCGTGGCGCACCAGCAGCAGGCGCGGCCCTGGCCCCTTGGAGGGCAGGGGCTCGCCGAGGTGGGCCAGTCCGTTGAGGGATTCCACCTGCACCACGCCGCTACTGAGGTTGAGCACCGAGAGGGAACAGTTGTCGACCCGCAGCCGGCGGAAGCCGGACAGGGGCAGATCCAGCAGCGCCAGCAGCAGGCAGCGCAGGATGGCGTTGTGGGCCACCACCAGCACCGTCTGGGCTGGACCCTGCTCATCGGCGATCGCATCCCCATGGCGCTCCAGCAGCAGCTGTCGGAACTGCTGGGCCTGGGCCATCAGCTCCTGCAGGGGGAGGTAGGTCTGGCCATCGGCCCGCTGCAGTTCGAGCCGTTCAGGCGCCTGACGCCACTGCCGCTCTTGATCGGCGTGACGCTCGCGCAGCTCCTGGCGGAGCAGCCCGCTCCAGGGGGCCAGGTCAATTTCCAGCAACAGCGCATCGCCCGTCGCCGCCAAGCCCTGTCCCTGCTCAGCGAGCAACAGCTGGGCGGTGTCGGCGGCCCGGCGCAGCGGCGAGGTGTAGGCCGCAGTGAAGCTCAGATCCCGCAGCGCGGCTCCCGTCGTGCGGGCCTGGGACTGGCCGGTGGCCGTGAGGGTGGAGAGGTCGTCGCGGCCCTGGATGCGGTGCTCCACATTGAAGCTGCTCTGCCCATGGCGCACCAACACAATCCGAAGGGGCACGGGCTTGACGCTGCTCTGGGCCCATCGTATGGGAGGGGGTGCGGGCAGAATCCCCCCACCCGTAAGCCCCGGAGGGCCTGCGCTTGATCGCCAGTCCCCCCCCGCAACCCCGTCAGAGCGCAGGGTGGACCGCTGGGCTGGCCCTGCTCAGCCTGGTGCTCAGTGGCCTGCTCTGGCTCAATGGCCTGGTGGACAGCCTGCAGCGCCCATCGGTGGGCAATGCCCTGGAGCTGCGCCAGCGGGAGCTGACGGCCCTGGCAGCCCCCGCCCTGCCCGCCAACCTGCGCCCGCTCCTGGCCGGGGATCAGCCGCTCCAGGCCTTGGAAAAGGAACTCCTGCAGCAGGTCAACGACGCCCCGTTGCCCCCTGCTCCCGAGCAGCAGCTGCAATTGGCTCTGCTGCAGGCTCAGACAGGGCAGCAGGAGGCAGGCCGGCAACGGCTCAAGGATCTGCAACACCAGGTGCCTTCCGAGCAGCGGCCTCTGTTGGCGGCCCTGCTCGACCCATCAGCGAACCGGGCCGCTAGTCCGGCGAAGGCGCTCTGGGCGGGCTGGCAACCCTCGCCCCTCACCCGAGCGTTGGCCTGCCAGGCCCTAGGCGGGAGTGTCGACGGCTGCACCGATCGGCCGGCCCAGCGGGCGGCGGTGCTGCGCCTCTTGGGCACGGGGGTGGTGCCGATGCTGTTGTTGCTGCTAGGCCTCGGCCTGCTGCTGCGCGAGCTCTGGCTGCGCTGGCGCGGCAAGGCCCAGGCCTGGGCGCCCCTGCAGGGTCCTCCCCTGACCCTGGCGGAGGCAACCCTGCTGATCGCCGGAGGCTTTGTGGTGGTGGGTGAGTTGCTGGTGCCATTGCTGCTGGCCCCCTTGCTGCAGGGCGCGCTCGGGCCGCTGGTCGCCCAGCCCGCCCTGCAGCAGGGGGTGTTGGTGCTGGGCCTGTACATGGGTTTGATGGCGGTTCCGCTGGCCCTGCTCTGGGGCCAATTGCGGCCCCTCGGTCCGCGGCCCATGGGGGGCTGGCTGCAGTGGCACTGGCGACCGCTGGGCGGCACCCTGCGCCGTGCTGTCGCTCAGGTGCTGATGGTGCTGCCCCTGGTGGCCTTGGTGGGCTGGCTTCAGGAGCGGTTGGTTGGCGATCCTGGCGGCAGCAATCCCCTGCTTGAGCTGGTGCTCACCAGCGCCAATCCCCTGGCGTTGCTTTGTTTTGCCGTTACGGCCCTGGTGCTGGCACCGCTGTTTGAGGAAACTCTGTTCCGCGGCGTGCTGCTGCCGGTGCTGGCCCAGCGCTGGGGTGGCCTCTGGGCCGTGCTGATCAGCGCCTTGGTGTTCAGCGTTGCTCACCTCAGTATCGGCGAGTTTCCGCCGCTCTTTGTGCTCGGCTTGGGCCTGGGCTGGCTACGGCTCCAGAGCGGGAGGTTGGGGACGAGTGTGTTGATGCACAGCCTTTGGAATGGCCTCACCTTTGCCAATTTGCTCTTGCTGGCAGGTTGAAGGCCCCCAGTCCCCTTGCTGCCTGGCATCAGGGGTGGTTCAATCGCGCAGTGCTCGGGCCGTCCCTTTGGTTGCCTCCCTCTCGTCCCGGCAGGCTTCCGAAAAGCCCCTGATGGCGGTGGGGCATGCCAGCCGCCGGGCCCAGCGGCGCACCCTTCAGCTGATTCAGGGCTCCCTCTCGGGTCGCAAGCTGGAGCGACGAGCCCCCTGGATCAGCAATCTCCACCGCGCCACCGATGGCACCCTGGCGGGCCTTGGCATCTGCATGCTCGCTCTCAGCGCCTTGACCCTGCACTGGCAGAACCGCTGGGGTGTGAGCTACCAGCAATTGGAGGCTTCCCAGATGTTGGAGCACAAGCTGCAGGAATCGTCGGCGCTGCTGGAGCACCACCACCTGGGCGTGGTGAAGCGCCCGGGATGGCTGGTGCCGACCAGCAGCGAAAAACTGG
>JBIPLV010000122.1:0-5716 GCA_044369475.1 Cyanobium sp. | reverse complement strand
CGGCGGTGGCAGTGGCAGTGGCAGTGGAGCTCAGCACAGCACCAGCGGCGCGTGTCCGAATGATGACCACACAAGGAACCACATTGAGGACAAACCCCCAACGAAGACCGTTAGAGAGACCACACCCCCCTAGCCTGACGCCATGCCCAGCCTGCCCGCCATTCAGGCGGCGAGGTGTGGCTGTTCGGTTCACTGGCACGCGGCGACTGGGATGCCTGCTCCGACGTCGACCTGCTGGCCATCGCCCCAAGCCAGCAGCTGATGCAGGGCCTGCAGCTCCAGGGCCTCGCTGAGATGCATCTCAAGGCGCTCACGCGCATGAATAGCGCCAGCCGCTCTCCCCAGGGCGATGCGGCGCCGGCCGATCTCTTCGATGCCAACGACAGCACCACCGCTCTGGGCACCGCGGAGGCCGAGGTGAGGATCGCCATGGGCCAACTGCAAGCCTGAGCTCTGGCAGGCTGGCCCGACCCATCTCCCCTTGCAGCACCGTGGCCCCTGGCACCAAGCCCCTGCTGCTGCTGATTGATGGCCACTCCCTGGCCTTTCGCAGTTTCTATGCCTTCTCCAAGGGCGGAGAAGGAGGCCTGAGCACCAAAGCCGGCGTGCCCACAAGCGTCACCTACGGCTTCCTCAAGGCCCTGCTGGACAACTGCAAGGGACTCAAGCCCAACGGACTGGTGGTGGCCTTCGACACCGCCGAGCCCACCTTCCGCCACGAGGCTGATGAGGCCTACAAGGCCCACCGGGACGTGGCCCCGGAGCACTTTTTCACCGATCTGGCCAACCTGCAGCAGATCCTTGCCGAAAGTCTCGACATCCCGCTCGCCATGGCGCCGGGCTTCGAGGCCGACGACGTGTTGGGCACGCTGGCCAACCGCGCCGCCAACGCCGGCTGGCGGGTGCGAATTCTTTCGGGCGACCGCGACCTGTTCCAGCTGGTCGACGACGCGCGCGACATCGCCGTGCTCTACATGGGCGGTGGCCCTTACGCCAAAAACAGCGGCCCTACCGAAATCCGCCGCGATGGCGTGATCGCCAAGCTGGGCGTCACCCCAGAGGAGGTGGTTGACCTCAAGGCACTCACCGGCGACAGCTCCGACAACATCCCCGGCGTCAAGGGCGTGGGCCCCAAGACCGCCATCAACCTCCTCAAAGAGTTTGAACATGTGGACGGCATCTACGCCGCCCTGGAGCAGCTGGAGCAGGCGGGCCCCAAGGCCAAAGACCCCAAGGGCGTGCTCAAGGGTGCCCTGATCGACAAACTGCGCGCCGACAAAGGCAGCGCCTACCGCTCGCGGATGCTGGCCGAGATCCTCACCGACATCCCCCTACCCTCCGAACCCCGCCTGGAGCTGGGGGCGGTGCAAGCCGAGGCCCTGGCTGGCAGCCTCGAGGAGCTGGAGCTCTACAGCCTGGTGAAACAGGTGCCCAGCTTCGCCCAGCTGTTCTCAGCCGTGCCGCCGCAGCCCAGCGAGGCAGCCAGCCCAGCGAGCGGCGCGGCCAGCCCAGCCGCCGACAACGCTCGAACGGCGGGTGAAACAAAACCTTCAACAAACCCAGATCAGCCGGATAGCAAGGAGCCCCCTTCGCTTCAACCCCAGCTGATCACCAGCCCCGAGGGCCTGGCGGCCCTCGTGTCCCACCTCAACGGCTGCACCGATCCGCGCCGGCCCGTGGCCCTCGACACGGAAACCACCAGCCTCAACCCCTTCCAGGCCGAGCTGGTGGGGGTGGGGGTGGCCTGGGGGGAAGGTCCGGCGGAGCTGGCCTACATCCCGATCGGCCACCAAGCCCAACCGGCCGCCGATCTACTCACGGAAGCCCCACCGGCACCGCCCCAGCTCCCCTTGGCTGCGGTGCTCACCGCCCTGGCCCCCTGGCTGGCCAGCGCTGCGCACCCCAAGGCCCTGCAGAACGCCAAGTACGACCGGCTGATCCTGCTCCGTCACGGCCTGCCCCTGGAGGGGGTGGTGATGGACACCCTGCTGGCCGATTACCTGCGCGATGCCGGCGACAAACACGGCCTCGACGCCATGGCCGCGCGCCACTTCGGGTTCAGCCCCACCAGCTACACCGAGCTGGTGCCCAAGGGAGCCAATTTCGCGTCCGTGGGGGTCGACGCCGCGGCCCAGTACTGCGGCATGGACGTGCACCTCACCTGGCGGCTGGCCCAGCTGCTGCGCCGCGAGCTCACCGCCATGGGCGACGCCCTGCTCCAGCTGCTCGACCAGCTGGAGCTACCCCTTGAGCCCGTGCTGGCGCTGATGGAGGCCACCGGCATCCGCATCGACACCGCCTACCTGGGCGAGCTCAGCGAGGAGCTCAAAACCACACTGGATCGCCTGGAGGCCGAGGCCAAGGCGGCCGCTGGGGTGGATTTCAACCTCGCCTCCCCCAAGCAGCTGGGCGAACTGCTGTTCGACACCCTGGGCCTCGATCGCAAGAAATCCCGCAAAACCAAAACCGGTTGGAGCACCGACGCGGCGGTGCTGGAGAAGCTGGAGGCCGACCACCCGGTGGTGGCGCTGGTGCTGGAGCACCGCACCCTCAGCAAGCTCAAGAGCACCTACGTGGATGCCCTGCCGGCGCTGATGGAGCCGGAAACCGGCCGGGTGCACACCGATTTCAACCAGGCCGTCACCGCCACCGGGCGCCTGAGCAGCAGCAACCCCAACCTGCAGAACATCCCGATCCGCACCGAGTTTTCACGGCGGATCCGCAAGGCCTTCCTGCCCCAAGAGAGCTGGAGCCTGATCAGCGCCGACTACTCCCAGATCGAGCTGCGCATCCTGGCCCACCTCAGCGGCGAAGCGGTGCTGGTGGAGGCCTACCGCACCGGCGACGACGTGCACGCCCTCACCGCCCGCCTGCTGCTGGAGAAGGACACGGTGACGCCGTCGGAGCGTCGCCTGGGCAAGACGATCAACTTCGGCGTGATCTACGGCATGGGCGCCCAGCGCTTCGCCCGGGAAACGGGCATGAGCCAGGCCGACGCCAAAGACTTCCTCACCAAGTACAAGCAGCGCTACCCGAAGGTGTTCGCGTTCCTGGAGCTGCAGGAGCGGCTGGCCCTAAGCCGGGGCTACGTGGAAACGATCCTGGGCCGGCGCCGGCCCTTCCACTTTGATCCCAACGGCCTGGGCCGGCTGCGCGGCAAGGATCCCCTCGAGATCGACCTGGAGGTGGCCCGCCGCGGCGGCATGGAGGCCCAACAGCTGCGGGCTGCGGCCAATGCGCCGATCCAGGGCTCCAGCGCCGACATCATCAAGCTGGCCATGGTGCACTTGCACCAAGAGCTAGCGGCGGCCCAGCTACCGGCAAGACTTTTGCTGCAAGTGCACGACGAGCTTGTGCTCGAAGCCGCCCCCGAGGCGCTCGAAGCGGTGCGCACCCTGACGCGTGAAACCATGGAGCGGGCCGTGGCCCTGTCGGTGCCCCTGGTGGTGGAGACGGGCGTCGGCCCCAACTGGATGGACGCGAAATGACAGCTGGCCCGATGGCACTCCGGCTTACCAACACCCTCAGCCGCCGCGTCGAGCCGTTTGAGCCCCTGCTGCCGGGGAAGGTGAGTATCTACTGCTGCGGGGTGACGGTCTACGACCTGTGCCACCTGGGCCACGCCCGCAGCTACATCGCCTGGGATGTGTTGCGCCGCTACCTGGTCTGGTGCGGCTATGCGGTGACGTTCGTGCAGAACTACACCGACATCGACGACAAGATCCTGAATCGCGCCGCTGAGGAGGGCAGCTCGATGGAGGCGGTGAGCGAGCGCAACATCCAGGCCTTTGTGGCCGACATGGCGCGGCTCAACATCCTGCCGCCTGATCGCATGCCCCGGGCCACCCGATCGCTCGATGCCATCCGCACCCTGATCACCGAGCTGGAAGCCAAGGGAGCCGCCTACAGCGCTGATGGCGATGTGTACTTCGCCGTGATGAAGCACGCCGGCTATGGCAAGCTCTCTGGCCGCGACCTGGCAGAGCAGCAGGACAATGCTGCTGGCCGAGTAGCCACGGAGGAAGAAGCGCGCAAGCAGCACCCCTTCGACTTCGCCCTCTGGAAGGGCGCGAAACCTGGCGAACCCAGCTTCCCCTCCCCCTGGGGTCCAGGCCGGCCCGGCTGGCACATCGAGTGCTCGGCGATGGTGCGCGAGGAGCTCGGCGACACGATCGACATCCACCTCGGTGGTGCCGACCTGATCTTTCCCCACCACGAAAACGAAATTGCCCAGTCGGAAGCGGCCAGCGGCCATGAGCTGGCCCGCTACTGGCTGCACAACGGCATGGTGAATGTGGGCGGCCAGAAGATGTCCAAGTCCCTGGGCAACTTCACCACCATCCGCGCCCTGCTGGATTCAGGGGTCTCACCGATGACCCTGCGCCTGTTCACCCTCCAGGCCCACTACCGCAAACCGCTCGACTTCACCACCGAAGCCCTCGACGCCGCTGCCACCGGCTGGAAAGGCCTCAATGCCGCCCTCGGCCTGGCGGCCAGCGCAACCGCGGCCCCAAGCGCCACGGCCATCCCAGCCCCAGAACTCGCCACCACCCGCGCGCGCTTTGCCGCCGCCATGGACGACGACCTCAACACCTCCGCCGCCCTGGCGGTGCTGTTTGAGCTGGCCAAACCCCTGCGGGCCCTTGCCAATCGGCTGGAGCGGGGCGATGCCAGCGCCGCTACCGAAGCCGCCACACCTGCCCTGGTAGCCCAGGGCGAGCTGCTGCGGGAGCTGGCGGGGGTGCTGGGCCTCAAACCAGAAGCCGGTGAGGCCACCCAGGCAATCGCAGAGGGCCCCAGCGCGGATGCCATTCAGAACCAGATCGAGGCGCGGCTAGCCGCCAAGGCCGGCCGCAACTTCGCGGAGGCCGACCGCATCCGCGACACCCTCAAAGCCCAGGGCATCGAGCTGATCGACCGGCCCGGCGGCATCACCGAGTGGCTGCGCAGCTAGGGCGTCAATCCTCGTCCCTGCCGGCTGCCGGCGCCGGTTGCCCCTGCATCATCCGTTCGATCTTGCGAATGCGCTGCAGGGTGGTGGTCCACACCTCCTTCTGAAACCCGGGCGGACAGGTCTCCACCAGCGTCTCCAGGTCCTCCTTGCGCTCAAAGGCATCCCACAGCTGGCGCTCCAGCCGGGCCCGGTCGATGAAGTTCCAGCGCTGCAGCCACACGGGCAGTGCCGCCATGGGGGAAAGGTCCAACTGGCCTCAGTTAAGGGGATCCAGTCCAGAGGCGTCGCAGGGGGCCCGCAACCGCAGAAACACCCCCGTAACGGGATGGCGCAGCCGCAGGCCGGCGGCATGGAGCTGCAGGCGCGGGGCTGAGGCCAGATCCCCATAGAGCGGGTCGCCGAGCACCGGATGCCCCAGCCAGGCCAGGTGCACCCGCAGCTGGTGGGAGCGACCGGTGTGGGGCTGCAGCAGCAGGGTGCTGCCATGCCAGCGAGAACCCAGCCGCCGCCAGCGGGTGAGGGCCGGTTTGCCGCCGGCCACCACCGGCACCACGCCATAGCGGGGCGGCCGGGTAGCGAGGCGCGCCAGGGGCTGATCGATCAGGCCGCCGCGGGCTGCCGGCACCCCCTGCACACGGGCCAGGTAGGTCTTGTGAACGCGCCGGTCGGCAAAGGCGACACTCAGCAGTCGATGGGTGTCGGCATCGCGGGCCAGCAGGATCAGGCCTGAGGTGTCGCGATCGAGGCGGTGCACAAGCCGGG
>JBIPLV010000407.1:0-5738 GCA_044369475.1 Cyanobium sp. | reverse complement strand
CACGCTGGTAGCAGGCCAGACGCAAACGTATCGCATCAGTCTGCGGCAGGATGACTGATGAGCACCGAGATCACAGTCTTCACGGGAGACAGGGATCTGGTTGATCGCGCCAAGGCGCAGACACAGGCCAATCGCTTTGCGCGTGTTGACGCGGAACAGCAGGCCAAGGTGCAGCAATCGACAGAGCAGCTGCTGCAGATCATGCAGCCGCCCGCTACGGCGGTGTCTCGACTGGGCGGCCGACTGTTCAGGCATCTGTTCTTCAGCGAGGAACCTATTGCCCGCCGGAATGCCAGCACCGGCCTGCTGGCCTTTCTGCTGGTGCCGACTGAGGAATTTGACACCTCAGCGGTCGGACCGTTTGGCGACCCTACCGGAGCGCAGTTCACCAGCTATGGCGCCAGTCCCGGCCTGGTGCGCGGCTACACCAACACCTACTGGACGGTGACCAACTGGCGCCCGTATGTCGGCTACGTGGTGGTGGGTGGCGTCTGGAAAAACATCGGCCGCCCGGTCTTTCGGCCGCTTGGTCTCGGGGAAATTGACGAGATCTCACAGCAGATTTTGCCGCCGTTGCTTGAAAACGGTGCGCTAAAAGGTCCAGTTCTAAAGTCAAAGCGTCTCCTTGTTGCTGGTGGATCTGGTTTTTTTAGAGCACCATGGATGGAGAGGACTATATCAGAAGTTCATATTGCTCATGCCGTAGCAACGCGAACTAACTTTCGCTACCGCGATGACACCAGCCAGCAGCGGCTTGAGTATTTAGACAACACGCCGCTGACCTTGCAGCTTGGCGCCCGCAGTGCCATGACGCTGGAGTTCATTGTGCAGCTAGGAAAAGACCCGATTCCAGCGGATGGCGGTGATCTTAGGTTCAATCAAGGCTTGCCTTTTACTGACATCAAAGGACTCAATCAGATTGGACTTCGGCTAGAGGGCTACACCTCAGGCGTCTGGGGGCAAGGCGCGTATGACAAGTTTGACCTGTACCTGCGCCAGGGCCACGGCAATGACGCCGACAGCTCCAACCTGCTTAACTTTGAAGGTGGTCAGTCCGTAAACAATGACCCACAGTCTGGCGACATCGTGCAATACGCCGAAGGCGAAGTGCGGAAGACTTTATGGCAACCAAGCTACGACTACAACACAGTTGGCAATAAAACGATAGTGCGTGTCATTGGCAATGACAATGAAACCATTCAGTTCAAGACCGCAGACAGCTTGGCAGCGCGACCTGTTCACTGCGCTTTGGTGTTCACCAACCAGCAAACCCGGCTCTACATCGAGGGCACGCTTAGGCACACGGCACCGGCTGCCCCCAAGCTGCTGAGTGCGCAAACCATGCGCGTTTACGCAAGCATGAAGGATTCAGCCTATAAGGAATATGGAGATGTCGCGGACTTCTTTGATGACGAGCGCATTCAAATAAATGCAGACTTGTTTAAGCCAGATGATCCGAATTATTTAGTTACGCAGATTGGCATTTACACGGCAGGCGACAAAGATTGGAGCCAAGAGGTGAAATTTGACGGATCTATTGTCGGCGGCGCCCCAGGCATAGAAAGGGCTTACTCAGTGACGCTGTGGCCGCTTCTATCCCTTAACGGCCAGCCAGTTGGCGGGTCGCAGCCTGGAGTTGTCGCCAGGGTGCCCTGGAGTGTGAAAGTGTCAGACCCGTTGGACACCAGTATTCACGAGATGCTAAACCAGCTGTATACAGGTGTTGTTGGCGCTTTCGATCAAAGAGCGCTTTATCAAACGGTCACGGTCTACGATCAGTTTGGCGAACCTTTCTTGTTTCAGCTGGGCAACGATGAGCAGTGGGACGTTACTTGGCGCGTGTATTCGGAGCTTAAAGGTTTTTATACGCCATCCGAAAATTCTGTGCTGGGTTACGTGGGGCAAACCTCTATCTTTCGTCCCTGGGTTACTCGCATTGAGTACCAGTCGGGACGCACAGGCACAGGGAGGTCCGTGTCATTTGACGAAGACGGTAACTGGGTTCCAAACAATGCAGCACTGGTGCCGAACCTAATCAACCCCCGCAGCACTGTGTTCAATGGGCCTTCGCGCCTGTCCGGGATCCGCTTGACCTCCAGGGAGCTTTACACAGGCAACACCGTCCAGGTTCCATCGGAAATCACCAGCCTGGATCCTGATGAGGATGTACTGGGCACACCCGCCGGAGAGGGCGGTGGTGGCGGAGGTGGGTTTGCATGAACCAGCAGCAGGTAGCAGCCGAGCAACTCATCGCCCGCGCCAAAGCACAGGTGCAGGCCAATCGCTATGCGTTTCTGCGTAAAGCTGCAGACCGTAAGCTGGTGCAACAACTCGTCAAGCGCTGATGCTTCCGTTCATCACGCCACCTGCACCACGCACCACGCGCCAGATCGGCAACGAGCAAGTGGGCGTGCTTGAGGTGGAAGTGCGGGGTGGTTTGACAGTCGGCGAAAGCGCCACCATTTCTGAGCTGCTGGCGCAGGAGCAGAGCGCCTTTGTGCGTGGTGCGCAGATCGCCGATGCCATTGCCAAGGAGGAATCCATCAGCCTGACCGAAGCGTTCCAGCTGATTGAAAACGCGATTGCCGGCCGTCCGCTGGAGCCCGAGGCGGATTTGATTCGCGTGCGCCATGCCGAGCGGATTGCCGAGGTGGCCCGCGTCTATGCGAAAGCCGGTCAGGCCAACTTGGAGGCCACCGTCACGGCATTGGTGCGCAGTCGCTGCAACCTGCCGGCCTGGACGCTGGATGACACGCGCAAGATGGACAAGCCCTTGTTTGATGGCCTCTGGCAGCTGGCGCAGGATGAGCAGGCAGTCGAGGAGCTGCCCAGCACACCACCAAGCGAGGAAGAACTGGGAAAGCCGCAGCCGGTCACGCCGACCGGCCACAAACGGACTGGGCGGCGCTCTTCTGGGAACTAGCGCGAGGCTTTCCCGGTCAGTTCCAGCGGCGCACCTACGGCCGCGAACTGCGGGTGACGGTGCTGACGGCCTGGAAGGCGCTGCAGACCCTCAAGCGCGAGGAAATGGCGCTGGCTGAGCTGCCGGTTGCCAACCTTGCGGCGCTGACCGCCAACATCAACCGCGACCCCAACAAAAGCAAAGCCTTCTCGCCCGCCGATTTTGCGCTGTTCCGCGAGCAAGAGCAGCAGAAGGCGCAGCTATCACCCGAGGTGGCTGCTGTGGCCTTGGCGCTGCGGCATGAGGGCAAAGCGCCGCCTGTTCTGCTGGTGGCGTGGCGTGCCGTGCTGGCCAGTGCCAGCGAAAGCGCCAAGGCGCCGAGCATCCGCGCCCTGCGCAGTGATGACGGCCGGGTGTGGGTGCTGGCCCCCAGCTGGGAGGGACGCAACATTCGTGGCGGCCTGGTGATGACAACCGGCTGCGCTCACGGTGATTTCGTGCTGAGGGACATAGACCGCAGCCTTGCCACCTATGAGGTGCAGGTGCCGAAGCGACCACTGGCGGGTTGGCTAGAAGCCGGGTTGTTGCTGGTCTCGGGGGCAACCTCGGGGCATGAACGTGCTGACGCTACGAACTGAGCTGGAAACCACGCTGGTGGATGTGCTCGGTGTCTACAGGCTGGCCAATGGGGCCACAACACCAGCAATCAGCGTTCGCGCCACCGGTGAAAGCCTGCCGGCAGGCACCACCGTGACGGGGCTGGAATGCGTGATCGTGCGCGACCCTGAGCTGGTGCCGATCCGCCAGTACAGCAAGGAGCACGCTTTCACGCGCTGGACGCTGTACCTGGTGCAGTGGACTGATGAGGGCGTGAGCTTGCAGGAGGTGGCTGGCCGCCTGCTGTGGGCCTATCCCGGCAGCAATGCGATCAGCATCAATGTGCCGCAGGGTGTTGGGCCACGGGCGCAGATGCGCGTGGACATCCAGGCCAACCCAGAGAAGATCGTGGATTGAGCCTGTGGCGGCAGGCAACTTTGGGTATGGCGATCACACCCGCGTCACTCCTGATCAGGCCGCAACGGCGGGCGGATTATCCGCTGGCCGTCACGTTCAAGGACAGCACCGGCGCAGCCATCAACCTGACCGGCTGGACGGTGGTGGCCCAGATGTGGGACAAGGCCCGCACGGCAAAGGTGGGTGATTTCACCGTCACCGTTACCAGCGCGGCCAATGGCCAGGTGTCGCTGAGGCTGCCGCACACCGTAACGATCAACATGACCGCTGCGGAGTATTACTACGACGTGATGCTGATCAACCCGAGTGGGTTGCGTGAGTATTACCTCGAAGGCATCGCTAGGCCGAGCGAGGGCTATTCAGCACCGGCATGAACATGGCAACCGAGATCACCACGACACAGCAGGTGCTGGTCACCGAGACGGCTCTCAATGTCATCGAGCTGATCACGCCAGGCCCGCAGGGACCGCCGGGGTCGTCTGGCACTAGCGGAGGCAGCCCGACGTTCATTCAAGCGACGCAGCCAAGCGCCGGCCAGATCAGTGGCCTCACCACCTACGCCTGGTGGGACACCTCAGGCAATGACCTCACGCTCTGGATCGAGGACGGACTTTCCTAATGGCACTCCGCAACGCTTTTGGGGCGCTCGCCCTTGACGCCACAGTCACTGCAATCAAGACCTGGCTGGAGGCTCGCACTGGCGCGAAGACCACCGCCAACAGCGTCTCGGTCAACATTGCCAACGACCAGACCGTGCCGGTGTCTGGCACCTTCTGGCAGGCCACGCAGCCGATCAGCGGCAGTGTGTCACTCAGCGGCACACCGGCAGTCTCAATCAGCGGCACTGCTGCCGTTTCAGGCCCTTTAACCGACACTCAGCTCCGCGCCGCGGCAGTGCCTGTCAGTGGCCCGCTTACGGACACGCAACTCCGCGCCACGGCGGTGCCGGTGTCTGGCACGTTCTGGCAGGCGACTCAGCCGATCAGTGGAACTGTTTCGATCAGTGGAACTCCTGAGGTCACTATCAGTGGAACCCCCACGGTTTCCGGCCCGCTGACCGACACCCAGCTGCGAGCCACTGCAGTGCCGGTGAGCGGCACGTTCTGGCAGGCCACGCAGCCGGTGAGCGCCAGCGCCCTACCGCTCCCGACTGGCGCCGCAACAGAGACGACGCTCGCAGCAGTGAACGGGAAGCTTCCAGCGCTGGACAGCGGCCGGCTGCCGGTGGTGTTGCCGGCTGGCGGTGGCGGACTGACAGACACCGAGCTGCGGGCCACGCCTGTAGAGGTGATCAACACCAGCCCAGCATTCATGCGTGCGGGCTTTGCTGAAGTCGGCAGCGGGATCGTCGGCAAAGCGGCTGAGGAGTTCACCCTGCTGCAGACGGGCAGCGGCATGACGGTGAACCAGTCGGCCGGGAACCTTGTCATCACGACCGGCACCACCGCCAACAGCGAAACGGTGATCCGCTCGATTGATACGTTCTCAGGCTCGTTGCTGGCACGCCAGAAGGTGATCCTGTCTCAAAGGATCGCCAACCAGACATTCAGATACGAGCTGGCTGATTTGATTGGTGCGGCGCTGTCCTACACAATCAACAGCGCCACCAGCGTCACGGTCACTTTCCCCACCACCAACCCGTTCACAGCGGCCAATGTCGGCCAGAGCGTGCGACTGTCGCAAATCACTGGCGCCGCTGGCATCCCAGGCCGCTATGCCATTGCCAGCGTCTCAGGGCTCACAGTGAACTTCACCGTTGCAGCATGGCCGGCATCCGGCAGCGGCACCCTGACCCTGTACGGCTGGAACTACATCCAGTTGG
>JBIPLV010000121.1:0-5751 GCA_044369475.1 Cyanobium sp. | reverse complement strand
AGCCGGTGCCACCCCCAAGACCAGCATCCGCTGGACAATTTGCTCGGCGTGCTGAAGCTCCTCCACGGTTTCGCGGCGGAAACGGGTGGCCGCCTCAGCCTCTCCCCAGAGCTCCACGAGGGAGGCCTGGGTCATGTACTGCTGAACAGCAGAGAGCTCAAGGCTCAGGGCGCGACCGAGATAACCCAGGACGCGCGGATGAACGGCGCCCATGGGGATCAGAGACGGCGGATGGTGGCAGTACCGGTGAGGGCAGGCTCCACTTCACTGTGGGGGCGGGCAATGATGTGGGCCGCCACCAGGCCATCACCGACGCGCTCGCAAGCATCAGCACCAGCGCGAACGGCGGCGTTCACCGCTCCGGTTTCGCCGCGGACCATCACGGTGACGTAGCCGCCGCCGACGAATTCGCGGGCAATCAGGGTCACTTCAGCCGCTTTGGTCATGGCGTCAGCGGCTTCAATCGCCGGCACCAAGCCACGGGTTTCGATCATGCCGAGGGCGATGCCCTGAATGGAAGGAGCCATGGCGTTGCTGCGCGAGGGGGTGGTGGATGGACGGTTGGTCCCGGCGCCGCCGCCGGGACTGGATGGGGTGGCACTGGAGCGACGGGTCGTGCTTGATGCACGGCCGCCACTGGCCTTGGCGGCAGCCCTGGGAGCTGCCTTGGCCGCCGGTTTCGCGGCGGCTTTAGCAGCTGCAGCCGGTTTGGCCGCCGCTGCCGGCAGGGCCTTGGGGGCCGCTGCCGCGGGGGGTGAGCCCGCCGCCGTACCCGTCGCCGGCGTGGTGCTGGCTGCCGCTGCCGCCGCAGGGGCGGATTTGGCAGCGGCAGCAGCGCTGGGGGTGGGTCGGGGAGTGGGGGTGGCCATGGCTCAGGGGGTTGGGGGCTGGTGAGATGACAGGACGGGCGGGTAGCGAACGACCCGAACGGCCTAGCCGTCTGGCTCCCAGAAATCGATGATTCCGCCGATCGTCAGATCGGTCTGCACCTCGGGATTGCCGCAGGCAAAGCGGGCCGCCGATCCACTGGCGGTGAACACCCAGTTGCCCGGGGAAGCACCCACCGGATCCACGGCGACGCTGAGTTTGCCCTTGGGGGTGCGCAGCACCCGCAGGTTGGAGTGGTCGAGACCGGGCACCCGCTGGGTACACACCAAAGAGCCCGTGACCTGCATGATTTCCATTAGTTGGCTCCTCCCGCTGGCGTGGGGGGAGCTGCCGGGGAGGGGATCTTGCCCGCCTCGGGATCCCAGTGGTCAATGATGCCGACGATCGTTAGATCACTGGGATAGGACTTGCTGCCGGCCGCTTCACGGGCTGCGGAGCTGCCCACGCAAATCACCCAGTCCCCGGGGATGCAGCCCACCGCATCCACGGCCACCTTCTGGGTGCTGCCGTCGAGCACCACCTGGAGGTGCTTGTGCTCGAAATCGGGAATGCGGTTGGTGGAAACCAGTGGCTTGATCACCTTGCAGATCAACATGTCAGTGCCCTCCTCCGCTCGCGAATGTGATGGTGGAACCTACCGCTTCGGCTGGGGTGTGGCGGTCCTGATCCCGCACGGTGAGCAGGGCATGCAGCAAGCCCTGCGCAAACAGGTCGGGATAGCGGTTTTCCATGGCCGCCTGCACCCGCTGGCAGTTGCGGATGGCCCGGTCTCGGGCGCCCGGCACCTGGCTGTTGTAGTCAAAGCGCACCACCACGGGCACGGGCAGGCCACGGGAGACATTCAGACCCTTGAAGATCTTCACGCCCACATCCAGATCCGGGGCCCCTTCTTCCACCGTGTCCATGTAGGCGAAGTAGGTGAGATTCCGCAGGTGGATCTCCTTGAACCCAATGCCCACGCCGATGAAACGTTCGGCATGGCCGGCATCGCCGTAGCTGCCGCCATGCACCTGCCGCACGTAGTCAATCTGGGAGAGGTTGTGCTCCATCAGACGGGCAATCAGCTTCACCATGCCGGGATCGGGGCTGCTGGCGGCCGCCTGCTCCACCATCGCCAGGATGCGGGCGCGGCCCTCCTCCGGGTTGAGATGGACGGTGGCGTCGTAGACCGCCTGGGCGTCCAGCCAACGCTCCAGGTTGGTGCTGCCGTCCATGCCGGGCACATGCACACGAATGGTGTCGGTATCAGTGTCGATGCCCATCAAGAGCAGATCCACCGACGCCCCGCAGCAGAAGCTGTTTTCCACCGCCTGCTGGAAATCCTTGAGCCGAGACAGGCCGCAGGAGGCCGCCAGCGCATCGTCGCTGCCGTGGGCCGCGCAACCTTCGTGCTGGGGATCCTTGGAGCTGAAGTGGTACAGCACCACCTTGAGGTAGCGGGTGTCGTCGTGAGCTGGATTGGGCAGCCCTTCGCGGTAGCGGCGGTGCTCGGTCTTCACCCAGCGATTCACCGTGTTCTCGACATCGAACAAGGCACCGGCGTGGGAGCGACGGCGGACCGAACTGAAGGGAACCCGCAGGGCATACGCCACCGCATGGGCCAGACGGCCATCGGCGCAGGGCGTGATGTCGAGCAGGTGAAAACCGCAGGAGAGCAGGAACGCGTTGAACGCTTCGCCGCCGGGGCTGCCGGGCTTGCCCGCCAACGGATCGTGCTGGAAGAAAGCGTCGCTGGTCTGCTCATAGGTTTCGAACAGGCACCAGGCAAACAGGGTGCGCATATCGAGCTGGCTCACCCAGGCCTTCTCGAGGATCGGGAGAGGCAGCTCAAAGCCCAGCTCAGCTCGAGCCAGTCGCTGGGCCTGCTCGATGAAATCAGGCTCGTGCTGGAGCGCGGAGAGGCCCTTGAGCACGGGCACGATCCGATCAAAGGCCCCTTTCACCTGCTCGTCGTAGGCCTGCAGGGATGCATTGGCCTGACGATCCGTGAGGGGATGGAGGCCCATCGCTGCCGCCGTCCCCTTGCGTCCGCCAGCGAGGGCCAAGGAGAGCTCACCCGTGCTGGCGCCGCTGGGGCGACGGCGGGGAGCCGTCGGAGCCAGGGGGCGATAGGGAGTGGACGAGCGACGGGGGGGCATCAGGGATTCAGCCGCGGGCTCCGCCGGAGACGGTGATCAGGGAACCGGCGGTGGTGTTGCCACTGGACCCGGTGACCCGGCTCACCGGTTCGGGACGCTCCTCATTGCGCTTGGCCTGGAACGCCGGCATGGCGGCCATCGAACCGGGACGGGTCGGGTTGCGGCGGCGGGCAGAGACACCTTCCGTCCCCGTGACCCGCTCACCGCGATCCCAATCGTCGCCGGTGATCTTCAGTCCAGCCGAGATGCCTTCGCCGGTGACCCGGGAGATGGGTCGGGCATCCTCATCGACGCTCACGGGAGCGTCGATCGGGCTGCGCTGAATCGGAGCACGCTCGATTGGACCGCGGGAGAGCTGGGAACCGCGGCGGTCGAAACGGAACTGCTCAGTGCCGGTGACTTTGTCACCGGCCATGTCAAAAGGGCCGGTAATCCTGCTGCCCTGCTCGTAGCTGTTGCCGGTGACGGAGCCACTGCGTTCTCGCCCCACCTGGGCCGCCCTCGCGGGCGACTGAATGCTGAACTGTTGCCAGGGCTGGCTGCCGGCCAGGGCCTGGGGGAAATCAGCGTCCTGAGCAGCGGCTGCACCACAGGCTTCCACCAGCTGGTCGTTGCCGATGTAGGGAGTGCCGGTGACGGACTCACAGGCCCCACGCTCCGCACCTGTCATCACACCGCCGATCCCTGGCTGAATGCCGCTCATGCGATTGGAGCCGCGTACAGGGGTGCGCTGGCGGATGGCGCCGACGGCCTTGCCGTTGCAGAAATCCCCTGCCTGCTCCAGGCCGGCGTAGGGGGTGCCGGTCACCACCTTGCAGGTACCGGGCTCATCACCGGTCACGTTGGTGGACCGACCCGTGCGGGTGCCGCTCACCACCTGGGCCCTGTTGGTGACACTGAAGCCAACCTTGGGGGCCTCTGGAGCCGGCTTGGTGCCGCAGAAGTCGGCGTACTGCTGGCTACCCACGTATTCATCGCCGGTGACCAGACGGCAGCTGCCGGGTTCATCGCCGGTGACGTGCTCACTGCGGCCCACATGGGTGCCAGTGATACCGGTGCCGCGCAAGGTATGAAGGCTGGCCACCTTGGTGGGGGCCCGGCCGGTCACCTGGCTTTGGTCGGCCACATATTGAGTACCGGTGAGCTGCTTGCCGGAACCGGGCTCATCGCCGGTCACCTTGCTGGAGCGGCCCACCATCACGCCCGAGACGGGCTGACCACCGAGGGTCTGGGTGCGACCCACCTTGCGGGGGGAGGGGTTGGTGCCACCGCAGTAGGCGGCGGACTGGTTGGCGGACACGTATTCGGTGCCGGTGACGTTCTTGCAGGTGCCGGGCTCATCGCCGGTGACCTTTTCGGAACGACCGACCTCGTTGCCGGTGACGCGATTGCCATGGGTGGTGGCCGTGACCCGCACCTTGGCGGGCTGGGAGGCGACGGGACCGCTCTGACAGAAGGTCTGAAACACCTCGGCGCCGAGATATTCGGTGCCGGTAATGGCGCGGCAGGTGGCGGCTTCGTTGCCGGTGGTCTTGACGGAGCGGTTGGCCTGGGTGCCGGTGACCACCTGGCCAGAGCTGGTCTCGCTCACGCCCACCTTCCAATGGGCGTCGCTGGCGGCGGATTGCTTGGCGCCATGGCGATTGGGGCCGGAGGGGCGGGTCCCGCCACTGCGGGAGGAGCCGGCACTGCCGACCTTGGCCCGCAGCTCCCGCACTTTCTGGGAGAGTTCGCGGGCGCTCATGTCGGGGTTGCCCTGGCGGGACACGGTCGCTGCGGAGGTGCTCCGGGGAGTGTTGGCCGACTTGCCGCGCTTGGAGAGGGCTTCGCGACGGGCCAGCACCAGGGCGCGACTGGGATCGCGCTGGGCGGTGCGCTTCGGCGTGGAGCGGCGCTCGGCGCCCTGGCCGGCGCGGCTGCTGAGGCTGCTCAGGGCCGGGGAGGCTTGGGTGGATTCGCCCTGGCACTTACAGGGCTTTTCAGCCGCAGGAGCAACCGGAGCGGAGGTGGCCGTTGCGGGGGCGGATTTCGCTAGATCGGTACGGGTGCGATCGGTGGATGAATCAGCCCGCTTGCCGCGCTTGGAGAGGGCTTCACGCCGAGCCAGCACCAGATCACGGCTGGGGTTGGCGATCGGACGGGCGGCGCTGCGGTGGCTGCCACTGGATGGAGCCGCCAGGCTGCGGCTGGGGGTGGCGGGCGCTGCGGCCCGAGCAGGAGCTGGGCTTGAGGCCGTGGGAGTGGACTCGACCGCAGCAGCAGCGGTGCGGGTAGGCCGGGCATCCTCCAACGAGCGCACACGGCTCGGACCGGAGGTAAACCGGCTGGCGGCTTTCTTGCCACCGTTGGTGAGGGCCCTGCGGCGCTCCAGAGCTGCTTCCCGGCTGGATGTGCTGGCCATGTCCGCCCGTCGAATGGAATTTCTGAAAAGGTGCGATCAGTTCGCAGCGCGAACCGACCCGCAAAGAAAGGGAATGGGGGTCCTGGTGTTCAACCAGGACCCCACAGGGTGCTGAGAATCAGCGACCTTCGAACACCACGAAGCAGGCACCCTGGCTTTGGGTGTAAGCGTCGTAGCCCACCAGGCGCACGTGGTGGTCGGGGTAGGCGCGGTGGCAAGCCTCGAGCTCACTCACGATCACACCCAGATCCTTCTCGCCGAAGAAGGGCAGCTTCCAGAACGACCAATAGGTCGCCATGGAGTTGCTGGGATGGACATGCTCGA
>JBIPLV010000409.1:0-3563 GCA_044369475.1 Cyanobium sp. | reverse complement strand
TGGGTCAGTTCATCATTGGGTCAGTTCATCATTGGGTGGTTACTTGATGTGGCCGCGTCGTCTCAGGGTCCAGGGGCTACAGCGTGAGGTTGCCCCGCTGAAGCCCTACGCAGACCTCATCGCTCAGGCATAGCTGCTAGGGCTCCAGGGTTCTGGGACAAACTGGGCCAAGTTCATCACGAAGACCATGCTTCGTTTTCTGCGCCCCTGGACTCTTTTCTGTCTCCTGGTGATTGGATCGGCTTCAGCTCTTGGGGCCGCCTATGGGGCTCGCCCGGTTGCGGCGGACACTGGGGCCCAGGCGTCTGGTTCAGGGGGTTGGGTGAAGACAGAGCTCTACTTCGGAGGCACCCAACAGGGGGGACAGATTGTGAGTGATGGTGATTGGTCCACGTTTCTAGCCAAGGTGGTCACACCAGCTTTCCCCCGAGGCCTCACCGTCTACGACGCCTATGGCCAAATTCAGCAGGCTGACGGCAAGATCCGCCGGCAAACCACCCGGGTCGTTGTGATCGTGCTCCCCCGCCAACCGAATCAGGACGCAAGTTTCTCCACCGTGATCCAGGCTTACCAGCGCCAATTTCCGGGTACGAAGGTCATGACGTTATCGATTGGTGTCGACCAGCCCCAGTTCTTCATCCCATGAAGAGCATGGGCTCTGCTATGGCTCTCCCTTGTGACCTCCACGCCTCTCCATTAGTCGGCCAACATGCTGGACGTGAATTACCACCTCGACGAGATCGTGCATGGCATTGACGGCGCATTGCTCTGCACGGAGAGCCTGGTGTGGCTTCTATCGGCGTGGGCAACGGTAATGGTGAGTGGATGCAGTCTTGAGATGTTCTGAGAGCTATCAAAGAACCATGTGGCTACTGCAGGGAGCCTGGCAGGTTTTCGTTGTTGTGGACGAGCTGGATGGTAAGTACTCGCCGCTTTGGAGTAGACGTTTTTGTCATGAACGCGTCTAGCTTTGTAGGCGCGGTAACTGAGGGACTAGAGACCGATTTTCTTGGGTCATTCATTGCTCGGTTTTATCGGCCCTCATGTGCCACGACAGCATTGAGATTCTGGATGTTGATGCGGCGTCTTCCCTGTTTGTCGGTACTGACGAGATCCCCATATCGAAAACCAATTAGGATGTCCTTCATGGCGTACAGGTGTGTTTGCAAAAGGCCTGACCCTGTGGTCTCATCGATACCCTCGACTAGTGGCATAATCACAGCGTTACGCTGCATTAATTCACTCAAGCCCATTTGTTGGATGGGACTCTCGTCATTGATTGGATGGGTGAGGGTGGCCGTCTGGCTCAGCTGGGGTGTTCCTGCGTTCAGGGTTGTCAGAGGGACAATGCGCCGCTGCCAAAGACCCGGTTCAGGTTCGTCATCAAAAATCAGCGAAAGTGTGTAACTCACATTGAGCCACTGGCTTCTGTCGCTTGTCACAAACCTGCAAAAGAGATGGCCTTTCTCGATGCTGCTGATGCACAGATGTCTGCTGAATCTGAGTGGCATCGCGTTCCCACTCAATTTCGAGAAGACAACCGCTGTTAATGTCGACAATGTGATCAGGCCCGCAATTAGATCCAGTACCGCAACGGCGTACGTGAATGGTGAGGCTGGCGCAAGACCGTTGAATCCATTGGCCAAGAAGGACTCAATGGCGAAGGCAATGGGCTTGGGTATCCCCAAGGGGGCGTCTCCCATGATATGTCTAGCGTCAAATGAGAGAATGAGGCCAAAAACGATAATTTGCAGAAAATAGATTCCCACCATCGAGCTGAAAAACAGCCACCATGGCATTCTGATCATGGCCGCCAGCGGCTGCCTCCAAAGCTCATACCATGGTGTGAGTTGGTGATCGTGGTGAATCTTTCGTTTGTGAAAGTCGAACATGTTTCGCTCGTTGTAGCGCGGATTTAAGCTGTATTGATGACTTCTTCAACGTAGCTAGCCTTTGGGTTGTGGGGAAGGTGCTTCTTGGCTCCTGCCCTCCGGCCAACTTCTTCCTAGGCAGAACTGATCAAGTGTTGTAGGGCTTTCATGATTGGATCGCGCTTACGGATTCCGTGCTGGATTTGTCGCACCCTTAGGGAAATGGCCTGTTCACTTCATCCCATATCTCACCACTGCAGCCACGTAGGCCCGCTGATCGGCCAGCAGCTGCGGTGACTGAGCGATCTGAGCAGAGGGCGGGTCGATCACAAAATCGGGGGCGCCACGCTCAACCTCCAGATTGAAGTCGGCAAAGTGGTGGAAGGTCGAGTGGTGAAGCACAGCTCCGCGACCGGGAGACTCATCAAGGATCACCGTGATCTGCTCACGCCCGCTGGTGATTGAGTGGCTGGAGAGGAGGACCTGTTGGCTCTCGGAGGTGGGTCTGATCACCCCCTCGTGTGGATGGGCCGGAAGCACCAGGTGGCCGGGGATCAGGGTGTCAAAGGCCAGCAGAGCGTGGTCGCTGCGCTGGCGGCAGATCTGCACGCCCCCGTTCTGCCCGGTCACTACACAGGGGGTGTCGACCGCAGGGCAACTGGGGTTGACATACTCGTTGTCAGATGCGAGTCCGGGCCAAGTTCGATTGAAGGTCTGGGTGTGGGTGACCGGCTCCAGGCATCCACCCAGGTCCAGCAGCGAGCTTCCCAAGTCGGTGTGGTCGCGGGCGATAACCAGCTGGGTGCCGAGCGCCACCGCGGCCTCCAGTGCCGTAAAGAAGGTGGGCTCGGGGCCGTTGTCGAGGTCGGGTGCCATCAGCCATACCTGGCCGTAATGCCCTGCGGCCAAATCACTGTGGAGCTGCTCACGCGCCGGACCGGCCGCCGGATAGTCCTGCACCGTGAGGCTGAAGCCGGGATCGAACCCGCTGCCGGCCTGGCGGATCTGCTTGGCCAGAAGGCTGAAGCGGGCGATGCACCAGTCGTTGGGGTCGGTGGCGATGGTGGCCTGCAGCAGCGCGCGCGTACTGGCGCCTCGGTTGGCCGGCGTCATGCAGATGACAGCTCTTTTGTTGTTCTGCAAGTCTGCCGCGTGCGGCTGGGATCTCTCAGCCCTGAAACAGCAACTCTCCTGGCTCGGGTGCCCACGCGGCTCGCTGTTGCCGAAGCACCATGAAGGCCTCGCCAATCCGCAGCGGGCCGACAGGGCTGACCATGGTCCAGGTGTTGGGATTGAAGGAGGAGGCGGAGCGGTTGAACCCATTCCTGGGAGATGCGTGGCCGGCGCTGCCCTATTCGGTTGATCCGCTGGCGACGGTGGTGTTGATGATCGAGCTCTAGCCGAGGCAATCGGCGAAGTTGACGTTCGCCAACACATCCAGGACGGTGACGGACTGGGTGCCAACCCGCAACCGGAGGAAGCTGCCGATGCCCGCCTTGTTGGGCGAACCGGCACCTTGGATCTGACCCTGCAGTCCGTCGTTGAGCTTGACGGTGTCCCTCAGGAACACGCTCATCACGCCGAGGTCTGCTGCCTTGCCTTGGGCGACCGTCGCGGGTGCCGCGACGGCTGGGGCGGATGCCAGCGCCAAAGCGGCAGTGCCGAGCCAGCCAAGCCTGCGGCGGATGAAGT
>JBIPLV010000120.1:0-5765 GCA_044369475.1 Cyanobium sp. | reverse complement strand
AGCTGCTCTATCCAGCTGAGCTAAGGGAGCTTCGGGGTCATGATCGCGCACCTGCCCTGGCCGCCACAAGCGTCTTAGGTCTGCGCCCGTTGCGTCAGAATTGGCCCTTCCATGGCCACCGGTTATGCGTTCGTCTTTTGTGCTTGCCGCTGGTATGCTGCTGGCCCTCTCGGCGCCCTTGGCAGCCCGCGCTGTGAGCCTGGATCAGGCCTGTGGCAAGTTTGCCAGCAAGCTCGATGCCGCCCAGGCCTCCGGTGACAGCCAGAAGGCCCAAACCATCTACAAGGAAGGCAGCGATCGCATCGCCGCCAAGTTCAGTGGCGCCACCTGCCCCAACGTCAAACCGCCCACCCCCTGAGCGCCGCCGTTGTCTGCCCTTGGGGAGTCGGGGCAATCCGCCTACAGTGGTGAGCTGCGCATTGCTCGACCCATGGCTGCCCCCCGGCTCTCCGACAGCCAGAAAATCGAGATCGTGGCGCGGTATCGCGCCGGTGAGGGGAGCACGGAGCTGGCGGAGGCCTACGGCTGCAGTGCCAACACGGTGAGCCGGGCCGTGAAGGCCGCACTGGAGCCGGCCGAATACGAGCGGCTCAAGCAGCAGCGCACTCCCCGCGTCACCAAGGCCGTGAGCCAGCCCCCTGCGCGCTCCCAGCCTGCCCAGCCAGATCCCCTTCCCCAAGTCAGCACGCCGGATCTCCAAGACAGCCCGCCGCAGGGTGCCGACGACGACGAGGGAGCGCTGTTGGCGATCGACGATGCCGATGATTTTGGCGATGACGCCAGCGACGCAGCCGAAGCGGATGCCCACCTCGACTTCGACGATGACGACACGAGCGATCCGAGTGAGGCGTTCGTTGCTGTGCCGCTGCTGCTAGAAGACCACCACGGTGAGCCGGCCCTGTGTCAGCCCCTGGCAGAGGCGCCGCTTCCCGTCAGCGTCTACATGCTGGTGGACAAAACCGTGGAGCTCCAGGCAAAACCGCTCAAGGAGTTCCCTGAGTTGGGGCAGCTGCCTGATGGGGAAGAAGATCGCCAGGCCCTGTTGGTCTTCGCCAATCCGCGCCAGGCCAAGCGCCATTGCGGCCGCACCCAGCGGGTGATCAAGGTGCCCGACACCCGCGTCCTGGAGCGCACTGCCCCCTACCTGATCGCCCAGGGCATCAGCCGTGTGGTGATCGAGGGCAGCCTCTATTCCCTGCCGGGCAGCTGATCGCTGCGGGGAGCCAGCAGCGCCGCACTGCAGCCGCCGCTGAGCACACCGATCACCAGAGCGATGCCCACCAGGAAGCCGGCGGGCAACGGAGCACTGCGGCCAATCCCCAGGTTGAGGCTGGGGCGCTGATCGAGGTTTTGGGCGCCGAGGCAGAGAATCGCCAGCAGCAGGCCACCGCCCAGCAGGCTGGCCAGAAGCAGACGCAGACGCACCACCATCAGGGGATCCCGGATCGGCCGATCCGGAGCTGGAACTGAGGTGAAGTCTGACGGGTCAGGGTTGGGGCGTCAGCTGTTGGGGCCTGGCGGCGTCTGATGCAGCAGGGCGTAGAGCTCGCGCTTGCTGTGGCCGGTGCGTTCGGCCAACAGCTTGGCGGCGGCATTGCTGCTGTGGCCTGCCTGTTGCAGGGCCTCCAGCTCCGCCGTGAGGCTGTCGGCGTCCCAGCTGGGCGGCGGTGGCGGCTCGGCACCCCCCAGCACCAAGGTGCATTCCCCCTGGGGCGGCGTGCGCCGGAAATGCTCGCGGGCCGCCTCCACCGTGGGACCCACCTGTTCCTCGTGCTTCTTGGTGAGTTCGCGGGCGACGCGCAGAGGCCGATCGCCCAGCACCGCCAGCAGATCGTCGAGCAGGTCCAGCAGCCGGTGCGGTGCTTCAAACAGCACCAGGGTGCGCTGCTCGCCTGCGAGCTCCTGCAGCCGCTGGCGCCGCTGGTTGGCCTTGGGCGGCAGGAAGCCTTCGAAGCAGAAGCGCCCGCTGGGCAGGCCGCTGCTCACCAGGGCGGTGGTGACGGCGCTCGGCCCAGGGATGCAGATCACCCCATGGCCGGCGTTGCGGGCGGCCGCCACCAGCATCTCGCCGGGATCGGAGATGCCCGGCAGGCCGGCATCACTGATCACGGCGAGCGCCTTGCCGGCAGCCAGGGCCTCTAGCAGTTCGGGGATGCGGGCGGTTTGGTTGTGGGCATGGAAGCTCACCAACCTTGGCCCCTGATCCTTCTGGCGCAGCCCCAGCTGGTGCAGCAGTAAACCGCTGCGTCGCGTGTCCTCACAGGCGATGCGGTCGACGCCGGCCAGCACCTGCCGAGCGCGGGGCGACAGGTCGCCCAGGTTGCCGATGGGGGTACCCACCAGATAGAGCACGCCTGGGGCAGGTTCGGTGGCTTGCACGGCTCGGGGGGCTGGCTCCTGCACAATGCGGATCCCTGCCCCTCCATGATGCCGGCCGCCCTGCCTCTGCCCTCGGGCATCGCCCTCGAAGTGCTGCTGGTGGAGCTGCGGCGGCTTGGCTGGGGCGCCGCCGACATCCTGCTGGCCTATGGCCGCGGCGAGCAGCCCCCCTACGGTTTCCCCCGGGCACTGAGCGTTGAGGAGGGTGGCGAGGGCCCAGTGAGCGCGGCGGATCTGGCGGTGAACCAGTGGCTGCTCGACGGTCTGGGAGCGGCCTTCCCCTCCGCCGCTTGGACCGTGCTCAGCGAGGAGACGGCCAAGGAGCAACTCACCGACGGCCAGCCCTTGGCGGCTGAGTGGCTGTGGATCCTCGATCCCCTCGATGGCACCAAAGACTTCCTGCAGGGCACCGGCGAGTACGCCGTGCATCTGGCCCTGGTGCACCGTGGCGAACCGGTGCTGGGGGTGGTGCTGCTGCCGGTGATGGAGGAGCTGTGGCTGGGGGTAATGCCGGGCTTGGCAGGGGCCAGCGGCGACGCCTGGTGCGAAAACCGTGCTGGCGAGAGCACACCCGTGCGCTTCAGCAGCCGGCGGGCCTTAGGTGAGCTGGTGCTGGTGGCCAGCCGCAACCACCGCGACCAGCGGCTGGAGCAGCTGCTTGATGCCCTGGCCTTGGGCGACACCAAGGCGATCGGCAGCGTGGGCGGCAAGGTGGCCACGATCCTGCGCGGCGAGACGGATCTGTACATCTCCCTTTCCGGCAAGAGTGCCCCAAAGGACTGGGACATGGCGGCCCCGGAAGCGGTGCTGCGGGCGGCCGGCGGCGCTTTCAGCCATGCCGATGGCCGCCCCCTGGCCTACAACAGCGGTGATGTGCGCCAGACCGGCTGCCTGATTGCCAGCCACGGCCCGGCCCATCTTGAGCTCTGTGCTGCAGCGGCGGCAGCGATGGCCACGATCGATCCGGGCTTTGCCGTGTGAGAGGGATCGGGGTGGCCAGGCGCCGGGCGTGACTCGACGCCCGACTAGTTGCCCGCAGAGACCAGCTCTTTTTTATGGTGGCTTAGCTAAGGCTAAGTCCACTGCGTGAAAACGTCACTTCTCACCCCAGCTACGCACTCCCACCTAGCAATCTCACTTAGCAACCTCAGTCCAGTCACCCACCCCAATAAAAAGCCGGCCCGTGGGGGCCGGCTTGCGTGGAGCCAGAGCTGGGAGCAGCCGTTCAGGCTGGCGCCGGGGCGTCGGATTGGGGCACGCCGCGCAAGGTGAGGTTGATGCGGCCGCGGTTGTCGATTTCGCGCACGCGCACGGTCACCTGATCGCCCACGTTCACCACGTCTTCCACCTTCTCGACCCGGGCCTCGGAGAGCTGGGAGATGTGGATCATCCCTTCCTTGCCGGGCAGGATCTCCACGAAGGCACCGATCGGGATCACACGGGTGACGCCACCGGTGAACACCTCGCCTTCGCTGATGCGACGGGTGAGGCCTTCGATGATGCGCTGGGCCTCTTCGGCCGCGGCGCCGTCGTGGCTGGCGATCGTGACGATGCCGCCGTCTTCGATGTCGATCTTGGTGTTGGTGCGCTCGGTGATGCCCTTGATCGTGCGGCCTCCAGGGCCGATCACAGTGCCGATCAGCTCCGGATCAATGCGGAAGCTGAGCAGGCGCGGGGCGTGGGGCGACATGGTGTCGCGGGGCTTGTCGATCGCCTCGAGCATCTTCTCGAGGATGTGCAGGCGGGCGGGGCGGGCCTGGTTGACGGCTTCGGCCACGGTTTTCACGTCGAGGCCCGTGATCTTCATGTCCATCTGCAGTGCAGTGATGCCCTTCTCGGTGCCGGCCACCTTGAAGTCCATGTCGCCGAGGAAGTCCTCGATTCCCTGGATGTCGGTGAGGATCCTCACCTCGTTGCCTTCCTTGATCAGGCCCATGGCGGCGCCGCTGACCGGAGCCTTGAGGGGCACGCCCGCATCCATCAGGGCCAGGGTGCTGCCGCACACCGAGCCCATCGAGGTGGAGCCGTTGGAGCTGAGGCACTCCGACACCACGCGCAGCACGTAGGGGAAGGACTCCTTGCTGGGCAGCACTGGCACGATCGCCCGCTCGGCCAGCGCGCCGTGGCCGATTTCGCGGCGGCCGGGGGAGCGCATCGGCTTGGTTTCGCCGGTGGAGTAGGGCGGGAAGTTGTAGTGGTGCAGGTAGTGCTTCTCGGTGGACGGGTTGAGGTCGTCCATTTCCTGGGCGTCGCTCGGGGTGCCGAGGGTGGCGCAGGAGAGCACCTGGGTGAGGCCGCGCTGGAACAGGGCCGAGCCGTGCACGCGCTTGGGCAGCACGCCAGCGGCGGCGCTGATCGTGCGCACCTCGTCGAGGTTGCGGCCGTCGACGCGCTTGCCGTCCTTCAGGATCTGCTCGCGCATCAGCTTCTTGGTGAGGCTCTTGTAGCTGTTGCCAAGGGCCTTGCCGCTGGCTGCCGTGCGGATCGGATCGTTCTCGGCGAGGGCGGCGATCTTCTCGCTTACCTCAGCCTTGATCGCGTCGAGTTTCTCGTCCCGCTCGGGCTTGGTTTGGGAGAACTGCTTGAGCACCTCACCGATGCCCTTGGCGCATTCCTTCTCGAGGAAGCTGGGCAAGGTGGCATCGACCACCTGGGCCTCGGGGATCACCTGCTCGATGCCGAGCTCCTTGAGCAGGTTCTGCTGGGCCTTGATCAGCTCACACACCGCTTCGTAGCCGAAGTCGATGGCTTCGATCACGTCCTGTTCGGGCAGCTGGTTGGCACCGGCTTCCACCATGATCACGCCCTCGGGCGTGCCGGCCACCACCAGGTCGAGCTCGCTGCGCTCGATCTCGCGGAAACTGGGGTTGAGCACGAAGTCGTCGCCGAGCAGGCCGACCCGCACCGCAGCCATGGGGCCGTAGAAGGGAATCTTGGCCAGCAGGGTGGCCATCGAGGCGCCGGTCACAGCAAGCACATCGGGCGGTACCCGCTCGTCGAGCGAGAGGCAGGTGGCCACGATTTGGATGTCGTCGCGCATCCAGCTGGGGAACAGCGGCCGCATCGGCCGATCGATCAGGCGGCAGGTGAGGATCGCCCGCTCGGGGGGGCGCGCCTCGCGGCGGAAGAAGCTGCCGGGGATGCGACCGGCGGCATAGAGCCGCTCTTCGTAGTCGCAGATCAGGGGGAGGAAATCGATGCCTTCGCGGCCGCCGGAGCGGGTGGCGGTGACCAGAACCGAGGTATCACCACACTCGACCATCACCGAGCCCCCGGCCTGGGGGGCGAACCGACCGGTGGTCAGCCGGATCTCCCGACCATCGAAGGAGATCGACTGAGTTTGTCCTTGCACGTGAGCTTATGTCCTGTTGTTGTCAAGGACCATT
>JBIPLV010000119.1:0-5789 GCA_044369475.1 Cyanobium sp. | reverse complement strand
CGGCCCGCAGCCGGGTGGTGATCGAGAAGCCCTTCGGCCGCGACTACGGCAGCGCCCAGGAACTCAACCGGGTGGTGCAGGCCAGCGCCCAGGAAAACCAGATCTTCCGGATCGACCACTACCTGGGCAAGGAGACGGTCCAGAACATCCTGGTGCTGCGCTTCGCCAACACCATTTTCGAGCCGATCTGGAACCGCAACTACATCTCCAGCGTGCAGATCACGGCCGCCGAAACGGTGGGAGTGGAGGAGCGGGCCGGCTACTACGAGAGCTCGGGAGCCCTGAGGGACATGGTGCAAAACCACCTCACCCAGATGCTCGCCCTCACCACGATGGAAGCGCCGGGTCGCTTCGACCCCGAGTCGATGCGCAACGAGAAGGCCAAGGTGCTGCAGGCCGCACGGTTGGCCAACGAGGACGAGCCGTGGAAGTGCTGCGTGCGGGGCCAATACGGGCCCGGCGGCTCCAGCACCCGGCCGATCGCCGGCTACCGCCAGGAGCCGGGGGTGAACCCCGAGAGCACCACGGAGACCTACGTGGCGATGAAGCTGTTCATCAACAACTGGCGCTGGCAGGGGGTGCCCTTCTACCTGCGCACTGGCAAACGGCTGCCCAAGCGCCTCTCCGAGGTGGTGCTCACCTTCCGCGAAGCGCCGGTGCACCTGTTTGATGCCGCCGGTGGCGCCCCCACACCCAACCAGCTGATCCTGCGCATCCAGCCCGATGAAGGGGCTGAGTTCAAGTTTGAGGTGAAGGCCCCAGGCTCCGGCATGCGCAGCCGGCCGGTGGACATGGCCTTCTCCTACGACGACAGCTTCGGCGAACCCAGCGATGAGGGCTACGTGCGCCTGCTGGCCGACGCCATGCTGGGGGATCCCACCCTGTACACCCGCAGCGACGAAGTGGAAGCCGCCTGGCGGCTCTACACCCCGCTGCTGGAGCTGATCGAAGACGCCCCAAACCAGCTGCCGGTGTACCCCTACGAGGCCCGCACCTGGGGCCCTGGCGCCGCCGACAGTCTGCTGGCCGAGGACGGTCTGGCCTGGCGTCGCCCTTAGTTTTCTCGCCCGTACCCCCATGTCGACCCAACTCACCCTCCAGGCCCCGCTGGCGTTGCCCCCCAACGAGGTGCCCAACTACCTGGAGCGCCTCTGGAGCCAGGAACTGGGCAGTTCCCACGGTGCCGCCACTTTCACCCTGGTGGTGTGGGAGGGCTCTTGGCTGGAGCAGCAGCTGGTGCGCTGCGGCCAGCTGGATGGGCCGATCACCGGCCTGCTCAACGAGACGGTGCTGGAGGCAGCCCGGGCCGCCGCGATCAGCTGCGGGCTGCCGCTGAGCACCGCGCCGATGGATCCCCAGCTGGCCTGGGCGATTGGCAAGCTGGGCGGCGACCACCATGCCGAAGACCTGCGCGGCCAGTTTGTGGAGGGGGCGATCAGCGCCCACATGCCGAGGCGGCTGATCACCCTGGCCCCCACCCTCGATGGCGGTCAACCGCTGGAAACCCTGGTGGCGGCCTACTGCCCCCTGCCGGAGGAAGGCAGCGGCGGTGACGCCTGCGGCGATGTAGTGGTGCTCCGCGGCGGCACCGGAGCCCTGCGCCAGAGCCTGGAGTTGGTGCAGCCGCTGATCGCCCCCGACCTGCCCTGCTGGGTGTGGTGGAACAGCAGCCTCGATGAGGCCCCCGAATTGATGGCGGCCCTGGCGAGTGGCCAGCGGCGCCTGGTGGTGGATTCGTCGTTGGGGGATCCGCGCCGCTGCCTCGACCTGCTGGTGGATCGGATCGATGCGGGCCAACCGATCAACGACCTCAACTGGCTGCGCCTGCGCAGCTGGCGGGAATCGCTGGCGATGGTGTTTGATCCACCGTCGCGGCGGGATGCGCTCAACCATGTGGTGCAGCTCGACCTTGACGTGGAGGGCACCAACCCGGTAAAGGGTCTGCTGCTGGCGGCCTGGCTGGCCGACCGGCTGGGCTGGCACCTGATCTCCACCTACCCGGTGGATGGCGAGGGCATGGGCCAGGGCATCGGCGCCGAATTCGAGCGCACCGATGGCGAAACCGTGCGCTTCCGCCAGATGCCCGTGCCGGTTGGCGTGCCCAAGAGCCACCCCGGGGCGATGGTGGGCTTGCGGCTGATCTGCCAGAGCAGCCAGGGCTCGCCCCTGTGCGTGATCCTCTGCTCCGAGTCGGGCGGCTGCATGCGGCTCGAATCCGGCGGCATGGCGAGCATGGAACTGGCCGAGGAGGTGGTGCCCCTGCCGATGGAAAGCGAGGAGATGGAAATGGCCAGGCTGCTCTCGGGCGGCCACGACTCCACCAACCCCCTGCTGGCCGCCGCCGCGCCGCTCGCCGCCAAACTGCTTCCCTGAGCCTGCTGCCCTGAGAGCCTGCCCTGAATGGCCTGTCTGATCGCCGCGCCCAGCAGCGGCAGTGGCAAGACGCTGCTGTCGCTGTGCCTGGCGGCCTGGGCTCGGGCCCAGGGCCGGCGCCTGCAGCCCTTCAAGGTGGGCCCCGACTACCTCGACCCCCAGCTGCTGAGCCGGGTGAGCGGCCTCACCTGCCGCAACCTGGATCCGCTGCTGTGTGGGCCGGAGTGGCTGGAGCGCTGCTTCAGCTGGCACGGCAGCCGGGCCGACCTGGCCCTGGTGGAGGGGGTGATGGGCCTGTTCGATGGCCGCGGCCCCAGCAGTGAGGGCAGTTCGGCGGCGGTGGCGGCCCAGCTGAACCTCCCGGTGGTGCTGGTGGTGGAGGCCTCCCGGCAGGCGGGCTCCCTGGCGGCGCTGGTGCGGGGCTTCCGCGACCATGGCCCGCCACCGGTGCACCTCGCCGGCGTGGTGCTCAACCGGGTGGGCAGCGAGCGCCACCAGGCCCTGCTCAGCGAAGCCCTGGCCAGCATCGCCGTGCCATTGCTGGGGGTGCTGCCCCACCACCCGAGCCTGGAGCTGCCGTCCCGACACCTGGGGCTGCTGCCGCCGGGGGAACTGCACGACCTCGAGCAGCGCCAGGAGCAGTGGGCCGAGCTGGCCGCCCGCCACCTGGATCTTGAGCAGCTCGAGCCGCTGCTGGCACCTCCCGCCCCCCAGGCCGGGGCCGTGGATCCGATCGACTGGTGCCTGCGGGAGCACCTCCCCCCGGCCCGGGAGCTCGGCGGGGGCCCCCTGCCGGTGGCGATCGCCAGCGACGCAGCCTTCCACTTCCGCTACCCGGAGGCCGGCGAGCTGCTGGAAGCGGTGGGGCTCCAACCGGTGCCCTGGAGCCCCCTGGCCGATCAACAGCTGCCGGCGGGCTGCCGGGCGGTGCTGCTACCGGGGGGCTATCCGGAGCTGCATGCCGCCCAGCTGGCCGCCAGCCGCCGCAGCCTGAACGACCTGGCCCGGGCGGCGGCGGCCGGGGTGCCGCTGGTGGCCGAGTGCGGTGGGCTGCTGCTGCTGGGCTCGGCCCTCGCCGACGCTGAGGGCCGCCCGCACCGGATGGCCGGGGTGCTTCCCTTCTCTGCCCAACAAGGGGCGCTGAGCCTGGGCTACCGCCAGGCCACGGCCACCGCCCACGGGCTGCTGGTGCGGCCGGGTGAAACCCTGTGCGGCCATGAATTCCACCGCTGGCAGCTCGAACCTGTGGCCACAAACGGCGGGCTGTGGCAGCTTGAAGGGTGGGGCACTCCACAGCGGAGCGAAGGATGGACAGCGCCGAACGTGCACGCCAGCTGGCTGCATCTCCACTGGGCTGGATGCCCGGTGATTCCCTCTCGCCTGGCCGCCGCAGCCGGGCGCGCCGCGCCGCTGCCGACGAGCGCCGCTTCATCCAACCCCATGAGCCCAAGCCCCAGATGCAGCAGGAGCGCTGGCGGCTGATGGTGCGGGGCCAGGTGCAGGGGGTGGGCTACCGGGCCGCCTGCTGCTCCCGGGCCCAAGACCTTGGCCTCAGCGGCTGGGTGCGCAACCGCCCCGATGGCTCGGTGGAAATCGAGGCCGAGGGCTCCCCCCTCGAACTCACCGAACTGCGCCTCTGGTGCGAGAAGGGTCCGGCGGAGGCGGTGGTGAACAGCGTGGCCAGCAGCCAGGTGGCCGCCACCGGCGCCGACTGGTTTGAGGTGCGGCGCTGACTGAGGTGGACGCAGCAGAACCCACGTCAAAGCTCGAACTGTGGCTGCTGCGCCACGGGGCCACCGCGTGGGCCCTCAACGGGCGCCACACCGGACGCACCGACCTGCCGTTGCTGCCGGAAGGGGAGGCGGAAGCGCGAGCCCTGGCGCCGGTGCTGGCCCGGCAGCGCTTCGCCGCCGTGCTGGTGAGCCCACTGCAGCGGGCGCGGCGCACCGCCGAGCTGGCCGGGCTGGGGGCGCAAGCCCGCATCTGCACCGACCTGCAGGAGTGGGACTACGGCCGCTACGAGGGGATCACCACCGCCGAGATCCGCGAGCAGGTGCCGGGCTGGACCGTGTGGAGCCACGGCTGCCCCGACGGCGAGAGCAGCCCCCAGGTGGAGGCGCGCTGCCAGCGGGTGATCGCCCTGGCTGAAGCTCTGGTGGGATCGCAGGGTGGATCGCAGGCAGGTGCAGGCGCCGTGGCGCTGGTGGCCCATGGCCATATCCTTCGCAGCCTGGCAGGCACCTGGCTGGGCCTGGGACCAGGCGGCGGAGCGCTGCTGAATCTGAACACGGCCACCCTCTCGGTGCTCGGCCATGAGCGGGAGCGGCGCACGGTGGTGCGTTGGAATGCCCCCGTGGTGCCCCCAGCGTGATCGCTGCCCTCGTGAATGACTGATCTCCAGAGCACGGGCCAGGGTCTGGCCGCCCTGCTGGGGGAGCTGGCTGCCTATGGCCTGGCGATCGGCTTCTCGCCCCTGCACATCGGCCTGCTGCTGCTGCTGTTGCTCGGCCCGAAACCCGTGCTGCGGGGCGGCTGGTTTGTGGCGGGCTGGCTGGCCACGGCGGCCCTGGCGGTGACCCTGCTGCTCACGGTGGGCCATGGCCTGCTGCTGACCATGGACAAGGGCAGCAGCCACCGCACAGGCCTCGACCTCCTGGCGGCCGGGGCCCTGCTGGGGCTGGGGCTCAAGGAGCTGCTGGGCAAGGAGGAGAACGGGGCCGAGCCACCGGCCTGGACCCGCAAGCTTGACCAGTTCTGTGCCATGCCACTGCCCCTGCTGGTGGGGATCAGCGCCGCCCTGGAGGTGGCCAGCCCCGATGATTTGTTCCTGTTTGCCAAAACCGCCGGCAGCCTGCTGGCGGCGGACCTCGGCCACGGCCAGGAGGTGCTGGCCACGGGGGTGTTCAGCCTGGTGAGCGCCAGCCTGCTGCTGACGCCCCTGCTGGCCCTGGTGCTGGCCGGCCCCGAACGGGTGGTGCCCCTGCTGGAGCGGGGCAAGCAGTGGTTGTTCGCCAAGGGCGACCTGCTGGTGGGCCTGGTGAGCGTGGCCTTGGCGGGCTACCTGGGCTGGCAGGGCATCCAGGGCCTGCAGCTGGCCTGATCAGCCATCCGCCATCAGGAATCAGGAATCAGCCTGCAACCAGTCGCTCCAGAGCTGCTGATCGGCAAGGGGGCTGGAACCCGCCTGGAGGGTCACAGCATGACTGGCGCGGCTCACCGCCACGTACACCAGCTGGCGACGCAGCACCGGATCGCTGGGCCAGAACACATCAGCATCGACAAACACCTCAGCAAACGTGCTGCCCTGGCTGCGGTGGACGGTGAGAACCGCGGCCGGACCAAGGGAAGCAAAGGCGTCCCTCACCAGGAAAAAGCGACGCCACAGCCCCTTGCCCTCCTGCTTGCCGGCGTCCCTG
>JBIPLV010000034.1:0-19078 GCA_044369475.1 Cyanobium sp. | reverse complement strand
CGTAAGAGTCTGTGAGAATTTCATCAAGCAAGGAGATTTTCTTATCGTTGTATACTGAATAAAAAAGCAAAGCAGCATCAACTGTCGAGGGTGCCATGGTGATAATTTATATTTGAATGAGGGAGGGAATAACTCTGCAAGAGTTTAGGAACTGATGATATCTGTTCATGTCGACAATTGATAACTGGCACTTAACCTCTGATGCGAGATCAAGACAGAATTGCCGGCAATGCATGCAGAAGCTAGATGCCCTCAAGAATCAGGCTAGCAGCATTTTCTGCAAGGACCAAGGTTGGTACATGGTTATTGCCCGCCGTAGCATGAGGTGTCACTGAAGCATCAGCCACACGGAGGCCCTTGACACCGTGCACACAGAGACGTCCGTCAACAACGCTCGTTTCAGGGTCTTGGCCCATTGCACATGTACCCACCGGGTGCCACAGAGTGGTAGCTCCAGCACGTATATATGATTCTTCATCAATTGCACCAGGTGCTAATTCTTCACCTGCAAGGCCTGCCATCGCAGTCGTACCCATCAATTCGCGGATCAGCTTGATTGCCTTGCAAAAAACCATCAGATCGGCAGGATCCTGCAGATAGCAAGGATCAATATTGATGGTTTTATCTGGTTGCAGGGTTAGCCGTCCAACACTCTTTGGCTGAACTAGGATTGGCAGGAAAATCATTGCAGGTCCACCAAAAGGTGGAAGAAACTGCTGCAAAGGCTGCGGTGATGCCGGGGTATAATTCAACTGCAAGTCAGGTGCTCCGTAAGGGCTATTATCATTGATATTAAGAAAGAGTACGTTACCAGTCAGTATCTCAGGCTCCGGCAGTGGCTTTGTGAGTCTGACAACCACAGGTAGTTGCAGGTGATCCATTAGGTTCTTGCCTACAGCCGGGAGATCTTGTTGAACCTTATCCCCGGTGGCTTGAATACTCTGGGCTGGGCCTATACCAGATCTAAGCAAGATCTCTGGTGTCTTTAGTGCTCCAGCGCATAGGATAATATCACCGTTGCAATGAAAGCCGTGTTCATTGCCTGCAAGATCTCTGGTTTTGATGCCATTGACCTTACCCGCCGGTGTGAACGTAAGCCGATCGACAAGGTGATCTGCCAAGATGGTTAAGCGGGGCGAATGCAATACGGGCTGGAGGTAAGCATTGAATGCGCTGTTACGCTTGCCCTCTAAGTCAATGTTGAATTGCAATGGTCCAGCTCCACCAGCTTGTTCAGGGCCGTTGTAATCCCAGTCATCAGATTCATATCCCAATTCTGCAGCTGATCGTTGAAAAACCTGTGAGTAGGAACGAGGATCTGGACAGTTTCGTACAGTTATCATGCCAGTATTAAACCGCCCAGGCGCAGGACCATCTACATAATTCTCAACTCTGGCCATTGCAAGGTTGATGCGCTTTTCGCTCCAATCTTTACCACCTCTCTCATTTAGTAAAGCATAATCACCGCGATGACATCTCACGTACATCATCGCGTTAATGGCCGAACTACCACCAACAAGTCGGCCTTGATTGATCGTGACAATACGATCTCCCAACCCAGCCTGGGGAATGGTGGCAAGTGCCCAGTCTTTGCTCGATCCCCAAAGATTTGTGAACCCGCCAACGGAATCAACGTTGGAGTGATGTTGTCTAAGGGGGCCCGCCTCGACCAAGAGGATGCTGCGGCCTGCGTCAAGTAGCCGACGTGTGATCACACAACCAGCCGCACCCGCACCAACAATAATGTGGTCATATGAAGACCGAATCGATGACTTCATTGAAGCGAAGCTCAAATCAACAACCTATCAAGGGTCTCTAGACTTAAAGGTTAAAGAAATCGATAGAAAGCGTGACTTCCTGGAGCGCCTGCCAGCAGAGTGGCCATAATTGAAAAGCAAACTGGTTCATCCAGTCAAAATGTTTAAAATTTCAGCAAAAGAAGGCAACAAGAAACTGGCTTCTGTTTATTACAGCCAGATCATGAATGGCGCCAAGATAGAAAAGATTCCTACAATCCTAGGCGATGATTTTACGTTTACAATCCCAACACATCCAGAGGTTTTTCGCGGAATCAAAGGATTTGAAGAGGAAGTTACAGGTTTGCATGGAGCCTTCCCGGATGTTCATCTCGATGTACATCACAAATGGATTTTTGACGATCTAATTCTAGGTCTGTGGACAGGAACTGGTACACACGTAGGCTCAAAGCCGCTAAGTACGCCTGCCGGACCATTGCCAGCAACTGGTAATACGTTCAAGATTGAAGGGGTAAGCTGGATTGCCGCGGACGGCAAACAGCTAAAGGAAAATCTGGCGAATGAAGATACGTTGCGTATTGTCCACGATCTAGGAGTAAAAGACAGTACTTCTCTCTATTCAGCTGCATCAGCGTCACTCGTACAAGAGAGTCAATTCCCTGCAATTGTGCCGCAAGCCGCATTTGACGGGAATACTTTGATGGCGCCGCACATGACGTTGAATCATCCGCTGCTCAGCAATGAAGCCTTTGGTTCAGCGCAAGTCAGTTCATTCTTTAAGACTTACTGGAGCGCATTTACTGATGTTGATCTTACAATCACGCAAAGCAAGCAGGGCCCAGGAGTAAACGCCTTCCGCTGGCATTTTGAAGCCAAGCATATCGGGAAGTTCTTCGGTATTGCGGCAACTGGCAAACGTATTCATCACCAAGGCGCAACCATATGCCTAACAAACACTGCTGGCCAAATAGACAAGATGTTTATCAATGAAAACCTTATAGTTTTACTAGGCCAGATTGAATCCGGGACCTGAATGGAAATAGTGCCCGTTAGGCGTAGTAATAATTAGTCAGTGGGTGCGGGGTAAATTCCTTTTTACCCCGTAGTCCTTGCGGCAATGCGTGCGACCTACAAGAGGCCGCATGCAAAGATTGCGTTGGAGAGATTAACAAGCCGCTTGCCTACGCTGCAAACAACCGCAGCCAGAGAGGCAATGAGCCGGCCCCGTCATTGCGACAGTTAACGTGCGCGCGCTGGACGAGAGCAGCTGATCCTGATGGAGGTTGTTTCCATTCTGGGTGGTAAGCGGCAGCAACATAATTGAGCTCAGCCTAACCTAAGTACAGATTGGCTTCAATGAAAAAGAATCCACTCCCGCGCTCGGATATTTAAGCAATCGATGAGGGTAGCTCTACAAATCACGCTCGACTAGGAAAAGAGCCCCCATTAAACCAAGAGGCCACTGGTTCTTCTGCATTAATGAGCAAATGGTGATAGCTCAACAACAGATACTGATACACCATTTCTATTGAGTCTAGGAATCTGGTAAGCAAGGGCGGAAACCATAACAGTGAATTAATGTTCTCTTTGGCTGAACGAAACCAACCATCGCGTATGATATTTATGACAAACGGCCAGCCAGGGCAGTGATTCCATTTCCGGTTTATGGTGAAAGCGTAATTTTTCGCGATCGGGTTGCTAATCTATCCTTAGTAGGCACGGTCCATGATCATCGGTATCGATGGAATCCGTTTGCAGAAGAAAATGAGATGACTCGATCTGCTAACGCTGGTGAATGGGTAAAGTGGATAAAACTGTCGGATCGAGGGGGACGAAATCAAGATGGTGTTTATAGCTTCAGATTTGTAGTCAATCACAATCCGAGGCGTTTGCTTAAACTTGATCACTGGATCGCACCGAAAGCCGGTTATGGAATAACCACTCCTGATCACAACCTCAATGCTTGTCTAAGCAATAGCTGCCTTGGAAGAGAGCTGCGAAATCTTACGATCCGTGTTCAGCAGGATTGCGAGGCATGCTTCATCGTCAATCATACAAATAAGCAACTCAGAATAGAATTTGGTCGACCAAACACAATCACCTATATAAATCACATCAGTAGCGTCCAGATCAACGGGTTTGTTTGGGATTCCCTGGATATGTTCGGGAAGTTTAATGAGCGTGATCCAGGGCGGGAGATGAAGCAAGTTTCGGAAAAAGTTTGGGAAAAAAAGGTTCTATTGACCACGAAAGGTGGAATTGATTTCCGAGCTGATGGCGTCTACCAATTTCTTATTTCTACAAACGGAGATGAAGACCAGGGTTATGGAGCACTTAATTATCACACGAGTATTACTCCTGACGTCATGGATCTTGTTCCTGGGACTGGCTTTGGAAGCAGCCATGGTACGTCGTACCACTCGGCACCAACAGCCAAGGTTCTAGACGATGATGTCTACACAATTACAGCAATATTAGAGCCTGGTAGGGAACGCCTTACAATACACGGTGCGACAGGAGGACGAATTCAGATTATCAATAATCAAGCCAATGGCATACAACTCCTGGGCGATATTCATCCTGCAGATAGCTTTGATCCGACAACACCACAAACTCAGATGGCTTGCCTAGACCAGTGTGGGCTTTTATTTGAAAAGTTTGTAGAGCTTGAGCAAGGGAACTACTCCATTAATTTTGCCATTGGCGGAGAATTGTTTCTGGACACAATGGGGCTTGGTTGCTGGTTAAAGACAAATGGAACCTCAATCAAGGGGCTGGGATGGCATGGCAAGCCTAATGAATCCAATATAGGATTCAAAGTTAACGAGAAGGGCCGTTATCGATTTGCTTATGATCGCAGCAATGATGAATTTTCGATTGAGGCCTGTGATCCGATTAACAACTATCACACCTGTCTAGAGGCGGTTTGCTCAATCAGCACACTTTCAATTGTAGGAAACTTGCCAAGCCCGTTGATTGCCTGGGATCCTAAAGCCGATGAGAATTTAATGGTATCTCTTGGCCGGGGCAGATTTGAAAAGATGATTAACCTCGGCCAAGACGAAGAGTATCAGTTTAAGTTTGTGGGCAATCAGAGCAATTGGCAGATTGTCTTTGCAGATTACGAACTAGATGGCTACGGCCTTAGCTACAAGACTAACAATCCAGATCCATACAACAGTCGCCTTGAAGATCTTAGAATTCATGGCCAATTAACAACCCACGGCAATCCACCGCCCATCAATTTTGTCCCTTCAGTTTCGGGGCTGCATCGTGTGATGGTTGATCTATGGTCTGGTGCCTACGGAATCAAACCTGTGTGACCATGACATGGCGAGCTCCCGGCTTAAGAAATTAGGTTTACTTGAAAGGGGGTCGCCAAAGTCAGATAAAGTTAGGGGGAAGGCAAGTTTCTAACGGTAGGGCTTTTAATCCTGATGCCTCCTCACGTATCTGAGGCGACACTTCATCATTTTTAAGTCTGCTACGTTAAGCGAGCCGAACCACAATGCACAGATCTCATGGCTAAGCGAATCCTTGTTGTCCTCTCTGAGTGGGGTTACTGGGGCGAAGAACTTGTAGGTCCATACGATGTCCTGAAAAATGCTGGTTATACTTTCGATTTCATGACTGCTAAGGGGCGTAAGCCGCCAGCACTGCCCCCAAGCATGGACGAGACTTATGTGGACCCGCCACTAGGAAAATGTGTCACGAGTGCCCATTTTGCCCAGCGAACACGTGAGATTGATTCCTCAGATATCTTGGCAAATCCGATCAGCCTGGAGAACGAGTTGCCCTTGATGCCGTATTTCAACGGCGACAACTTTGGCCATAAACTCGAAGAATTTTACAACACTCGTGAGCGTTTCTGGCAAAATTTTGTAGATCCCTATGATGCATTGCTGCTTCCCGGGGGGAGTGGCCCAATGGTTGACATGGTCAACAATGAAAGGGTGCACAACCTTATTTTGGGCTACGTCAATCGCAATAAGCTTATTGCAGCCGAATGCTACTGCGTAACATGCTTAGCCTTTGCTCGGGACTGGACCGATCGTACCAGCATTATCAAAGGAAAGCATGTAACGGGTCACGCCCGCGAATATGACTACAAGGAAGGAACCGGTTTTGCTCAGATGTATGGCTATGACAACGAACCAATGAATACATCGGCCAACTTTGGGCCTCCATTTTATCCGCTTGAATATATTCTTCGTGATGCAGTAGGCGACACTGGCAAATTCCATGGTGGTGTTGGCCATACGCTCTCGACCATTCTTGATTTTCCATTCTTGACCGGACGGTCAACTCAAGATTCGACTCTTGTTGGAGAGCTGATGATTAAAGCTTTAGAGCAAGGTCTGACTCGGTTTGGCTGGTAATCAAGCTATGAAGGGACATGAAGCCATTCTTAGGCAGTTTCTTGCCAATGGGATTGATCACATGTTTGGAAATCCCGGCACGGTCGAGCAAGGATTTCTTGATGCTCTGGCGGATGTTCCCGCCATGCGCTATGTGCTAACCCTACAGGAATCAATCGCCGTTCTCTGCGCGGATGGCTACGCCCGCTCACGGTTCAGACCGGCCTTGGTGCAGATCCACAGCTCTCCGGGACTGGGGAATGCAATTGGAAATCTCTACCAAGCATACAAAGGGCAAGCGCCGTTGGTGGTGATCGGTGGAGATGCTGGCATCAAGTATCAAGCCATGGATGCTCAAATGGCGGCTGATCTTGTCGCCATGGCCCGACCGGTCACCAAGTGGTCGGCAATGGTGCAGCATCCATCGAGCCTTCTAAGAATGGTGCGTCGGGCTATTAAAATTGCCTGCACGCCTCCCTGTGGGCCGGTGTATCTGTGCTTACCGGAAGACATCCTTGATGCCGAGATAGTTGAGGAGATTTTTCCGGCCCACATTCCCAGCTTCGACACGCGACCAGAGGCCAGCCAAATAGATCCACTGGTTGCCAAAATTCGTGCTGCCAAGAATCCGATCATCCTCGCCGGTGATGGAGTCGCCTGGACCTCGACCTTGGGTCTTGGTAACAACCGATCAGCCAATCTGGATAACTTTGTGAAGCTGGCCGAGCATTTGGGGGCCAAGGTGTATGAGGCTGATGGCGGTGAGATCAATTTCCCAGAAGATCACCCCCTCAATTATGGCAGCACAGGTCATATGTTCGGATCTGCAAGCCTTCCCTTGATACAGGAAGCCGACTTCTGCCTCGTCCTCGGGTGTTACCTTCTACCAGAGGTCTTCCCTCATCTCGGAGACATTTTTAGGCCAGATGCGACCGTCGTCCATGTTGACACCAACCCCAACAACATTGCGAAGAATCATCGGGTCGATCAATCCTTTGTCTGTCGCCCTGGTGCTTTTATTGAAGCTCTGCTGAAGGGGCTCGAGAACAAACCTGATCCGACCTACGAAGAAATTGCTCGAAAGCGACGTGAACATCTGATTGCGGAGTCGCCACTTCATCACTCAACAGTTGAGGAGCTTTACCAATGCGTGCCGCCCCTCCCGAGTGAACAGTATGACGATCGCACCAATTACATGCGATCCGGATACTTCGTAAAAGTCCTGGCCGACAAACTTCCAGCTGATCACATTATTTTCGACGAGGCACTCACCAATTCCCCACCAGTGGGTCGTCTACTGCCCGGAAGAGTCCCCGGCGACAAGATGATGACCCGCGGTGGCTCGCTCGGTACCGGTTTTCCGGGGGCAATCGGTGCCAAACTAGCCCATCCCGAAAAAGCTGTGGTCGGATTCTCCGGTGACGGTGGGAGTATGTATACGATTCAATGTCTCTGGACTGCAGCTCGGCATGGGGTGGCAGCTAAATTCATAGTCTGTCAGAATCGCTCTTATCGACTGCTTCAAGCCAACATTACACAGTTCTGGAAAGAGCGTGGCATCGAAGGCCGCGAATTTCCACTTTCCTTTGATCTCTCCAACCCAGAAATTAGTTTCGACATCATCGCCAATAGCTTTGGTGTCCCTGGCGAGAGAATATGGCGTCCAGATCAGGTGCCTGAAGCGATTGATCGGATGTTGGCTCACAACGGCCCCTATTTGATCAACCTTGTGCTGGAGGGTGATGTAAACCCAGAACTCGTCGGCATTCACTGCGGTCAATAGGCCGTTCCCATCTTTACTAACCATTCCTGAAGCAATCATCATGTTAGACCATCCCGAGCTCTGGGCATTTGCAACCCACTGGTACCGGCTTCTCGATGTCCATGCTCCCGTCGAATCCTTTCGTCCTCTTCTAAGTGAGGATGTGCAGCTGGTATTCCCTGAAGCCACGGTGTCTGGCTTTGAGGGCTACAGCGATTGGTACAACCGTGTGATTAGCATCTTTTTTGATGAAGAGCACACGCTCAAGGTGGCTGATCTCACCACCGATAATGGTGACTCCTGGTCTGCCCATGTTGTAGTGAACTGGAAGGCCAGCATCTGGAAGCCGCCGGCCTCATCGAGCAGCCGCTTGATGATGGACGCTGATCAAACCTGGGACCTGGCGCGAGACAGCTCCGGTGCTCTCGTGATCCGTCGCTATGTCGTTAATGGCATGACGTACGAGCCGGGTTCCTGTAAATTATGAGCCTAACGACGGTTCACACCTGCAGCCCTGATTGGTTTCGTTGAACTTTACCGTGGGCGCTCCTTTATTTCACTCCATCCATTAAAGCCATGAAGAATGTTCCCTCTACAGCCCTTGGCAATCTCTATCGAGACCATATCAATCTGATTCTAGCAAAGGACATTAATGCTTTACTTAATCAGTACTCTGAAGACGCATTACTAATCTCCAGCTTTGAAAAGACTCCGAAATATTTCAGGGGTCACAAGGAGCTTCTTACCCATTTTGAGGGCATCTTAGGTATAGATGGCCTGGAGACCGAAATTGCGTTCTGGGCCGAAACAGAGAATCCCACCACCTTGATGATCGTTGAAGCAATCACCCTGCAAACTCCCGATGGGGAAGCCAGGATGCGCTTTGCTGATAGTTGGGTGCTGAACGATCAAGGCAAGATCCAGATTCACTTCGCAGGGATGACCCAGTATCCCGACGGCTCTGTAGCTTAGAAACCATGACACTGCAAATTGTTTCACAGCTTGCTATCACATGCGCCGATCAGTCCGTGACTGAAGCATGGTATACGAAAAACTTTGGTTTTCGCCGAGCCCGAGTAGCAAAACTTCCAGATGGCAAGGAAATTATATTCCTGAAGATGGCAGATAGCTCCTTCTACCTTGAGTTATTCGCAGCCGATGAGCCCTCTCCACTGCCACAAGCAATCAATGATGGCCATACATTCCCAGGCTTCCGCCACCTTGCCTTCAAAGTAGACGATGTGGACAAGAAACTTACGGAGATCAACAGCCCAGTGATTAGCCTTGGGCCGCTAGATTTTGATAGTTATATTCCTGGATGGCGCACTGTCTGGATCCTCGATCCCGATGGCAGAGTGATTGAAATCAGTCAAGGTTTCCAAGACGAATAAAACTACAGGGACAACAATCCCACATAGCTGTCGTACAAATAAGCCCTCAGCATGCGCACTAATGCTGAGGGCTTTTTACGTTTTCAACCAATTATCTATAGTCGCTACGGGATCCATGCCGTGGTTGCCTCTGCTTGTTCTGCCAGAGAAGCATGGACGTGGCTCACGGAAATTGCAGCAAAGCCAACACCTAAAGCGACTCGCTTTGTGCTTTCAGACTGGACATCCCCTACAGCAAATACACCGGGTTGACTTGTCTCGAGGTTCATTGGTGCTCGATCCAGAGGCCAATTCTGCTTACGATCATCACACTGACCTGTTAAACCCCAAGGCGATCAGCTTGAATTTGCTGGGGAAGCCATTCTGTATTTGACTGGGCACCAATCATCTAGAATACATGCCGGATGGGATGCATTTCGAGTTCCCCCGTCGAGAGATTCTTCCATGTTGCTCCCTCAAGATAGTGATCACCTTCCAGTTCAACATTCTCTGTGTATAGATGTAGTGTGATGCGGTCTGAGGACAGAATGCGTCCAATTAGGTAATCGGACATCGCCTCAACCAAACTCTCTCGGCGAATCAGCAAATGAACGTGACGAGCTCTCGTAGGCAGAATGAGTGTGGCCTGACCGGCAGAATTACCCCCTCCCCAATACCGACGACTTCCTGATTGCGATAGATATCACCTTCAAGAGCAGTGGCGGCATAATTAATTTCTAAGTTATCGAAATCGCCACCATTCGCGAATCCTAATGTGCGATGGGTTGCCCCGCTAGCTACTACCACAGAACGAGCTCTCACAGTACGGTATTCTTCTGTTTCTGCGCAGAACTGAACGCCATACGGGTATTGGCTGCAATCCAGCCAGCCCCTCTCCAGAAATACCGGTGGGGAAGCCAAGATGGTTTTCAATTTTGGAGCTGGTACTGGCTTGGCCTCCAGGTGCTTCGGCCTCAAGCAACAAGGTCGTCAGACCTTCCGAGGCGGCATACACTGCTGCCGAAAGACCTGCAGGTCCACCTCCAACAATCGCAACATCCACCACCTGGGAACAGTCAATCTCTTCAACGAGTCCCAAAGCCTCAGCAAGAGCATGATTGATTGGCTTGGAAAGCACCTAATCGTTGAGATGAATCACGACAACCGGTCGGTGATCCGGCGTCAGGCCATAGCGCAGCATAACCGAGTCGCACTCATGATTCCACTCACGCATAGCAGTAATGGGATAGCCATTTCGACGAAGAAAATGTTCCAAACGAATGCCATCAGCGCTTGTTTTTGGTCGCTGAGAGTCACGCCACCCTGAGCATGGGAGATGAAGGCGGTACGGCGCAAGATGAAAGTGCGCATGATGATTTCACCAATATCTGGCTCAGCAGTTATCAGACGGCGGAATGATTCAGGAGAAATGCGGAGCACACGTCCGTCTACGCCCATAAGACCGCCAACAAAAATCTTTCGTCGATTGAAAAGATCCGGTTCAACAGTGAACTTCTGGGGGCCGTGAACATGATCACCTTGGGCTGATTTAAGCTATATTCATAGATCTCAATGTGTCCATCAAGGACGGCAAAGAAATCGATGCCTCGGTCTCCGCGTTCAAACAGGACAGTGCCGGCCTTCAATGCTTCATCACGACCAAAAGGAATAGCACTTGCGATCTGCTCTGGGGCAAGGGCCGGAAAGATCAGGTGTCCCCTGGCGTAAGGATCAGTCGTCTGCTGCGGATTACGGGGGTGGCCCTGGAGGACATGGTCGATAGAAAGACAACAGTGTGCACCGGACAATCAATGACTTTGGGATCATCGGAGAGCTCGACTGACTGCGAGAATGACTGCGAGAATGGCTGAAGCATTGTCATCCCTATCAAGATGGACATTTTATTGGATCCAGCTAGTTGAAGGCAATCGATCATCGAACAGATGCCACCAACTCTCATGCTGTCTCCATCCGAGACAGCCAGTAATTCACTGCTGATCTGAGGGCTCAGCCAAGTCATCTGAGGCCCGCGGCCGACCAAGTGAGAAAATTGCCAGCAACTTCTCGAATCAACATGCGCAGCCACGGATGCGGCGACCTGCGCCACGACACCAGCGGCCAGGCCGTGCAGCTCTGCGGCTGGGTGGATCGCAGCCGCGACCACGGCGGCGTGATCTTCATCGACCTGCGCGACCGCAGCGGCACCGTGCAGATCACGGTGGACCCCGACAACGGCGCCGCGATGTTCGCCGTGGCCGAGCACCTGCGCAACGAGACGGTGATCCAGGTGCAGGGCACGGTGCGCGAGCGCCCCGCTGACGCCATCAACGACAAGCTGGCAACAGGCCGCATCGAGGTGCTGGCCAGTGGCATCACCGTGCTCAATGCCGTGAAGGGCAACCTGCCCTTCCCCGTGTCGGTGCACGACGAAGAGAACACCCGCGAAGAACTGCGGCTGCGCCACCGCTATCTGGATCTGCGCCGCGAGCGCATGAACGGCAACCTGCGCCTGCGCGCCAGCACCATCCAAGCCGCCCGCCGCTTCCTCGAGGACCAGGGCTTCATCGAAGTGGAAACCCCGGTGCTCACCCGCTCAACCCCTGAGGGCGCGCGCGACTATCTGGTGCCCAGTCGGGTGTGCGGCGGCGAGTGGTTTGCGCTGCCCCAGTCGCCCCAGCTGTTCAAGCAGCTGCTGATGGTGGGCGGCATCGAGCGTTACTACCAGGTGGCTCGCTGCTTCCGCGATGAAGACCTACGCGCCGATCGCCAGCCGGAATTCACCCAGCTGGACATCGAAATGAGCTTCCTGGATCAGGAACAAATCCTGGAGCTCAACGAAGCCCTGATCGCCTCGATCTGGAAAGCCGTGAAGGGCGTAGAGCTACCAAGGCCGTTCCCGCGCCTGACCTGGCATGACGCCATGGCGCGCTACGGCACCGACCGGCCGGACACCCGCTACGGCCTGGAGCTCACCGATGTCTCTGACTTGGTGAAAGACATGGGCTTCAAGGTGTTCAGCGGGGCGGTGGCCGCAGGCGGCGCCGTGAAGTGCATCGCCGTGCCCGGCGGCAACGACGCCATCAGCAACGTGCGCATCAAGCCCGGCGGTGATGTGTTTTCCGAGGCCCAGGCGGCCGGCGCCGGCGGCCTGGCCTTCATCCGCGTGCGCGAGGGCGGCGAGATCGACACGATCGGCGCCATCAAGGACAACCTCGCAGACGAGAAGAAGGCTGAACTGCTGGCCCGCACCGGCGCCGAGCCCGGCACCCTGCTCCTGTTCGGCGCCGGCGACACCGCCACGGTGAACAAGGCGCTCGATCGGGTGCGCCAGTTTCTGGCCCGCGAGCTGGGCCTGGTAAAGCCCGACCGCGACAACGACAGCTGGAACTTCCTCTGGGTGGTCGACTTCCCGATGTTCGAGTTCAACGCCGGCGAAAACCGCCTCGAGGCCCTGCACCACCCCTTCTGCGCCCCCAACGCAGACGACCTAGGCAACGATCCAGCCGCCTGGGCCACCACCCTGCCCACGGCCCGCGCCCAGGCCTACGACCTGGTGCTGAACGGCCTGGAGCTCGGCGGGGGCTCGCTGCGCATCCACGATTCAGCCCTGCAGCGCCAGGTGCTGCAGACCATCGGCCTGCCGCTGGAGGAGGCCAACCAGCAGTTCGGCTTCCTAATGGATGCCCTCGACATGGGCGCCCCACCCCACGGCGGCCTGGCCTTCGGCGTCGACCGGATCGTGATGCTGCTGGCTGGCGAAGACTCGATCCGCGACACCATCGCTTTCCCGAAAACCCAGCAGGCCCGCTGCCTGATGACCGGCGCCCCCGGCGGCGCCGCCACCAAACAACTGGAGGAGCTGCACGTGGCCAGCACCTGGGTGGTGGTGGAGGCTGACTGATGGGGCGCCTGCACCCTCTGGCTCTCATCTCCCTGGGAATCCTGGCCCTCACACCGGCGACCGCCCAGCCAGTGAGGGCTGAAGATCCCCAGCTCCTGCGGGTGGGGGTGGTACAGAACGCCATGCCCTGCTCCGATTTAGCCAACGGGCAGGCCGAAGGATCGGCGGTGGATCTATGGCAAGCCATTGCCCTGAAGCAGGGCTGGGACTACAGCTTTCAACCCATTCCCACCCCAAACGCAGCCATTAAGGCTGCCGCCGAGGGGCAGATCGATGTTGCGATCTCCTGCCTAAATATCATTGCCGAGCGCCTGGAGAAAGCTGACTTTTCCGTGCCTTATCAAGAGGACAGCCTCGCCTTTCTCTCCCGCAAGGCCAACGGAGGAATCCTCCCAGTGCTGCAGAGGATTGGCAATGAAGGAATTCTAAAGGACTCGATTCTGCTGTTGTTCGCGATCACCATCATCGCCGCATTAGCTCTCTGGCTAATCAGCAGTGGCTTCGATCACAGGGACATCGATAGCGGCCGCAAGCGCAACACCTTTTTTAAAGGATGGATGATGCTGGTCATGGGCTCAGGCATCTACAAGATGGGGGCCAATCCACCCGCCATGGCCATTATCACATTGGTCAATATCTGCAGACTTGTTGTCACCTCTGTCTTTGTGGGCACCACCGCAACAGTGGTGTTCAAGTCGACACTTCCAAGCGACATCTCCCAGCAGGACAGCCTGATCGCCACTTTGAGGGACGGAATTGCCGTTGATTCGGACACTGTGAGTGAGCTTTGGCTCAGGGAACAGGTGCGCAAGTTAAACCAGCCGGAACTGCTCGCAAAGATCCGACCGATCAGTGGCGACAAAGCGAAGATCAAAGCCCTCGAAAGCGGCAGAGTGGGCAGCATCATGGCCGACTCGGCACGCGTGCAGTCCCTGAGCGGGAAAATGGAGAACTCGGGGCGGTTTCAGATCTCAGCCAAGACTTACAACCAAACCCCTCAGAGCTTTGTTTTCGGAGCAACTCTGAGCGAAGCCCAACGCGATCAGATCAACCAGCAAATTTCCCGCATGCGCTTCGAAGGCTTGATTGAAACCATCCTCAAACGCTGGCAAAATTCCTGATCCCTGCTTCCAGGCTGTTCCCAGGGGAGTTTAATCCTCTCCCGCTGCAGAGCAATCAGAAACCGACGGAAACAGGACAGAAACCGGATATCACCTGCCTGCACTGGCAAAGCTGGAGAAACCCTGGTGTCTGTCGTTGCCCAACCCCCCCGCCATCACCGACCTGGTGCGGCTGTATCTCCAGGACATCGGCCGGGTTGACCTGCTGAGCCAGGAGGAGGAGCTCACCCTGGCCCGCCTGGTGCAGCGGCGCGAGCGATTGCTGCAGGACGGTGCAGAGCCCGACCTGGGAACAGGCGAACGGCGTCAGGTTCTGCACCGCGGTAAGCGGGCCAAGGAGCGGATGATCCAGGCCAACCTGCGGCTGGTGGTGGCGGTGGCGAAAAAGTACCAGCGTCGCGGCATGGAACTGCTGGATCTGGTGCAGGAAGGCACCCTGGGATTGGAGCGGGCCGTGGAGCGCTATGACCCCACCCGGGGCTTCCGCTTCAGCACCTACGCCTACTGGTGGATTCGCCAGGGGATCACCCGCGCCATCGCCAGCCAGAGCCGCACCATCCGGCTGCCTGTGCACATCACCGAGAAGCTCAACCGGATCAAGCGGGCCCAGCGGGAGCTCACCGCCGACCTCGGCCGCACCCCAACCGTGGCCGAGATCGCCCGAGAGCTGGAGCTCAGCGAAGCCGCGGTACGGCAGACCCTGCTGCAGGTGCCCCGCCCGGTCTCGCTGGAAAGCCGCGTGGGCAAGGAGCAGGACACGGAGCTGGGCGAGCTGGTGGAGGACAGTCACGACACACCGGAGCAGGAACTGGCCCGCGAGCAACTCCGCGACGACCTGGAAGCCCTGCTGTTGGACCTCAACAGCCGCGAGGCCCTGGTGATCCGCCAGCGGTTCGGCCTGGAGGACGACACCCCCCGCACCCTCACCGAAATCGGCGAGGCCCTGCACCTGTTCCCGGGAGCGGGTGCGCCAGATCGAATCGCGGACCCTGTTGAAGCTGCGGCAGCCCCAGAACCGCTGCCGGGTCAAGGATTACCTGGGCAGCCTCGACTGAGGCAATCAGTCTGGAAAAAAGCGCCCTGCAAGCCTGCCCGAGCAATTCGCGCTAAAACGAAATCATTGCCGATAAGCCTCATGGCCCCAACCTCGCTTCCCATCGACATCGGCATCCCCGAAGCCCAGCGCCTGCAGATCGCCGAGGGGCTGGGACAGGTGCTAGCCGACACCACCGTGCTCTACGCCAAAACCCACGGCTTCCACTGGAACGTCACCGGGCCGATGTTCAACACCCTGCACCTGATGTTCATGGAGCAGTACACCGAGCTGTGGACCGCCCTCGATGCCATCGCCGAGCGCATTCGCGCCCTGGGCTGTCCCGCACCCTTCGGCGGCGGCACCTATGGCAAGCTCTCCTCCATCCCCGAAACCGAGGGCATCCCAGCCGCCTTGGAGATGGTGCGCGAGCTGGTGCTGGGCCATGAAGCCGTGGCCCGCACGATCCGCAGCGTCATGGTCACCGCCGACGCAGCCGATGACCAGCCCACCGCCGACCTGCTCACCCAGCGGCTACAGATCCACGAGAAGACCGCCTGGATGCTGCGCAGCCTGCTGGAGGGCTGATCAAGTGGCACTGGTGCCAGCGGAACAGCGAGCCTCCGCAAGCCGGTCCTGAACCTCCAAGGCTGAACAGCCCCAAGGGCCTTGGGGCGCCCGGTACATTGGAAAATCGACCTCCGGCGTATGAGCAAGTTCGTCTTCGTGACCGGCGGTGTGGTGTCGAGCATCGGCAAGGGCATCGTGGCGGCCAGCTTGGGGAGGCTGCTCAAGAGCCGCGGTTACAGCGTCTCGATCCTGAAGCTCGATCCCTATCTGAATGTGGATCCGGGCACGATGAGCCCCTACCAGCACGGAGAGGTGTTCGTCACCGAAGACGGCGCTGAAACCGACCTCGACCTGGGCCACTACGAGCGCTTCACCGACACGGCCATGTCGCGCCTTAACAGCGTGACCACCGGCTCGATCTACCAGTCGGTGATCAACAAGGAGCGCCGCGGCGACTACAACGGCGGCACCGTGCAGGTGATCCCGCACATCACCGGCGAGATCCGCGAGCGCATCCAGCGGGTGGCGGCCAACTCGGGCGCCGATGTGGTGATCGGTGAGATCGGCGGCACGGTGGGCGACATCGAATCGCTGCCCTTTCTGGAGGCGATTCGGGAATTCCGCGGCGATGTGGGGCGCCACGACCTGGCCTACGTGCACGTCACCCTGCTGCCCTTCATCGGCACCTCGGGCGAACTGAAAACCAAGCCCACCCAGCACTCGGTGAAGGAGCTGCGCTCGATCGGCATCCAGCCGGATCTGCTGGTGTGCCGCAGCGACCGACCGGTGAGCAAAGAGCTGAGGCGCAAGATCGGCGGCTTCTGCGGCGTGCCTGAACGGGCGGTGATTCAGGCCCTCGATGCCGACAGCATCTACGCCGTACCGCTGGCCATGGAGCAGGAGGGCCTCTGCCGCGAGGTGCTCGACGTGCTGCAACTCAGCAACGCTGACAGTGACATGGGCCGCTGGCAGGAGCTGGTCACCAAGCTGCGTAACCCCGGGCCGGCGGTGAAGGTGGCCCTGGTGGGGAAGTACGTGCAGCTCAACGACGCCTACCTCTCTGTGGTGGAGGCCTTGCGCCACGCCTGTCTGGATCGGGATGCCTCCCTCGATCTGCACTGGATCTGCTCAGAGCAGATCGAAACCCTGGGAGCCGAAGCGCTGCTGGCGGGCATGGATGCAGTGGTGGTGCCAGGCGGCTTTGGCAACCGCGGCGTCGACGGCAAGGTGGCGGCGATCCGCTGGGCACGCGAGCAGCGGGTGCCCTTCCTGGGCCTTTGCCTGGGCATGCAGTGCGCCGTGATCGAGTGGGCCCGCAACCAGGCGGGCCTGGCCGATGCCACCAGCGCCGAACTGGATCCCGACACGGCCCACCCGGTGATCCACCTGCTGCCCGAGCAGCAAGACGTGGTGGATCTGGGCGGCACGATGCGGCTGGGCGTCTACCCCTGCCGCCTGGCGGCCGGCACCCTGGGCCAGCGCCTCTATGGCGAGGAAGTGGTGTACGAGCGCCACCGCCATCGCTATGAGTTCAACAACGCCTACCGCAACCAGTTCCTGGAATCGGGCTATGCGATCAGCGGCACCTCACCGGACGGAAGGCTGGTGGAGCTGATCGAGCTGAAAGACCACCCCTTCTTCACCGCCTGCCAGTACCACCCCGAATTCCTCTCCCGCCCGGGCAAACCCCATCCACTCTTCCTTGGCCTGGTGGAAGCAGCGCAGCAGCGGCTGCCGCGGTCACCCCAGGAAGCCCTCACCAGCCCCAGCGCCGTTGCATGACGGGCACCCTGCCCGTCGTGGAAACCTTCCACTCCCTGCAGGGGGAAGGGCTCCACGCCGGCCGCAGCGCGTTCTTCATCCGACTGGGCGGGTGCAGCGTGGGCTGCAGCTGGTGCGACACCAAGCACTCCTGGCCCGCGGACGCGCACCCGCAGCGCAGCCTTGCAGCGATCGCTGCCGAAGCCCGAGCCGCCGCTAGTGCCGGAGCCGGCTTTGTGGTGATCACCGGCGGAGAACCGCTGCACCACGATCTGACACGCCTGTGCGACGCGCTGGCTCCCACAGGGCTACCGCTGCACTTGGAAACCAGTGGCGTGGATCCGCTCAGCGGCCGCTTTGCCTGGATCACGCTCTCGCCCAAAGCGCACCGGCCGCCGCTGGCAGAGTTGCTGGCGGCCTGCGATGAGCTGAAGGTGGTGATGCACGGGCCGGAGGATTTGGACTTCGCCGAAGCGATGGCCGCCCACGCCCAAGCAGCCCGCGGCGGCGATGCCGGCCTCCAGCTCCTGCTTCAACCAGGCTGGGACTCCGCCAGCGGCCAAACCCTGGCGATCGACTACGTGCGCCAGCACCCCCAGTGGCGGCTCAGCCTGCAGAGCCACAAGCTGCTGGGGCTGCGCTGATCACTGCAGGCTGGCAGGCCGCTCCTGGCTTTCCGCCTTCCACAGGCGCCAACGCAACTCCAAGGGCCGGGGCGCATCCACCACGATCGGACGGCTGGCGTTGTAAGGCACCACAAACGGCTTGCCGGCCATCGGCACAAACGCACTGCGACGGGGCTGATCCGGTGGGCAGGCCATGCGGGTGGAGGCCAGCGAACCCACATCCGTGACTCGGTAGATCACCGGGCCACCCGCCTGGGCGGGTTTAACGGGGCGCAGCTTGCCGCCGAACACCTGACGGTTGCAATCCACCAGGGCCATCTGGCCGACAATCAGCTGCACCCGCCAATCGGCGGGGTTGGACGACATCACCGCATCCGCAGGGGGCCGCAACACCCCCGGCAGCTGGATCACCCAGCGCCGATCGCCGGCGGCGGGCTTGGGGTAGCTGGAGAGATCGAGCCTGGGGATGGCGCCTGCGGGGCTCGCAACCAGCAGGAGCGTCATGCCCGCGGACAACCACGCCGAGAGGCGAACCAGTCCCATCACCATGACGGCCTTGCGCTTTCACTACCGCCATGGTGACGGGATCGGGCGCCGCTGGCCTCAGGGAAGATGTACATCTGTACAACCTCTGTGAGCGGCCTTCGAACCAGACCCTCGACCCGGCCGTGTCGCATCTGTGATCATGCCCCCACCGCCCCTGGCCATCGCCCTGCTCTCCGGCGGGCTGGATTCCACCACCGCCGCGGCCCTGGCGCGTGAGGCCGGCCACCGCGTAATTGGCCTCTCTTTTGATTACGGCCAACGGCACCGCCGCGA
>JBIPLV010000033.1:0-19189 GCA_044369475.1 Cyanobium sp. | reverse complement strand
CTGGGGAGCGTGCTGGACCGCAGAAAAACCCGCTCCGGCTCCGGAGGTCAGACCTGGGACGGGCAAGCTTGCGGTCATGAACACCGAGTCAGGACAAGCGGAAAAGACGAACGGGGACGTAACACCCACCAGGGAAGTCGAGGCTGCGCACCCCCCGAGAACCTGAATGTAGCGGGATCGGACCGTTCCACAAGCGAATGACACCATCCCTGGTGGAAACATCCGTACTGCTGCGCCCCAAGTCAGCCGGGGAACCCAGCAAGGCGAAGGCAAAGCGTGTGCGTTGCTACAGGGGCACCCCCGGGTGATCCTTAGGGTCCGGCCACTTGCCAAAGCCACGATGGTTGGCGCCACCCACGGATTCAGCCGTACCGCCGCCACCCCATCGACGGGCGCCCCAGGCGTGGTGGCCGGCATGGGCAGCGCCGGCCACGCCAGCCCCACCTTGCTGGAGGTAATCCGCGGTCTGGCCGGCAGCAGCGTCGAGACGATCGAACGGGGCAAAACGATCTTTTTCCCCGGTGATCCAGCCGAACGGGTCTATCTGCTGCGCCGCGGTGCGGTGCGGCTCTCCCGCGTCTACGAATCCGGCGAAGAAATCACCGTGGCCCTGTTGAGGGAAAACAGCCTGTTTGGGGTGCTATCCCTGCTCACGGGCCAGCGCTCTGATCGCTTCTATCACGCCATCGCCTTCACCCGGGTCGAGATGGTGACCGCTCCAGCCACCTCCGTGCGCCGCGCCATCGAGCAGGACGCCAGTGTTGGGCTGCTGCTGCTGCAGGGCCTCTCCTCACGCATCCTCCAGACCGAAACGATGATCGAAACCCTCACCCACCGCGACATGAGCTCGCGGCTGGTGAGCTTCCTGCTGGTGCTCTGCCGCGACTTCGGCGTTCCCAGTAGCGCGGGCATCACCATCGATCTGCGACTGTCCCACCAGGCCATCGCCGAAGCCATCGGCTCCACGCGCGTCACGATCACCCGCCTGCTGGGGGACCTGCGCAACGACGGCCTGGTGCAGATCGACCGCAAGAAAATCACTGTATTTGACCCCATTGCCCTGGCCAAACGCTTCAGCTGAGCGCTTCGGCGAAGCGGCAGGGATACTGGGCACGTTCGCAGACACACGTGACCGGCTGGCTGCTGATCTTGGCGCTGCTGGCCCTGGGGGGAGTGCTCTCCACCCTGGGCGATCGGCTAGGCAGCCGTGTTGGCAAGGCACGTCTCAGCTTGTTCAAGCTAAGGCCCCGGCGCACCGCCGTGCTGATCACGGTGCTCACCGGCAGCCTGATCAGCGCGGTCTCGCTGGGACTGATGCTGCTGGTCAGTGAGCGCCTGCGCACGGGTCTGTTCGAGCTCGATCGGCTGGAGGATCGTCTCCAGAGCAGTCGCAGCCAGCTGGCCAGCAGTCAGGCCCAACTGGCCACCAACCAGCAGGAGCTCAACCGGGCCGAACAGGGGAAACGGGATGCGCAACAGCGCTTCGAGCAGGCCCAGGCGCGGGCCAATCAGCTGCGTCAGGAACTGGCTCCGCTGATTGCCCAACGCAACCACCTGGAGGTGGAACGCACCCGGCTCTCCAGTGAGGTGCGAGACCGCGACGCTGACATCCGCCGCACCGAAACCGAATTGGCCCAGGTGCGCCGCCGCATTGCCGCAGGCGCCCAAGAACTCAAGGATCTGGAGAGCAACCTGATTGCCCTGCGCCGCGGCGATGTGGTGATCACCAGCGGTCAGACCTTGGCCAGCGCCAAGGTGACCCTGGAGCAGCCCCAGCAGGCCAGCTCCGTGATCACGGCCCTGCTGCAGCAAGCCAACCTCTCCGCGTTCCGACGCGTGTTGCCTGGCCAGCCGATCGACCGCCAGATCCTGCTGGTGCCCAAGAGCGACATCGCCAAATTGGAGGGGCTCCTGGCCAAACCGGGCAGCTGGGTGGTGAGCATCCTGTCGGCCGCCAACGTGTTGCGAGGTGAGCGCCAGGTGCTCGCCTTCCCCGACCTCCGCCCAAACCGGGCTGTCGTCAAGGCCGGCGAGGTGCTGGCCAGCACCACCATCGAAGGCGACCTCAACAGCTTGGAAGCGATCAATCGCAGGCTCAACCTGCTGTTGGCGGCGGCCTATGCCAGGGCCCAACGCCAGGGCACCGTGGCGGAGGGCCTGCAGTTTGATGCGGCCCTCCTGAGCCAACTGGGCCGTGACCTGAGCGAAAGGCCGGCGGGCCAGGTGGCGCAACTGGAAGCCTTGGTCGTGCGTGATGCCGACACCCCCGACCCGATTGCAGTGGACTTGCGCTGGCTGCGACCTGGCGCGCCGGCAGACGCTGGCCCAGGCTCCCGCCGGCCATGACAGCAGGCTGGATCGCGGGGCTCGATCCCGGCCGCAGCAAATGTGGCCTGGTGCTAGCCGATCTAGCGCAAGCCCGCGTTCTGGAGGCGGCGATCCTGCCCCCCAAGGCGAGCCGGACCCAGCTCCAAGCCTGGCAACGCCAGGGGCTGACCCGTGTGGTGGTGGGCAACGGCACCAGCAGTGGCACCTGGCACCGCCCGCTGGCCGCGCTGGCCCTGGAGCTGGAGCTCGTCGACGAGCACGGCAGCACCCTGGCCGCCCGCGATCGCTACTGGGAGCTGTATCCAGCCAGTGGTTGGTTGCGGCTGCTGCCGGCGGGTCTGCGGCTGCCCCCCCGCGACATTGACGACGTGGTAGCCCAGCTGTTGGTGGAGCGTCACAGCGGCTTACTGCTTCAACGGCCCACACGGGAGGTGCGTCGCCGGCTGCAGGGCCTCAGAAGCGAGCCCGCACCGTGAAGGCGTAGTCGCCGCCGGGCTCCAGCTGGTAATCCACCTTGAGCAGATAGCGCAGCAGGGCGTCCTGGATGAGGGCCCGCCCCAAGGAGGGCTCCACACTGAGTTCGCCGCGATCAAAGGCCCAGCGGAAACTCCACTGATAGCCACCGGCGCTCACCTCACCTTCCAGCACCCGTTGGCTGAAACTCTGGTGGAGCACGCGCAGCTGGGCCGTGGTGGAGGGAAGTCGGGCCATGGCGTCAGGTTGCCGCGCCTTCCGGCTGGAAACTGTTGAGACGGTTACCGGCACGCTCCAGCCCGAGGCGCTGGATCAAGCCGATGCCGGCCTCCACCTCAGCCAGCACCGCCTCGAGCAGGGGGTGCTCGGCAGCGCTGAAGCGCCCCAGCACGTGACCGACGGTGCGGGCGCGGCGTTCAGCCGGGTCGTGGGCCGGTGCACCGATGCCGATGCGCAAGCGCGGAAAATCCTGGGTGCCCAGGTGGCTAATGGTGCTGCGCAGGCCGTTGTGACCGCCGGCACTGCCGGAGGCCCGCAAGCGCAGCTTGCCGAGGGGCAGATCCATGTCGTCCACCACCACCAGCAGCTGGGACGGCTCCAGACCAAACCAGTCGAGGGCGGCCCGGATCGAGCGCCCGCTGTCGTTCATGTAGGTCTGGGGCATCAACAGCCGCAGGCGCGTCGCCCCCTGGCCCACCTCCGCCAGCAGACCATGCAACTTCGGCTGCTGGCGAAATGCGGCGCCCCCGGCACCGGCGAGACGCTCCAGCGCCATAAACCCAACGTTGTGCCGCGTAGCGGCGTATTTGGCCCCAGGATTGCCCAGGCCAACCAGTAGCTGCAACAGCGCAGCTGACGCCGGAGCACCGGAGCTCACGGCAGATCAGGGTGCCGGACGCGCATCCGACGCTTCATCAGGCTGAGACGTCAGATCAACGACCTGGGCCGTTGGCTCCGGATCGACCCCGGCAGGTGCTGCCGGCGGCAGATCGGCTGACGCAAGATCAGCCGGCGCCAGATCGGGGGTGGCGATGGCTGAGCGGAATTCCTTTTCGAACTCCGAGGAGGCCGACTGGAACCCTTTGAGGGTGCGGCCCAAGGTTTTACCCAGTTCTGGCAAACGCTTCGGCCCAAACACCAACAACCCGATGGCAGCAATCACGGCCAATTCGGGAAGGCCGATGCCGAAGACGTTCATGGGAGAGGGAGTTGGGGCGGAGCGAACAACGCCGGCTCAGCCGAGGCCGTTCCAGTTGACGGTGATGCCCTCAAGCAGGAGCGACTTGTTGTACAGCTGCAGGATCACCAGCAGAAACACCAGGAAGAGCACCATGAAGATGCCCATCACGGGCGTGGTGCCCCAACCGGGAACCACCTTGCCGTACTCCGAGTTGAGCGGGCGCAGGATGTCTCCGAGGCGGGTGCGTTGGGCCATGACGTCTGCAGCCTCTCGGGCATGGATTCGCTGTCGTTACTGTAATGGGCCCCCGTGCCTCAGCGCGCCGGGGCGTCGACAGTTGTGACGCAACCCGTCACCTGCACGCCGACCGGCCCGCCGATCTCCCCCTATGGATCCCACAGCCACCACAAGCTCTCCGGCCCTGTCCGTGGCCCTTGCCGTGCTGGCAGTGCTGCTCGCCCTCACAGGCTTCGGGGTGTATCAGGCCTTCGGTCCGCCCTCCAAGGGACTCACCGACCCCTTCGACGACCACGACGACTGAGGCTCAATCCCTGGCTGGCCGAATCCGCCAGAAACCCAGAGCCCAGGGGGCCAGCAGGCAGGGATCACCGGCGGGCAGCTGAGCCGGCGCTAGCGGTTGATCCAAACCATCCAGCCGCTCCATCACCTGCCACGCCGACCCGAGTTCGAGCCTGCGGCGGCAGGGAGAGCAGTTCTGCACGGTGAGCACGACGGTGCCGTCGTCTCCAGAAGGCCGGCAGCCCAGCAGCAGCAACCCCTCGCCCAGGGGGGGGAGGGCCTGGTGTCGTTCAAGCCGGCCCTGGGCCACCGCTGGCCGCACCCAAAGAGGCTCGCGGAACGCCACCGCCTGCTGGGGCACTTGGCCACTGCACCAGCCCGCAGGGCAAGGCAGCAAGGCGAGTCGAAGCCGCTGATAGCCATTATCCGCGCCCGGATCGGGCCAGGTGGGCGCCCGCAACAGCGACACCCCCAGCTGGTCCGGACCGGCCGACACGCCCTGGGGGCCATCGAGCAGCACCGCCAGGCCGCCGCCGGCGGACACCGAGGCCAGCCAGCTGATCGCCGGCACCTCCCAGCGGGCCAGCTCCCGAGCCGTGACGGCCTCCGCCGGCCGTTCCAGCACGCCCCCGGACGTGTCAGCGGCCCAGCGCTGGGCCGCTGCGGCCAGGGGGATCTCCAGGCGAAGCAGTTCATGGCGCTGCCGCCAGTCGACACTCAGCACCAGCTCCACCCAGGGGCTGTTGGCCAGAAGCCTCCCCTCCAGCCGCACCGCACTGCCGCCGCAGCGGCCCCGCCAGAGAAAGCTGGTGCAGAGCGGGCCCTGCTCCAGCCAGGTGGGCTCGCCCTGCCAAGCCCAGTCGAGCGGATGCTCCCGGTAGTTGGCGGCGATGTCCCAGGCATCCCAGAACTCACCCCGATCGGCAAAGCGCCGCCAGGCCAGGTGGCCGGCCAGCTGGGGGGCACCGTCGGCGTCCCAGAGCTGCTCAAGGCCCCGGGGGCCGAGCTCGAAACTCACCAGGCCATTGCCACAGCGCCAGCCCTTCACCCACACGGGCGCCTCCACGGGCGCGGGGGAGCGCCCGGCCCCGGGATCGCGCTCGAGGGGCAGCGCGGCCACCCCCTCCAGGGGAGGGATCTGCAGCCATTGGCCGCCGCCCCGAGCCCCCTGGACCGCCAGGCCAACCCCGCCCTGGCTCCAGGGGCCCGGGGGCAACCGCAAGGTGCGGGCCCGAGCAGGCAGGGGCTGCAACTGGGCGACCCACCACCCCGACCCACCACCCAGCCAGGCGTGCAGGGCGCGATCCCTCTGCCGGCAGGCGCTGCGGCGAGCCGCGCGCCACTGGGGCTCGGCCTGCTCGAACACCTCCGGAATCGAAGTGCCGGGAAGGATGTCATGGAACTGCTGAAACAGCAGGGTCCGCCAGTCGGCAGGCTCGGCTGCCTGTCCCGAAGCACCCGCCAGGGCACCGGCCAGATCCGCTTCCCGCAGCAGGCGCTCCAAGGTGCGGTTGTGGCGCTTCTGGTCCGGCCGTGAGGTGGCGCAGCCGCGGTGCAGTTCCAGGTAGAGCTCATCGCGCCACACCGGCAATCCGGAGGCCAGGGGCTCCAACTCAGCCAGGTACGCACGCAGGCTGCCGTGGCGCTGGGGTGCCGCCTCCGGTTGCTGCTGCCAGAGCCGCAACTGCTCGAGCATTTCGGCGGTGGGACCACCGCCGTGGTCACCGACCCCTGGCAGCCACAGGGCCTGCTCCACCCCGGTCGCCCCCCGCCAAGCCAGGCGATAGCGCTCCATGGCCACCGGATCCCCGTCCGTGCCGATGGGGGCGGTCATCAGGGCCAACACCTCGGCGCCACAGCGGCTGCGCCAGCGAAACAGGCGGTGGGGGAAGGAATTGGTGGTGTTCCAGAAGAGTTTGTGGGTGCAAAACCAGCGCACACCAGTGCTCTGGGCCACGGCTGGCAGACCAGCCGCGAAACCGAAGCTGTCGGGCAGCCAGGCCAGCGGATGCTCCAGTTCAGGAAACCTGGCGGCGCTGTCGTGCTGGCCCAGCTGGAACTGGCGCAACAGCGAGGCACCACTGATCAGCACACAGTCGGTCTCGACCCAGGGGCCATTAATCGGCTCGAAGCGGCCCGCGGCCACCGCCTGCCGCAGCCGGGCAAACAGGGCCGGCCTGTTCTGCTCTAGCCAGGCGTAGAGGGCCGGAGTGGAATGGCCGAAGTGCAGGTCATCGAAGCGCTCGATCAGATCGAGGGCAGAGGCGAAGGTGCGCTCGGCGGCCTGCCAGGTGTCGGCCACGGGCCACAGCCAGGCCAGATCGAGGTGGGCATGGCCGAGCACATGGAAGCTGCCCTCCAGGGGCTGACCCGCCCGCAGCTGGGCCAGCTCGGCCTTGGTCTCGGCCAGCAGACCCGCAGGGTCGGCCGGATCCAGGGGCTCGAGTTCCAGGCGGCTTTCGATCAGGGCGCCGTCGTCGTGCAGCGGGCTGCGGAGCCTCAGCTCGAGCTGCAGCATCTCTCCTTGCCACCAGCACTCGGGCAGCAGCCAGCGGCAGGCCGTGTCGAACAGGTCGCCGGCATGCACGGGCTCGCCATTCACCCGCAACTCCACCTGGTCGGCCCACCAGCGCAGCACCAGCCGCGCCTGGGCCACCGGCGCCGGAGCCTGCAGCTGAAGCCAGTCCTGCGGGCAAGCCAGGCTGAGGGTCAGCCGCCGCCACTGGCCGCCACGAGGCCAGATCACCAGCCTCCGGGCCGCCCAATCGGGCCGATGCCGCGACCCCCAGGGGTCGTCCAGAGCAGGCGCCAGCGAGCCATCGGCCTGGTGGCAGCTCCAGAGTGGCTGCAGATCCCAGCGTGAGCGAGACGGACGCGAACGTGACTGAAACGTTTCAATCCGCGGGGGCAGCCCTGGTGCAGGGGCCTCAGGCATCGTTGGATGGCAAGCCGAGTCCCATAGGATGATCCCGCTGCTGCGGGGTCGACCAGGCTCTCCAAGGCGCCTGTCACTCCCTGTCACCCGCTCGCCGTTCCCTAAGGCCGAACCATGCTCGCCCTCAAGATCTCGGTTTATTCGGTCGTCTTCTTCTTTATCGGGATCTTCGTGTTCGGCTTCCTGGCCAGTGACCCCAGCCGCACCCCGAGCCGCAAGGACCTCGAAGACTGACCCTGCAGCGGATTGACGATCAAATCCCTATGGGATGATCGCGGCCATTGGGTCGTTCGCGCGGGAACAGTGGCAGACGTACGTTCCCGATTCTCCCAAGCTGGCCAGCTCCACCAGCGGTTCTGGGCTCCATGAACCGAGTTTTGGATGGCACCACCAAGGCCAGCGTTTGGTCTGGACAGTTCTGCTGGCAGTGGGCCTCGGCAGTCCTCCCAGCCCTACTGCTGCCGGCCCTGTTCAGTCCGGTCACCCTGGCGGCCGAAAAGCTCCGAGCTCCTGACGAGCTCTCTAGTCCCGCGGCGCCCGCCTCTCCAGCCCCGCAGCCCTCCGGCATCGTGGTGATTCGGGCCGACCAACAGGGCTACGACCAGCAGCTCGGCCGGTTCGTGGCCAGCGGCAACGTTGAGGCCCAATTTAATGGCTGGCGCCTCCTGGCCGATCGAGTGGAGCTGGCCGAAGGCAGCCGCAGCGTCTACGCCTCTGGCCAGATTCGTCTTGCCAAAGGCGATCAATACCTGCAGGCGAGCCGTCTGCGCTACAGCGACTGGGAAGGCACTGGCGAGATTGAGGATGTCTATGGCGTCATCGACCAGGACACCCTCGCCCGGGATGCCAACAGCCCCGAAGCGGCCCCAAACGCCACATCCCCAGGTCCGTCCTTCGCCTGCCCGCCGCTCAGTGCCAACCCCAGCGCCCGAGCACTGGTACGGGTGTTGCCGCCCGGTCGCATCAGCCAGCCCACCATGCCGGCCCCAGCCGGCTGCCCCGGCAGCGAGCTCTCCAGGCCCCTCCTGACCCTGAATCGGGCGCTGGAATCGGTGGCTTTCGGCCCTCCCCAGGCGGGTGGGCCGCCCAACCCTGAACCGATCCCGTCGTCTGCCGACCTGCCGCCAACGGCTCTAGACGACGATCGCCCCGCCGCGGTCGATTCCCGCGTGGCCAACGTGAGCTTCCAGCAGAGCTGGAGCACCAGTTTCAAGGTGGATCTAGCCGCTGTAATCGACACCACCGATTCGCTCAACAGCAACGCTCAAAGGTCCAGTCCGAGGCCGAGGAGCAACAAAGAGGGCACCATCAGCCGCATCCGCTTCCAAGGCTCCCAGATCCGGATTCGAGGCAACCGCTGGACGGCTGAAGTCATGGCCTTCACCAATGATCCCTTCACCCCGGCCGGCTCCTGGAGCTTGGCGCGCAAGGTGGTGGCCGTGATGGATGAGGGGGGTGTCACCCGCATCACCAGCCGCAGCGCCCAGATCCTGCTCGACGGCAAAGTCTCCCTGCCAGCCGTCATCAACACCACCATCGGCGAGGAGGAGAGCCGGTTTGCCTGGGATACCGACAAAGAAGATCGCGATGGCTTCTACATCGGCTACAATCTGGAGCCGATCAAGCTAGGGCGGCGCGGCAGACTGCAACTGCAGCCGCAACTGATGGTGCAACGGGCCCTTGAGGGCCGCACCAGCAGCTTCGTGCTGCCGGGTGAAAGCCTGGCCAGCCCCACCGCCGAGCAAGGGGCCACCTTCGGCGACATGTTCGGCCTGCTCGCCGCGCTCAACCTCCCCATGGGCTGGGTCTCCCTTGATGCCGACGCCAGCCTGTCGACGTTCAATCCTGAAAATTTCCGCTCCGGCACCCGCAGCACCACGCGCCTGAAGGCTCCCCTGAGTCTTCCAGGCCATGACAGTGCCAGCGCGGCCCTGTTTGGCGCCTACCGCGAGCGCATCTACAACGGCAGCCTGGGATTGCAGACTGTGGTGTATTCCTACGGTGCCAATCTCGCCGGCACGGCGGTTTTCAATCGCCCAAAACCAGCCGCAGCAGCACCTGAAGGCGAATCACTCACGCCACCAAGGCCCAGCCAGAGCAAAGGCCCATTTTTCGCCCCCGTCAGCTTGAACTGGGCCGCCCAATCAGGCAACTACCAGGCCACGCTGTACCAGACCAACACGCTGGATACCCTGTGGCGCAGCTACGCCAATCTGGCGATCGGCTCCACCCTGCAGCTCTGGCAGGGAAGCGCCCTCGACGCCAGCGATGACCCGAAACGGGGCCTCCGCTATGCCCCGATCCCGGTGATACCCGGCCTCCGCATCGACTTCGGTGCCAGTGGCTACCTGGCCAGTTACAGCGACGGCTCCAACCAGAACACCCTCACCCTCTGGGGCGGACCCAGCTTCACCCTCGGCCAGTTTGACAAGCCCTTCTTGGATTACACCCGCTTCTCCGCCTCCATTGCCGGCACTTTCCTGGCCGGCGCCAGCCCCTTCGGCTTCGACCGGACGGTGGACCTGCGCACCCTCAGTTTCCAAGCCGCCCAACAGATCTATGGGCCTCTGGTGGTGGAAGCCGGCGCCACCTTCAACATCGACAACGGCTCAGAGTTCTACGGCGATGTCTCCTATTCCTATGTGGAAGTGAAGCTGCAGCGCCGCTCCTACGAGCTCGGGGTGTATTACAGCCCCTACGACGGCATCGGCGGCATCCGCGTCAAACTCAACGATTTCAACTTCACGGGCACCGGCACCCCCTTCGTACCCCGGCCTAGAAACCGTTGAGATAGGGCAGGGCCCCAGCCGTGCGCTCCAGGTGGGCGCCATGGGCCAACAACTGGGAGGTGGCATCCCACTGCCCGGTGAGCAACATCTGCCGAGGGCCGGCCTGGAGCTCAAGCTCCCACAGGCGGCCATCAGGGGCCTCCAGGGTGGGGGGATCCAGGGACACCCGCAGCGTCAGATCGGGAGCCGCGGCCAGCGCCGCCTGCAGGCTCAGCACCACGTCGTGGGCAGCCGTGAAACAGGGAATACCTAGGGCTAGACAGTTGCCATAGAAGATCTCGGCAAAGCTTTCACCCACCACGGCACGAATGCCCCAACGCATCAAGGCCTGGGGGGCGTGCTCGCGGCTGGAGCCGCAGCCGAAGTTGCGGTTCACCACCAGGAGCGAAGCCCCCTGCACCTCTGGACGGTCAAAGGGATGGGGGCCGGTCGGGGCCGTGGCCAGTTCGACCCGATCGTCGGCGAACACCTGCTCACCCAGGCCATCAAAGGTGACGCACTTGAGAAAACGGGCGGGGATGATCCGGTCGGTGTCAATGTCATCGCCGGCAACGACCACGGCCCGGCCGTGGATCCCGGTGATGGGTCCCATGGGAAACGAAGGGCTGCTCATGGCTGCGGGCACGGCGTGATCAGGGAGCAAGGCATCAGGGGAAGCAAAGCGGAATGCGAGGGGATCGGCTCAGGCCGGAAGCAGCTCACGCACGTCGCGGACCTGGCCGGCGATGGCCGCAGCCGCCACCATCGCCGGACTCATCAGCAGGGTGCGGCCCGTCGCCGAACCCTGCCGGCCTTTGAAATTGCGGTTGCTGGAGCTGGCACTGATCTGGCGACCTTCGAGCCGGTCGGGGTTCATGGCCAGGCACATCGAACAGCCGGGTTCGCGCCACTCGAAGCCAGCCTCCTGAAAGATCCGATCGAGACCCTCCGCTTCCGCTGCGGCCGCCACCTGTTCACTGCCAGGCACCACAAAGGCCTTGATGCCCGGAGCCACATGGCGGCCCTTGGCCACCGCCGCCGCGGCCTGCAGATCGGAGAGCCGGCCATTGGTGCAGCTGCCGATGAAGCACACATCCACCGGCGTGCCGGCAATCGGCGCTCCAGGCTGCAGATCCATGTAGCGGTAAGCCTCCTCAGCCAGGGGGCGCTCATCGGGGGCGATGTGCTCCAGGGTTGGCACGGCTTCATCCACGCCGATGCCCTGGCCCGGGGTGATGCCCCAGGTCACCGTGGGGGCGATGGAGGCCGCATCGAAGCGCACCTCATCGTCAAACACAGCCTCCGGGCCGCTGGCCAGGCTGTTCCACCAGGCCACGGCCCGCTGCCAGGCCTCGCCGCTGGGGGCGTAGGGGCGGCCTTGGAGGTAGGCGAAGGTCACCGCATCGGGGTTGACGTAGCCGCAGCGGGCGCCACCCTCGATCGCCATGTTGCAGAGGGTCATGCGCTCCTCCATCGAGAGCGCATCGATCGCCGGACCGGCGAATTCGTAAGCGAAGCCCACGCCGCCCTTCACGCCGAGGGTGCGGATCACGTGCAGCACCAGATCCTTCGCGTAAACGCCCGGCTGCAGCTGCCCATCCACCCAGATGCGCCGCACCTTGAGCTTGCCCATCGACAGGCTCTGGCTGGCCAACACATCGCGCACCTGGCTGGTGCCGATGCCGAAGGCAATCGCGCCGAAGGCGCCGTGGGTGGAGGTGTGGGAATCGCCGCAGGCGACAGTCATGCCCGGCTGGGTGAGGCCCAGCTCGGGGGCGATCACGTGCACGATCCCCTGGCGACCGCTGCCGAGGCCGTGCAGGGTGATGCCGTGCTCAGCGCAGTTGGCCTCCAGGGTGGCGAGCATCTCCTCGGCCAGGAGATCGGCGAAGGGCCGGGCCTGGGATGTGGTGGGCACGATGTGATCCACCGTGGCCACGGTGCGCTCGGGGTGGCGGACGCCGAGGCCCAGATCCCTCAGAGCGGCAAAGGCCTGGGGGCTGGTCACCTCATGAATCAGGTGCAGGCCGATGAACAGCTGGGTGGAGCCGCCAGGCAGCTCGGCCACCTGATGCAGATCCCAGACCTTGTCGTAGAGGGTGCCGACGCTCACGGATGCCCCGTTCGACTGACGATCCAGCCTAGAGCTGCACCCCGGGCCCCATTCGCCTCAGATCCGGCTGCAGCGCGCCCCAAAACCCTCTCTATGACTGAGATGTCCCGGACAACACGAGCCGCGGCGCCTCTCCGTCCGCGCAAGCGATGCGAATTGCCCAAATATCCCCGCTCTGCGAGAGCATCCCGCCCCGGCGCTACGGCGGCACCGAACGGGTGGTGCACTACCTCACCGAAGAGCTGGTGCGGCGCGGCCACGCCGTGGTGCTGTTCGCCAGCGGCGATTCCCACACCAGCGCGGAGCTGTTCCCCTGCGTACCCGAGGCCCTGCGCCTGGCGGGTTACAGCGGGGACCCCACCGTGCCGGAACTGATCCAGTTGGACCAGTTGATGGAGCAGCTTGATCGGTTCGACGTGCTGCACTTCCACACCGGAGCGAGTCACTACCCCCTGGTGCGGCAGCTGCGGGTGCCCCACCTCAACACCCTGCATGGCCCCCTGACCGCGCCCGACCGCGCCCAGCTGTATCGACAGTTCCACCAGCTGCCTCTGGTGTCGATCTCGGAAGCGCAGCGGCAACCCCTGCCCGAGGCCCACTGGCTGGCCACCGTGTACCACGGCCTGCCCCTGGATCTCTATCAACCGGTGCGTGAACCCGACGACTACTTGGCCTTCATCGGACGCATCTCGCCGGAAAAACGCCTCGACCGGGCCATCGCCGTCGCCGGCCAGCTGGGCCTGCCGCTGAAGGTGGCCGCGAAGATCGATAGCTGCGATGCGCCCTACTACCGCGACCACATCGCGGGGCTGATCGAGGGCAATCCCCTGGTGGAGTTCATCGGCGAGGTCGACGACGCCGGCAAGCAGGAGTTGCTGGGCAACGCCCTGGCCCTGCTGTTCCCGATCGATTGGGCGGAGCCCTTCGGGCTGGTGATGATCGAAGCCAACGCCTGTGGCACCCCCGTAATTGCCTGGCGCAACGGCTCCACACCGGAGGTGATCCGCCCCGGCCTCAACGGGGTCCTGGTCGACTCGATCGCCGAGGCCGTGGCCGCCGTTCGCCAACTCGACCGGCTCGATCGCCGGGCAGTGCGCCGCGATTTCGAGCAGCGCTTCAGCGTGACCCGCCAGGCGGAGCAGTACGAACAGCTCTACCGCCGCCTGATCGACGTCCACGACGACCCGCCAGCCCAGGACGGCCACCGCCCCCTGCAGCGCCCCTGCCCACCCCGCGACCCCCTACTTCATGCCGCATGACGTGCTCCCCCCGTTCGTGCTGAAGAACGGGGAAACCTTCGCGATGCTCGATGCCCGGGGCGAGATCCACCCCGACACCCATGCCGAATCGGGGGTGTTTCACAGGGGCACGCGCCACGTCAGCCGACTGGAATGGCGGCTGTGGGGCCGAGCTGGAGCGGTGCTGAGCTCCACCGAACGGGGAGAACTGGGCCTGCAGGTGAGCCATCTCAGCAACGATGACGAAACCGTGCATCTGGAACGCAGCACGGTGCTCACGCCGACGGCCTGTCTGCAGCAACTCACCTTCACCAGCTTTGCCCAAACGTCGTTGCAGGTGCCGATCACGCTGCACTTCGACGCCGACTTTCGCGACATCTTCGAGGTGCGGGGCTACCAGCGACCGGAGCGTGGCCGCACCGTGCGCACCTGCACCCCCGAGGGCCTCGAAGCGCTTTACCACGGGCTCGACAACAGCGATCGCTGCACCCTGGTGCGGCTGAGCGGCCCCGTGCAGGAGGTGGACGAAGCCTGCCTGCAGCTGAGCCTGCAACTGGAGCCCCGCCGCCCGCGGCGGCTCTGCCTGGTGCTCGACTTCCATCCCGATGGCAACCGACAGCCAGCCACACCAGAGGCGGCGTTTGATGCGGCCCTGGAAGCCGCGGTGGATCGCTTCCGCGAGGCCAGCCGGCTGGCCGCCAGCGTGAGCAGCGACAACCCTGCCTTCAACAGCTGGATTTCCCGCTCCACCTCGGATGTGCACCTGCTCTCCAGCCAGCTGGACCATGGTCTGTACCCCTACGCCGGGGTGCCCTGGTTCAGTTGCCCCTTCGGGCGCGATGGCCTGATCACGGCCCGGCAACTGCTGCTGTTCGAACCCCGGCTGGCCCGTGGCGTGCTGGGTTTTTTGGCGGAGCACCAGGCCCGCCATGCCGACCCCGCCAGCGATGCGGAACCCGGCAAGGTGCTGCATGAGGCGCGGCTGGGGGAAATGGCCGCCCTGGGCGAGGTGCCCTTTGCCCATTACTTCGGCAGCGTCGATGCCACACCGCTGTTTCTGATCCTGGCGGGCGACTACCTGATGCGCAGTGGTGATCAGGCCTTCATCCGCGAACTGCGCGGCGCCTTAGACGGGGCGATGGCCTGGATCCGCGCCGCCGAGAGCAATGCTGCCGATGGCTTCCTGCGCTACCAGTGCGCAGCCCAAGGGGGTCTGCGCAACCAGGGCTGGAAGGATTCCGACGATGCCATTCACCACGCCGACGGCCGTCTGGCGGAAGGGTCGATCGCCCTCTGCGAGGTGCAGGCCTACAGCTATGGGGCCCGCCGGGCCATGGCCCACATCCAGCGGCAGTTCGGCCACGATGCCGAAGCGGAGCGGCTGCTGCAGGAGGCCCGCCAGCTGCAGCGCCACTTCCACGGCGCCTTCTGGTGCGAACGGATCGGCTCTTATGCCCTGGCCCTCGACGGCCAGGGCGAGGCCTGCGAGGTGCGCGCCTCCAATGCCGGCCACTGCCTCTGGACCGGCCTGGCCAGCAAGACCGCTGCCAGCGCGATCGCCCGACAGCTGATGGCCCCCAGCAGCTTCAACGGCTGGGGGATTCGCACCCTGGACGAAGGAGAAGCCCGTTACAACCCGATGAGTTACCACAACGGGTCGGTGTGGCCCCACGACAACGCACTGATCGCGCAAGGGCTGGCCCGCTATGGCCACACCTCAGAGGCCATGCGGGTGCTGACGGGCCTGTTCGACACCGCCCAGGCCATGCCCTTGCACCGCCTGCCGGAACTGTTCTGCGGCTTCCCGCGCCAGTCCGACGAGGGGCCGACCCACTACCCGGTGGCCTGCAGCCCCCAGGCTTGGGCCAGTGGCAGCTTGTTTGGGCTGCTCGAAGCCATCACCGGCATGGGGATCGGCCACAACCCCGACAGCGGTCGTGTGGAAGTGTTGTTCCGGAATCCGGTGCTACCGGAGCGAATCAACCTGCTGGAGATCCACGGGCTGCGGCTGGGCGAGGAAGAGATCGACCTGCAGCTGCACCGAGGCGAGCTGGACACGGGCGTGCTGGTGAAGCGCCGCACAAGCGGCGTGGATGTTGTGATACACAAATAGATGTTGTGATTCACAAGTAAGCGTTGTGATTCACAAGTAATGGTTCCTCAGCAGGCGCGAACGCAGGCGATGGAGCGCTTCACCGGCGGTGAGCCGCTGGATCCAGGCGCGTCCGCGGCTCGATCCAAAGCGCACCCCCTCACTGCTGCAGCCATCGGGGCCAGCGATGGCCAGGTGCACCAGCCCCACCGGCTTCTCGGCACTGCCACCACCGGGGCCGGCGATGCCGGTGACGGCAATCGCCCAGGTGGCACCTGTGGCGTGGCGGGCGCCCTCGGCCATGGCCGTCGCCACTGGATCGCTCACGGCACCGTGACTCTCGAGCAGCGCCGCCGGCACCCCCAGCAGGGCCTGCTTGGCGGCGTTGGCATAGGCGATGATCCCGCCCAGAAACACATCGGAAGCCCCCGGCACCGCCGCCAGGGCCGCACCGAGCCCACCGCCGGTGCAGCTCTCGGCCACGGCCAAGGTCTCACCCCGCCGCCGCAGCAGCTCCAGCACCACCGACGCCAGGGAATCATCGTCGACACCAAAGCAGGCCGCGCCGGTGCGGGCGCGGATCTCGGCCTCGAGCGGCACCAGGAGCGCCTTGGCCTCAGCCGTGCTGGTGGCCCGGGCGGTGAGCCGCAGCTTCACCTCACCCGCGCCGGCATAGGGAGCCACGGTGGGGTTGTCCTGCTCCAGCAGATCGGCCACCTGGTCGGCCAGGGTCGATTCGGCCACGCCCCAGAAGCGCAGCATGCGGCTGGCAAACACCCCCTCGGCCAAGCCAGCGGCACGCAACCAGGGTGCGGCGGTGGCCTGCCACATGGCCTCCATCTCGCTGGGCACCCCAGGGAAGGTGAGCACGGTGAAGCCCTGCAGGATCCCCGGTCCAGCGGGCGGGGTCCAGATCATCCCCGGCGCCGTGCCGGTGGGATTGGGCAACACCTGAGCTCCGGCGGGCAGAAAGGCCTGCTGGCGATTGCTGGGGGAACACACCCGACCCCGGGCACTCAGGCGGGCCTGGATCTCCGCCCAGATCTCGGGGTGCTCCACCAGGGGCGTCTCAAAGGCGGCCGCCAGGGTCTCGGTGGTGAGGTCGTCGGGCGTGGGGCCGAGCCCACCGGTGGTGATCAACACCCGGCAGCGACCAGCCGCCTCCCGCACCGCCGCCATCAGGCGCTCGCGGTTGTCTCCCACCACACTCTGGCGGTGGTGGGGGATGCCCAATGCCGCCAACTGCTCCGCCAGCCAGCGGGCATTGCCATTGGTGATGTTGCCCAGCAGCAGCTCGGTGCCGATGCAGAGGATCTCGGCGCTCACGGCCTCAGCGCTCCGAGCTGGATGCGGGCCGTTGCAGGGCCCGGCGCGTGCTCACCAGCACCCAGATCAACACCGCGGTGGCCAGGGCCAGCCAGAGAAAGCGCATCTCGGCATTCACCAGCACCAGGGCCAGCGACCCCAGCCACTGGGTGAAGGCATAGATCAGCAACACCGTGCGGCGATGGCTCAGCCCGGTGCGCAGCAAGCGATGGTGCAGGTGGCGCCGGTCGGGATAAAAGGGGGAGTGGCCCTCGCTGAGGCGGCCCATGATCACCGCCGACATGTCGGCCAGCGGCAGTGACAGGATCAGCAGGGGCAGCAGCAGGCTGACGCTGGTGAGCCCCTTGGCCGGGCCGACAATGCTGATCGCCGCCAGGGCAAAACCAAGGAAATAGGAACCGCCATCGCCCATGAAGATGCGGGCGGGGTTGAAGTTGTGGCGCAAGAAACCAAGGCAACTGCCCGCCAGCGCAGCAGCCAGCAGGCCAGCGGCCGGCTGGTGCAGGCTGAAGCTCACCGAAAGCAAGCCAATTGCGGCAATGCCGCTGACGCCAGCCGCCAAGCCATCGAGCCCATCCAGCCAGTTGATGGCATTGGTGATTCCCACCAGCCAGATCAAGGTGGCCAGCAGGCTCAACCAGTCGGGCAGGGGCAGCTGAAAGTCCGACCCCCCGAGCCAGCCCATCGGCAACTCGATGCTGCCGATCCGCACCCCCTCGTTCCACACCACCATCGCAATCGCCAACTGACCGCCGAGCCGGGGGAGGGGCGGCAGGGCAAACAGGTCATCGGCCAGACCGATCAGGAAAAAACAGAGGGCGCCGGCCAGGGTGGTCCAGATCAACTGGTCTTTGTCGGGGGCCAGATCGGCAAACCCCCCAAACACCCAGGTGAGGCCTAGGGCCAGGCTGAAGGCCACCACAATGCCCACCCCGCCAAGCCGCACCATCGGAGTGGTGTGTTGCTTGCGGGGATCCGGCGCATCCACCAGCCCCCAGCGCAGCCCGAGGCGACGCACCAACGGGACCACTAGCGCCGTACACAAGGCCGCCACCGCGAAGGTCAGCAGAGCGGCCGCGTTGGGGCTGTAGGCGAGGGTCACAGGGCCAGACCGAAGGAAGCCGGGGGGCGGCCTTTGGGGCCCACCTTACGGGCGTGCACCGGGATCAGGCGTGCTGCAGCTGACGCTGCGCATCGGCGATTTCGCCGTACAGCGGAAAGCGCTGGCACAACGCTGCGACCCGCTCGCGGCAGCGCAGCTCAACGGCGCTGTCTTCGGGGTTGAGCAGACGATCGGCGATCACATCGGCCACCTCACGGAAGGCGGCCTCATCGAAACCGCGGGTGGTGCAAGCGGCGGTACCCAGGCGCAGGCCGCTGGTCACGAAGGGCGACTGCGGATCGAAGGGCACGGTGTTCTTGTTGGCGGTGATGTGCACATCGCTCACCAGCAGGTCGGCCACCTTGCCGGTCATGTTGATGCTGCGCAGATCGAGCAACACGATGTGGTTGTCGGTGCCGCCGCTCACCACGGCGATGCCGCGCTCCAGGATGCGCGCGGCCAGCGCCTGGGCATTGGCGATCACCTGCTGGCTGTAGACACGGAAGGAGGGGTGCAGGGCTTCGCCGAAGGCCACCGCCTTGGCGGCGATCACGTGCTCCAGCGGGCCGCCCTGGCTGCCAGGGAACACGGCCTTGTCGAACTGCTTGCCGAACTCGGCGTCGCGGCAGAGGATCAGACCGCCGCGAGGGCCGCGCAGGGTCTTGTGGGTGGTGGTGGTCACCACATCACAGACGGGCACCGGGTTGGGGTGCACACCGGCGGCCACCAGGCCGGCGATGTGGGCCATGTCGGCCAGCAGATAGGCGCCCACCTCATCGGCGATGGCGCGGAAGCCATCGAAATCGATCGTGCGGGGGTAGGCCGAGTAGCCGCACACGATCAGCTTCGGCTTGTGCTCCAGGGCCAGCTGGCGGATCGACGCGACGTTGAGCTGCTGGGTCTCGGGGTCGACGCCGTAGTGGACGGCCTTGAACCACTTGCCGCTCACGTTCACGGGAGAGCCGTGGGTGAGGTGGCCGCCGTGGCTGAGGTCCATGCCCAGGATCGTGTCGCCCGGCTGGAGCAGCGCCAGGAACACGGCGAAGTTGGCCTGGGCGCCGCTGTGGGGCTGCACGTTGGCCCAGGCGGCACCGAACAGCTGCTTCGCCCGCTC
>JBIPLV010000032.1:0-19208 GCA_044369475.1 Cyanobium sp. | reverse complement strand
GAGGCGGCCAACTGCAACACCTTCTGCCTGCTGGGCTCGCCAAACGCCACCACCTGGGTGAGCACGGGCTTGCCCTGGGTGAGGGTGCCGGTTTTGTCGAACACCACGGTGGTGAGCCGCTCGACCCGCTCCAGCACCTCACCGCTGCGGATCAGGATGCCCAGCTCGGCGCCCTTGCCCACCCCCACCATCAACGCCGCCGGCGTGGCGATCCCCAGGGCGCAGGGGCAGGAAATCACCAGCACGGCGATGAAGGCCAGCAGACCACTGCTGAAGCTGCCGGCCACGGTCCAGAGGGCAAAGGCAGCAAACGCCACCACCACCACCGCCGGCACAAACCAGGCGGTCACCCGATCCGCCAGCCGCTGCACCGGCGCCGAGCTGACCTGGGCCTCCTCCACGATGCGAATGACCTGGGCCAGGGCCGTGTCTGCCCCGACCCGCGTGGCCATAAAGCGCAGCAACCCGCGCCCATTGATCGTCCCGCCGATCAGCTCCGCTCCAGGCTGCTTGCTCACCGGTAGGGATTCGCCGGTGATCAGCGCCTCATCCAGCGACGATTGTCCCTCCACGACAACCCCATCGGCAGGAACCGTCTCGCCGGGGCGCACCAGCACCAGATCGCCCTTCAGCACAGCCTCGGCGGGCACGGTCATCTCCTGGCCCTCGCGGATCACGGTGGCGCTGGCGGGCTGCAGATCCAGCAGCCGCCGCACCGCCGCCGAGGAGCGCTGCTTGATGATCTCCTCCATGTATTTGCCCAGCAACACGAAAGCGATCACCACGGCCGACACCTCGAAGTAGACGCCGCGCTCGTCGATGTCGACCGGCAGGAGCTGGGGTGCAAACACGACGACCACGCTGTAGAGGTAGGCCACTGAGGTGCCCAGCGCGATCGGCACGTCCATGTTCAGAGCGCGCCGCTGCAGGGCGGCCCAGGCCCCCACATAGAAGCTCCAGCCCCCGAACACCTGCACCGGTGTCGCCAGCAGAAACAACCACACACCCCAGGTGAGCCAGGGCAACTGGGGTACCGGCGCCATGTTCAGCAGGCTCACGCCAGCCGCCAAGGCCAGGAAGGCCCCGGCTCGCACGATCGCCAAGGCCAGCACACCGCTGAGGGCAATGCCGACGCGACGCCGCATCCGGCGCAGCTCCTGCTCCGGCGCCAGAAAGGTCTGCCGGCAGCCCTGGCTGCAGAAGTAAAAGATGCGGCTGGCCCGCTGGGCCGAGAGCGCTGTGGCCGTGGGCACCACCATCCCGCAGATCGGATCCTTGGCCATCGGGCTGGACCGGACCCTTGCAGGTGGCTGGGGCCCGGACATGGTCACAAGATCTCTGCCTGCACTGTGACCATGGATGCTGGGTTTGGCGTAGGGCGCTTCATGGACATCCCCATCCCCACAGGCACGGAGGTGCTGGAGCGCGAACGGCTCAGCCGCCGGCAAGGCTCCCAGCTCACCACGACCAACCTGGTGGGCCGCTGGCGGCTGCACCAGCTCTGGAGCAAAGCCCAAGCCCAGCCCAACCCCACGGCGGCCGCCCTGCTGCGAAGCCTGAAAGCCAGCCTCAGCATCGCTGCAGGAGCCACGGCTGACGAAGCGCTCACGGTGCGCAACAGCGTTCAGCTCGGCGCCCTGCAGCTGTGCTTCAGCGGCCACGGCCAGCTGCGCGGCGCACGGCCGCTGCTGGAGTTCTGGTTCACTGCGCTCGAGCTGAACCTCGGCCGCCAGACCCTCTGGCGGCAAGCCATCACACGCCTGCCGGAGCCGCGACGGCGCCCCTTCTTCGCCCTGATCGCACGAACGGGCAACACCGATTCGGGCTGGTTGCTAGCCCGCGGCCGCGGCGGCGGGCTCGCCCTCTGGATCCTCGATCCGGAGCCTTAAAGGACGGTTTTCAGCTCCCGCTGCAGCAGGGCGAAGAGATAGTCGGGCTCCCGGTATTGGCCAGGCAGGCAGTTGTGCAAGATCTCGAGGCGTTGCCAGCAGACGGTGCGACGCACCTTGGCAATCGACTTGCCTTCGCGGATCAGCAGGCGCAGGGCCTTGCAGTAGAGGGAGTAGTTGGCTTCGAGCTCACCAATGGTGAGGCCTGGAGCAGGCAGGGAAGTGTTCATCGAACGAACGGCCTTCGGGTCAGCGGAGACCCCTGGTGGGCACAGGATTGACTCTGCGCCCTACGGCCCTGTCCCCGAGCCCCCCATAGGGGGACAATTCAGATCCAGACGCGTCAGATCTGGTCCAGTCAGATCTGGACCAGTCAGATCTGAACCATGCCGCAGCGCATGCCCTTGAGCACCGCCTGCAGGCGGTTGTTGACATCGAGGGTTTTGAGCAGGCGCTTGGTGTAGGTCTTCGCCGTTTCCTCACTCACCACCAGGCGCTCCGCGATCTCCCGATCGGTGAGGCCGCTGGCCAGCAGATCCAGCACCTCGTATTCACGCTTGGTGAGCCGCGGGCAACTCAGATAGGGCAGGGTGCCGGAGCGGAGCGCGGGACTGCGATAGGAGTGATGTCCCATCACTGCCAGCACCGCCGCCTGCAGGGGCCGCTGATCACCGATGAAATCGGCCTCCGCCACCACCGCCTCCAGCCAGGGGGCATCGACGTACTGAGCCGGGATCACATCCCCCAGGGCCAGCACCACCACCCGCAGGCTGGGCTGGGCGACGCGGGCCTTGCGGGCAAGCTCGAATCCGTTGCCGTCCTCGAGGTAATCGGTGCAGATCAGCAGCTCGTAGGGCTCCCGCTCCAGATAGCCCAGACAGGTGGGCTCATCGGTGACAGCGCAGCCGATGCGGGTGCGGTCTTGGAAGCTTTCACACACGGAGCGCAGCAGGAAGCGGCCCTTCATGGCGATCGCGACCTTGCCGCTGATGGCCACTGAAAGCAGCACCTGGTCGAGGGTGGTGCCCTCCAGGCTGTTCAGAAAGGGTGTGAGGTCCATGGACCCTGCTCCGGGGCGAATGCCATAACCGGATGGTTGAACAAACCTAGACAGCGAAGGGGCCCGGTTCGCGGATGACCCCCCAAAGGGGACGCCAACTGTCACGCAGCCATCGCCAGTGCCTGCGGTGCGCGCGCTCAGCAGATGCGGGGCAACAGCTCGCCACTGAGGGGCACCAGCAGCCGTTCGGTGCCGAAGACCGTGCTCAGCACCACCCGCGCTCCAGCCCCGCCGGCAGGGCGCACCGTGCCGATCCAGGCCCCTCCATCCGCCTCCATCAGCGCTCGGGCTGCAGCGCAGGCCTGGGGCGGCACCACCGCCACGAACCGGCCCTCGTTGGCCAGGTGCAACAGATCAAAACCCAGCAGTTCGCAGGTGCGCGCCACGGGCTCCACCACCGGCAGACGCGCTTCTTCGATCGCCAACTCCACTCCGGCCGCGTCCGCCAACTCCTGCAGCGCACTGGCGAGACCGCCGCGGGTGAGGTCGCGCAGGCAGTGGATCCGCACGCCGGCCGCCAGCAGCGCCTGCACCTGGGGCCAGAGGGGCGCGCAGTCGCTCAGCACCGGCGGCACCAGGTGCAGGCCATGGCGGGCCGCCAGGATCGCCACCCCATGGCGGCCCAGATCACCGCTCACCAGCAGCTGGTCGCCCGGGCGGATCGCGGTGGGGTCAATTGGCGCCGGCGCCTCCACCACACCGATGCCGCTGGTGGTGATGAACACCCCATCGGCTTTGCCCCGCTCCACCACCTTGGTGTCACCGGTGACGATCGTCAGGCCGCACTGCCGGGCCGCCACGGCCATCGAGGCCACCAGTCGCCGCAACAGCGCCAGGGGCAACCCCTCCTCGAGGATCAGGCCCACACTCAGGTGGTGCGGCCGAGCCCCTGCCATGGCGAGGTCGTTGGCAGTGCCGGTTACCGCCAGGCTGCCGATGTCTCCGCCAGGGAATTCGAGCGGTTGCACCACGTAGCCATCGGTGCTGAAGGCCAACGGGCCAGGGGGGAGCTCCAGCCGGGCGGCATCGTGCAACACCTGGGCCGGATCGGCATAGAGGGCCCGCAACTCCTGATCGATCAGCTGCTGCATCAGGGTGCCGCCGCCGCCATGGGCCAGCTGGATCCGATCACCCATTGCGATCACCCATGGCGCTCCCTCATGCGGCCTGTCGCCGGTAGCGGTGGTAGGCGGCGCAGGCTCCTTCGCTCGACACCATCGGTGCCCCCAGCGGGTGCTCCGGGGTGCAGGCCCGGCCGAAGGCTGGGCACTCCGCCGGCAGGGCGCGCCCTTGCAGAATCTGGCCGCTAATGCAGGGATTGGCGGGACTGGACGTGCGGTCGAGGGAAGCGAGAGCGGAAACGGGCGCCGGGATGCGCCCAAACCGCTCCAGGGCGTCGAAGTGGCGGTAGGCCGGGGCAAGGGCGAAGCCGCCGCCGGCGATGGGGCCCAGACCCCGCCAGGGCACATCCACCACCGTGAGCACCTCCGCCAGCAGGGCCTGGGCCGCGGGATTGCCCCGCTCCCGCACCACCCGGCCGTAGGCGTTGGCCAGCACTGGGGTGCCGGCCTCCAGCAGCTGCACCAGGCGCAGCAGACCAGCCATCACATCCAGGGGCTCAAAGCCCGTAACCACGACCGGCACCCGCTGGCGCGCCACCAGCTGCCGCAGCTCGGCGGTGCCCATTACGGCGCCCACATGTCCGGCCGCCAGAAAGCCCTGCACCTGGTTGCCTGGCTCCAGCAGCAGCTTCGCCATCGCCGGGGCCACCCGCACATGGGCCAGCAGCACCGAAAGGTTGGTGAGCCCCAGCCCCCGGGCCTGGCGCAGCAGCAAGGCCGTGGCCGGGGCAGTGGTTTCAAAGCCCACCGCCAGAAACACCACCTGGCGCTCGGGCGCGCCCTGGGCCAGGGCGATGGCCTGCATGGGCGAGGTGAGCAGGCGCACGTCGCCGCCCGCAGCCCGTGCCCCGAGCAAATCGGTTGCCGCCGCCGGAATAGCCCCAGCGGCACTGCCCGGCACCCGCAGCATGTCGCCGTAGGAGCAGAGAATCACCTCAGGACGGATCGCCAGCGCCAGGGCCGCATCGATCCGCTCGGCCGGCGTCACGCACACCGGACAGCCCGGCCCGTGGATCAGCCGGAGCCCCGGCGGCAGCAACTGGTCGAGCCCCCAACGCAGGATCGCGTGGGTCTGGCCGCCGCACACCTCCATTACCGTCCAGGGGCGGCTCACCGTGGCCGCTAGCTCCGCGGCCAGCACCCCAACCTGGCCAGCGAGGGGGACGCTCACCAGGGCCCCGGCGCCTGACGCGCATCCGCTTGGCGATACCCCTGGATGGCGCGCATGTACTGGGCCCGCTCGTATTCGGCGGGGTTGGGGCAGCGCAGCTGACTCATGCAGCCGATCAGCTCGGCCACCGAAGCGACCTCGTGGTCCATCAGCCAGGCGGCCAGCTCCTCCTCCAGCCCGGCCAGGCGCTCGGGGCCATGGCGCAGCAGCGCGCCCACCACCTGGGTGATGCGGGCCCCGGCCATCAACAGCCGCACCACATCGGTGCCGCGGTGCACGCCACCACTGGCGGCCAGATCCAGGTGATGGCGACCGTGCAGCAGGGCAATCCAGCGCAGCGGCAGGCGCAGGTCGTGGGGGGTGGACAGCAGCAGGTTGGGCCGCACCTCCAGGGTCTCGATGTCAATATCGGGCTGGTAGAAGCGGTTGAACAGCACCAGCCCATCGGCCCCCGCCGCCGCCAGGCGCTTGGCCATGGCGCTGAGGTTGGTAAAAAAGGGGCTCAGCTTCACCGCCAAGGGCAAGCGCACCTCGGCGCGCACCTGGCGCACGATCTCCTCCACCCCGGTCTCAATGGCGGCGCTGGAGAGTTCCGGATCGGTGGGGATGGCGTAGATGTTCAGCTCCAGGGCTGCCGCACCGGCCGCCTCGATCCGCCGCGCCGACTCCACCCAGCGGCCGGGGCTGGTGCCGTTGAGGCTGGCGATCACCGGCACCGCCAGGCGCTGGCGGGCCTGTTCGAGGTGGCGCAGGTAGAGGTCTTCCCCGCCATGGAAGAGCGACGGCTCCGGCACGTAGGTGAGCGCCTCGCCATAGCTGTCAGCCCCCTGGCCTAGGCGCCGGTGCAGATCGAGCTGTTCCTGCTCGATCTGCTCCTCAAACAGCGAATGCAGCACGATTGCCGCCGCTCCAGCCCGCTCCAGGGCCTGCAGCTGGGCCAGGTCGTCGCTGAGGGGAGCGGCCGCGCCCACCACCAGGGGGCTGCGCAGGGGCAGACCGAGGTAGGTGGTGGCGAGATCCGGGGTCATGGCTTGGGGGCTGGCTGAGCCAGGGCCCGATAGGTGGCCCAACGGCACTCCAGCTCTTTCTGGGCCTGGCGCACCAGGGCCCTGGCCCGCTCCGGCTGGCTGTAGCGCAGCATGCGAAAGCGGTTTTCCTGCTCCATCGCCTCCTCCAGGGAGCGCTTCGGCGCCGGGCTGTCGAGCTGCAGGGGGGTCTCGCCCCGTTCGGCGCGGCGCGGGTCGTAGCGATACAGCAGCCAACGGCCCGAATCCACCGCCAGCTTCTGGTGCGCCATGCCCTGGGCCATGTCGATGCCGTGGGCGATGCAGTGGGAGTAGGCCAAGATCAGCGACGGCCCCGGGTAGCTCTCGGCCTCCAAGAAAGCGCGGATGGTGTGCTCATCGCGGGCGCCCATCGCCACACTCGCCACATACACCGTGCCGTAGGTCATCGCCATCAGGCCCAGGTCTTTTTTGGGGGCCGCCTTGCCCGCAGCAGCAAACTTGGCCACCGCACCCCGGGGGGTGCTTTTGGAGGCCTGGCCGCCGGTGTTGGAATACACCTCGGTGTCGAGCACCAGGGCATTCACGTCACGGCCACTGGCCAGCACATGGTCGAGTCCGCCAAAGCCGATGTCGTAGGCCCAGCCGTCACCGCCCACCAGCCACACGCTGGTTTTCACCAGGGCATCGGCCAGCTCCAGCAACTGGGCGGTGGTGGCGCGCACAGCGTCGCGAGGGGCATGGGCTGAGACGGCCTGCAACCGCACTTTGAGCTCGGCCACCCGCTGGCGCTGCTCGACGATGCCCGCTTCATCGCTCTGATCGGCGTCGCGGATCGCCGCGGCCAGGGGGAGCGGGAGCTGGCCTGGCTGCAGCTGGCCTGCCAACTGCTCCAGCAGATCGAGCGCCATCTGGCGCTGCTGGTCGCGCGCCACCCGCATGCCGTAGCCGAATTCGGCGTTGTCTTCAAACAGGGAGTTGCTCCAGGCCGGGCCGCGCCCCTCGGCGTTGGCGCTCCAGGGGGTGGTGGGCAGGTTGCCGCCGTAGATCGAACTGCAACCGGTGGCGTTAGCGATCAGCATCCGATCGCCGAACAGCTGGGAGGCAAGCTTGAGGTAGGGCGTTTCGCCGCACCCGCCGCAGGCCCCGGAAAACTCAAACAACGGCTGCTGCAGCTGCTGCTGGCCGATCTTGTGCAGGTTCAGATCGGCGCGCGGCACCTCGCTCAGCTGCAGGAAAAAGTCCCAGTGACCCCGGGCTTGCTCACGCAACGGGCGCTGCGGCGTCATGTTGATCGCCTTGCGCTTCGGCTCGCTGCGGTCGCGGGCGGGGCACACCTCGATGCACAGAGCGCAGCCGGTGCAGTCTTCCGCGGCCACCTGGAGGGTGAAGGTTTGGCCAGCGAAGGCCGGGTCGCGGGCGGGGGCGGTGCGGAAGCCCTCCGGCGCGGCGGCAAAGACCTCGGGGGCGCCCACCTTGGCGCGGATCACCGCATGGGGGCACACCAGCACGCACTTGCCGCACTGCACGCACAGGTCGGGCTCCCACACGGGCGCCTCGGCGGCGATGTTGCGCTTCTCCCAGCGGGTCGTGCCCACCGGCCAGGTGCCATCGCAGGGCAGGGCACTCACCGGCAGCCCGTCGCCGCGGCGCTCCAGCATCGGCGCGATCACCGTGCGCACAAACTCCGGGGCAGCAGCGAGCCGATCCGCCGGCAACGGCTCAGCGATCGGAGCGGTGGCGATGGCAGCGGCGTCCAGGGCCTGCCAGTCGAGCGGCTGCAGGTGATCGAGGCTGGCGTCGAGGGCGGCCAGGTTCATCGCCACCACGGCCTCGCCCTTGCGGCGGTAGCTGGTTTCGATCGAATGGCGAATCCGGGCGAGGGCCTCCTCACGGGGCAACACACCGCTGAGGGCCAAGAAACAGGCCTGCATCACCGTGTTGATGTGGGGCCCCATGCCGGTTTGTCGGGCGACTTGATTGGCGTTGATCTGGTGCACCTGGATCCCCTTGGTGCGGATCTGGGTGCGCAGTAGCTCAGGTAGCCGCGCCCAGGCGCCTGCTGGCGCGAAGGGGCTGTTGAGCAACAGCACACCGCCCGGGTCAATGCCGGCCAGCAGATCGAAACGCTCCACGAAATCCCACTGGTGGCACGCCACAAACGTGGGCCGCTGGATCAGGTAGGAGGAGCGGATCGGCCGCGGTCCGAAGCGCAGGTGCGACACCGTGACCGAACCCGACTTCTTGGAGTCGTAAACGAAATAGCCCTGGGCAAAGAGATCGGTGCCCTCGCCGATGATCTTGATCGCCGCCTTGTTGGCCCCCACCGTGCCATCGGAGCCCAGGCCGTAAAACACAGCCCGCACCTCGGCTTGGTCGGTGTGGAAGCCGTGTTCGGCGTCGACGTCGAAGGCCAGGGAGCGATGGGTGACGTCATCATCGATGCCGACAGTGAAATGGTTGATCGGCCGGGGCTCGCGTGCCGCCGGCACCGACACCAAGAGGGGCCGCAGGTGATCAAACACCGCCTTCACCATCGCCGGGGTGAACTCCTTCGACGAAAGCCCATAGCGGCCGCCCAGCACCACCGGCAGCGGCGGCGCCCCGTGCTCAGCAGCCCCATGCACAGCTACCCACTCCTCGGCCAGGGCCGCCACCAGATCGAGGTAGAGGGGTTCGCCAGGAGCGCCGGGCTCCTTGCAGCGGTCAAGCACGGCGATCGCCCTGGTGCTGGCCGGCAGGGCCTCCACCAGCAACCGGGCGGCGAACGGCCGGAACAGTCGCACCTTCAGCACCCCCACCCGCTCGCCGGCGTCCTGCAGCGCCTCCGCTGCCTCCACGGCGGTTTCACAGCCCGAACCCATCAGCACCAGCACCCGCTCGGCATCGGCGGGGCCGACGTAGTCGTAGGGGCGGTAGTGGCGACCGGTGAGCTCGCCAAAGCAATCCATCGCCTCGATCACATGGCCTGGCGTGGCATCCACGAAGCGGTTCACCGATTCCCGCGCCTGGAAGGCGACGTCGGGGTTCTGGCTGGTGCCGCGGATCACAGGGTGGTTTGGGCTGAGGGCCCGGGCGCGGTGGGCGCTGATCGCCTCCTCGGGGATCAGCCCACGCAGCTGGCCATCGCTGAGCGGCGCGATCTTCTGGATCTCGTGGGAGGTGCGGAAGCCATCGAACACATGCAGACAGGGCAGCCGGCTGCGCAGGCTGGCCCGAGTGGCGATGGCGGCGAAGTCACCCGCCTCCTGCACCGACGCGGAGCAGAGAATGGCGCAACCGGTGCCGCGGGTGGCCATCACATCGCTGTGGTCGCCAAAGATCGACAGGCCCTGGGCCGCCAGGGAGCGGGACGCCACGTGCAGCACCGCCGGCGTCAGCTCCCCTGCCAGCTTGTAGAGGTTGGGGATCATCAGCAACAGCCCCTGGCTGGCTGTGAACGTGGTGGTGAGCGCCCCGGCCTGCAGGGCGCCATGCACCGTGCCGGCGGCACCTGCCTCGCTCTGCAGCTCCACCACCGACGGCACGGCGCCCCAGAGGTTGGGGCGCCCCTCGGCGGCCCAGGCGTCGGCCCACTCCCCCATCGGCGAGGCCGGCGTGATTGGGTAGATGGCAATCACCTCGTTGAGGCGATAAGCGACGCGCGCCACCGCCTCGTTGCCGTCAATCGTGAGCGGGGCAGACGTGAGTTGGGCAGACGTGAGCAGCGCAGCGCTCATGGCTCGTCATCCAGCACGATGCTCAGGGCCATGCCCACGTGCACCAGCACCCGATCGCCCACCGCCGCCTCCGGCAGGCAGGCCAGGCTCACGCACTGGCGCACACCACCGAAATCAACCTCGGCCTGACGCCAGAGCTCCGCATCGGGGCCAGCTTCCAAAGAGGAGCCGGTGATCGCCAGGATCACCCCAGGGGTCGCCAGGCACATGGGGATGCCGCCGCGCTTTCCTTCGTTATAGGAAGTTCACCCAGGGCTGCCCAAAGCTGCCCCACGGCCAGGCCGCCGTCGTTGCAGGGCAGCTGCTCGGCCCAATGGGGCACCAGGTGCGCCGCGCGAAGGGCCGCACTGGTGCTCTCCAGCAGCAAGCGGTTTTGAAAGCAGCCACCGGCCAGGAGCACCGAGGTGGCGCCACAGTGGGCCGCCGCCTCGGCCGCCGCGCCAGCCAACCCTTCTGCCAAAGAAGCGTGAAAGCCCGCGGCGCTCTCCACGGGCGAAACCCCAGACTCGCCGTTGTGCAACAGGCTCTGCAACAGGGGCCCCCAATCGAGCCAGCCCAACGCCAGCCCCTCTGCCGCCAGGAGCGACATGGGCGCCAGCAGCGGCATGGGCGCCACCCCACCGCGGCGCTCAGCACCACCCCCCTCGGCCTGCAGGGCCAACCCCTCGAGCAGCAGCCCCGCCTGCCCCTCAAAGCTGCTGCGCTGGCACAGGCCCAGCAACGACGCCACGGCATCAAACAGACGTCCGGTGCTGGAGCAGAGCGGGCTATTGCAACCGCTGGAGATGGCCTGCATCAGCAACAGCCACTCCGCCTCTGCAAAAGCGCCGCGGCAGAAAGCCGCACCGGGGTGGGCCAGGGCCTCCGGCCCGGCGGCCGCCAGCAGGCCCAGGGCGGCGCGGCGCGGTTCGGCCATCGCCCGCTCAGCACCGGGCAGGGGAAAGGGCCGCAGGCAGGCCCAACGCTCGGCGCCACTGGGGATGAGCCACAGCAGCTCTCCGCCCCAGAGCCTGTGGCCGTTGGAGCTGGACTCGCCGCCAGGCGCCTCGCCATAGCCCAGCCCATCGCAGGCCCACACCAGCAGCGGCAGCTCCAGACCGTGCTCCGCCGCCACCGCCAGCCCATGGGCCCGGTGATGCTGCACCGTCTGCAGGGGCAGCCCCCGCCGCTGGGCCGCCCCAGCCGCCAGCTGGTGGCTCCCGTAGCCGGGATGCTGATCGCAAACGAGGGCATCCAGCTGGGAGCCATAGCGCGCCAACAGCTGATCCACCCCCTGCTGCAACAGCTGCTGCTGCAGGCCGCCGGCCAGATCACCGAGCACCGGTGCCAGCCACACCCGGCCGCCCTGGGCCAGGGCGGGGGCACTTTTGAGGTCGCCGCCGAGGGCCAGGGCGGTGCCCGCCGGGGCCTGCAAGGCCAGGCCCCTGGGGGCGTAGCCGCGGGCGCGGCGCAACAGCACCGGCCGCCCTTCGATCACCTGCAGCACCGAGTCGTCGAGGCGGCGGGCGATCGGACGGTTGTGGAGCAGGAAGCCACCGGCGATGCCGGCGAGGCGATCGAGGGCTTCGGCGGGATCGCGGCAGAGGGGCTCACCGCTACGGTTGCCGCTGGTGGCCACGAGGGGGCGACCAAAACCCTCAGCCAGCAGCTGGTGGAGGGGCGAAGCCGGCAGCATCACCCCCAGGGCAGCGCTGCCGGGGGCCACCCCCGGGAAGGTCTCAGGCGAGCCAGGGCGGCGGCGCAACAGCACGATCGGCGCCGCCGGGTGCTGCAGCTGGAGCCGTTCCACCGCCGATAGCTCCACCAGTGGAGCGATGGCGTCCAGATCGGCCACCAACAGGGCCAGAGGCTTGGCGGGCCGCTGCTTGTGCTGGCGCAGCCTGGCCACCGCCGCCCCGTTGCTGGCATCCACCAGCAGCTGGAAGCCGCCCACCCCCTGCAGCGCCAGAACCTCACCCGCCGCCAACAGCGCCAGGGCCTGGTCGAGCGGCGCCGCCACCGCACCAGCACCGGGCTCAAGCTCGGGCCCCTGCCACTCCAGCCGGGGCCCGCAGGCGGGGCAGCCGATCGTTTCGGCGTGGAAGCGGCGATCACCGGGATCATCGAACTCGGCTTGGCAGAGGGCACACAGCGGGAAGCCGGCGAGGCTGGTGTGGGCGCGGGCGTAGGGCTCGGCGGTGGCGATCGAGTAGCGCGGCCCGCACTGGCTGCAGCTGATGAACGGGTAGCGATGGCGCCGGTTGGCGGGGTCGTGGAGCTCAGCCAGGCAGACAGAGCAGGGGGCCAGGTCAGCGGCGAGGGACCGGGCGACCAGACCTTCCCCCAGGGGCTGGCCTGCAGCGGCGGCGATGCGCAGGCCAAGCGGCGCCGGAATGCGGGGCGGGAGCCATTGCGGCTCCAACGGCTCCAAAGCGGCGGGGGGCTGCAACGCCTCGGGCAACCGCCGCACCAGCAGCTCCAGCAACCGGCGCTCCCCCTGCAACTCCAGCCGCACGGCGCCCGCGACGTTCTCCACCTCTCCCACCAGCGCCAGCTCGGCAGCGAGGCGATGCACCAGCGGCCGGAAGCCCACCCCCTGCACCACCCCGCGGCACCAGAGGCGCAGGCGGGCCTGACTCATCGCGCCACGGCGGTGATCAGGGCGTCGAGGCCGGCACCGCTGCGGGCGGACACCTCCAGCACCTGGGCGTGGGGCGCCACACGGGCAATGGCGGCATGGGCAGCGGCGCGATCGAAGCCCACCGCCTCCGCGAGGTCGGTCTTGCTGATCAGCACCAGATCGGCGCCATGGAAGATCGGCGCATATTTGAGCGGCTTGTCCTCGCCCTCGGTGGTGGAAAGCAGCACCACCCGCAGGCTCTCGCCCAGGTCGTAGGTGCCGGGGCACACCAGGTTGCCCACGTTCTCGATCACCAGCAGCTCGAGCGCCTCCAGCACCACGCCCTGATGGCTCAAACGGTGCAACCCCTCTGCCACCATCGACGCCTCCAGGTGGCAGGCCTGGCCGGTGGTGATCTGCACCGCTTGAACCCCGGCAGCCTGGAGGCGGCGGGCGTCGTTGTCGGTGGCGAGATCGCCAACGATCACCGCCAGGTGGGCAGGCTCGCCATCAACCTCCGCCAGGCGCCGAGCCACGGCTTCGAGCAGAGCGGTTTTGCCGGAGCCGGGGGAGGAGAGCAGGTTCACCACCGTCACCCCGGCGGCTTCGAAGCGCTGGCGCAGGGCCGCGGCCTGGGCATCGTTGCGCTGCAGCAGGGCCGTGTGCAGGGGCAGCTGGCGGGGGGTGCTGGCGGGCGTGGGCTCAATAGGGGGCTCCCCGCATGCACAGTCGCGGCACATGACGTCTCAGAGCTGGGGCCACCTCCAGGCTAGGGAGGCCAGGCGGGATAGCCAGCGGTCGTCAATCAGGGCACCACAGGCCCCCCTCACACCACCTCCAAGGCCAGCAGCCGCAGGTCGCGGCCACGCATCAGCACGCGGCTGATCGCGCCGCAACGGGGACAATCGCAGCAGCCATCGGGAGCGGGGAAGGGGGCTTTGCAGGCGGCGCAGTGGCATTCGGCGGGTTCGCTCTCGATGCGCAGCTCGGCGCCGGCGGCGATCGTGCCGGCCATCACCACCGGAAAGGCGAAGCGCAGGGCTTCGAGTTCCACCCCGGCCAGCTCGCCCACCCGCAGGCTGATCGCCGTGATGCGGCTGGCGCCGTCGGCATGGGCCGCCGCGAGCGCTTGATCGCGCAGCGCCTCCATCAGGCTGAGCTCATGCATGGCGCGCTGGGCCCTCGAGCCAGCCCTGCAGCAGCGCCCGGGCGGCGGGCATGCAGGCCTGCAGTTCGGCCGACAGCGCTGTGCCGTGATCGAAGCCATAGGCCGGCACCCGCAGCAGATGGGCCTGGGGAGAGCGGCCGTAGAGAGCCTGGCTGATCGCCAGCAGCTGGGCCGGCTCGAGCCGGTGGCTCTCGGCTGCACCGGCAGCAGGCGTGATCACCGTGAGCTGAGGAGCCGCGCCCACTGGCGCCAGCCAGGCATCGATAAACACCACCGCCTCCAACTCGGCCAGCTCGGCGGCCAGCTCCGGGGTGAGCTGCTGGACGTTGCGGCCGCCCACGGGCTCGGCCAGCAGCGCCCCCACGCCGTCGTCGCCGCGCAGGGGGTTGCCGATGCCGATCACCAGGCGGTTGCGCTGGGGACGCTGCTCCATCAGCCACACTCCGCAGCTTTCATCATTTCAGCGGTTGGTCGAACTTTCCGCGCCAGACAGAGGCCACGGCAGCCCATTGCCCGTGCCACACGGATTCCGTGAAGCGTCCAACCATGGCCAATCTCACTCTCGCCATTGACGACGCCCTGCTGCAGCGGGCCCGGGAGGCGGCCCTGCGCGACAACACCTCGGTGAATGCCCTCGTACGCGACTTCCTGGGCCACTACGTCGATGCCCGCAGCCGCCGGCTGGCCGCCCTGGCCAGCTTTGAGGCCGTTGCCGCCTCCAGCCAAAGCGCCAGCCTTGAGCCCTGGTGCCGCGAGTCGTTGCACGAACGCAGCTGATGCGGGTGTTCATCGACACCAACCTCTGGGCCTACCGCCTCGATCAACGGGAACCCACCAAGAGCACGCGCATCCGCCAATGGTTGGCGGTGGTGACTGCCGAGCATGAGGTGGTGATCAGCACCCAGGTGTTGATCGAGCTGCGCTCGGTGGCCAGCCGCAAACTGCAGCCACCGCTGGATGCTGCTCAGATCACCGGCCTGCTGGAGGCGCTGAGCGGGTTTGAAGTGGTGGGCACGAACAGCCATCTGGTGCTCAATGCCGACCAGCTCGCGATTCAGGAGCAGTTGAGCTGGTTTGATGCGCTGATCGCCGAGGCCGCAATCCGCAGCCGCTGCGCTGTGCTGTTTTCAGAAAACTTTGCCCACGGCCGCACGATCGCCGCCGTGCAGATCATCAATCCGCTGCGGGATTGAATCGCCTCAATCCCGCACCCGCTCCGCCAGCACCCGGCCGCCCGCATCCACCAGGGCAATCCGCAGCGGCATCTGGCCCGCCGCATGGGTGCTGCAGCTCAGGCAGGGATCGAAGCAGCGGATGCCCGCCTCCACCCGGTTGAGCAACGCCTCCGGGATCTCGGAGCCTTCAGCCAGCGGCGCGGGGCCGATGTAGTGGCAGGCGATCTGGGCCACGGTGCGGTTCATGGCCAGGTTGTTCTGGCCCGTGGCGATGATCAGGTTCACCCGGGTGATCAGGCCGTCGTCATCGACCCGGTAGTGATGAAAAAGGGTGCCGCGGGGCGCCTCGCTCACCCCCACCGCTTCGGTGGCGTTGAGGCTGGCATGGCTCCGCACGTGAGGCGATTGCAGCTCGGGGTCGTCTGCGAGCTGCTCGATCGCCTCCAGACAGGCCACAATCTCCACCAGCCTTGCGTGGTGATAGGCGAAGGAGGAGGTGGCAATGCGGCCGCCACTGGCCTCGCTGCCGTTGCGGGCGCGGAAGGCCGCCAGCTCAGCATCGGCCCAGGGGGTGCCGATCCGCTCGCACACGTTGAGCCTGGCCAGCGGCCCCACCCGATACATCCCCTCGGGGTAGCCCAGGGGCTTGTAATACGGAAACTTCAGGTAGCTCCAGCTCTCCACCGCCTCCCCCAGGAAGGCGGCGTAGTCGTCTTCCGAGAGGCCATCGGCCAGCACCACACCGCGGCTGTCCACCAGGCGCAGCAGGCCATCGATGCACGACCACTGCCCCTGCTCATCCACCAGCCCCATGAACAGCGAGTCGAAGGTGCCGAACACCCGCTGCTCCTCCACCAGCTGCTGATCCAACAAGCGCTGAAACACCGCCAGAGCAAGGCGCACCGTGGCCATGGCCTCCGGCAGCCGCTCGCGGATCCAGGCCGCTGTGTTCGGCGTCATCGGCGAGCGCACCCCACCGGGCACCGCCCAGGCCGCGTGGATCTTGCGGCCCGCCAGCAGCTCGATGAGTTGCTGGCCGAATTGGCGCAGGCGGATGCCGGCGCGTGCCAGCTCCGGATCGGCCGCCATCAGGCCGAACACATTGCGCCGCGCGGGATCGCTCTCCCAACCCAGCAGAAAATCGGGGCTGCTCAGATGAAAAAACGAGAGGGCGTGGCTCTGGGTGAGCTGAGCCAGGTTCAGCAGGCGGCGCAGCTTGCGGGCCGCCGCCGGCGGTTGCACCGCCAGCAGCTTGTCGCCGGTTTTCGCCGCGGCCAGCAGGTGGCTCACCGGGCAGATGCCGCAGATGCGGGCAGTGATGCCGGCCATCTCCGTAAACGGCCTGCCCTCGCAGAAGGTCTCGAAGCCGCGGTACTCCACCACATGGAAGCGGGCATCGGCGATCCGGCCCGCGTCATCAAGATGCAGCGTGATCTTGGCGTGCCCCTCGATGCGGGTCACCGGGTCGATCGTGATCGTGCGGGGGGTGGGATCGGTGCCCATGGCGATCGCCCTCAACCAAAACCCAGCATGGCCGGGCCTTCCATCGCCGGCAGCTCACCGCGCAGCAGCGGCTCGAGAAAGGCACGGATCCGCGCTGCCGAAGGCGGACAACCCGGCAGGTAGTACTCCACCGGGATCACCTCATGCAGCGGCAGCACCCGCTCCAGCAGCTCGGGCACGATGCCAGGCGCATAGGGGTGCTGGGCACCGGTATCGGCCAGCTCCAGGTAGCCGCGGTCCAGCACGCTTTGGCGCGAGCCCCCATCCACGTGGGCCCAAAGGTTGCGCAGCCCGGGCACGTTGGCGGTGACGGCGCAATCGCCAAACGACACCACCACCTTGCTGCGGGCCCGCAGCTGCAGGGCCAGCGCGAGGTTGTCGGCATTGGCTACGGCTCCCTCAACCAGGCACAGATCAACACCCTCGGGAAACACCTTGGTGTCGCTCGCCACCGGCGAATAGACGATCTCCACCGCCTCGACGAGCTCGAAGAGCCATTCGTCGAGATCAAGGAACGACATGTGGCAGCCGCTGCAGCCCGCCAGCCACACCGTGGCGAATCGCAGTTTGGTGGTCATGGGTTGGTCCAGCGGTGCTCGTGACGGGCTTCGGCCAGCTGGGCGGCCCGCTCGGGGTGGGGTTGCTTCTCGCCGGTGGCGTCCACCTTGCGGAACAGGGCGCCGGTGGGGCACACGTCGACACACTTGCCACAGGACGTGCAGGCCGCCACCTCACCCCAGGGCTGATCCAGCCCGGCGATGATCGAACAGGCGCTGCCGCGGTAGCCCACATCCCACACGTGGGCCCCCTCGATCTCATCGCACACCCGCACGCACCGGGTGCAGAGAATGCAGCGGTGGTGATCGAGGCTGAACAGGGGGTGGGAGGCGTCGACCTGACGCTCGGGGTACTGGTAGGGGACGCGGGAGTGGTCCATGCCCACCTCCACCGCCACGTCCTGAAGCTCGCAGGAACCATTGGCCACGCAGAAGGCACAGATGTGGTTGCCTTCGGCAAAGAACAACTCCACCGCCATGCGCCGGTAGGTCTCCAGCTCCGGTGTGTGGGTCTGCACCACCATCCCTTCGGCCACGGTGGTGACGCAGGCGGCCTCGAGCTTGGGGTGCCCCTCGATCGCCACCAGGCAGAGGCGGCAAGCCCCCACTGGCGTCAGGCCATCGAGGTGGCAGAGGGTGGGCACATGCAGCCCGGCGGCGCGGATCACCTGCAGCAAGGTGGCATCGGCGGCCGCCGGGAGAGCCCGGCCGTTGATCTGCAAGCTGACCGTGGCCGGATCCGGAGGCAAACCCGTGCTCATGGCACCGCTCCAGGGGCGATGGCGGCCTCGTACTCGGCGCGGAAAAAACGCAGGGTGCTCAGCACCGGATTGGGGGCTGACTGGCCCAGGCCGCAGAGGCTGGTGGCCTTGACCATGGCGCAGAGCTGCTCCAGCTGGGCCAGATCAGCCGGGGTGGCGCGCTTCTCCACAAACCGATCCAGCAGCTGCGCCAGCTGCACCGTGCCCGCGCGGCAGGGCAGGCACTTGCCGCAGCTCTCGTCGACGCAGAAGCGCATGAAGTAGCGAGCCAGCTGCGGCATCGCCAGCGCCGCGTCGATCACCACCATGCCGCCAGAGCCCATGATCGAGCCCAAGGCCTGCAGGCTCTCGTAGTCCACCGGCGTGTCGAGCAGCTCCGCCGGCACGCAGCCCCCCGAGGGGCCGCCGGTCTGCACGGCCTTCACCACGCCGGGGCTGCCATCGGGGTTGGCAGGCACCCCTTCGCCCATGATTTCCACGATGGTGCGCAGGCTGGTACCCATCTCCACCTCGATCAGGCCGGTGTGGGTGATGGCGCCGGAGAGGGCGAACACCTTGGTGCCCTTGCTGCTGGCGGTACCGATGGCCGCATACCAGTCGCCCCCCTCCCGCAGGATCGCCGGCACGGCCGCGAAGGTTTCGACGTTGTTGATCAGGGTGGGCAGACCCCACAGGCCCGACACCGCCGGATAGGGCGGGCGCGGTCGCGGCGTGCCCCGCCCGCCCTCGATCGAATGCAGCAGGGCCGTTTCCTCGCCGCACACATAGGCACCGGCACCGATGCGCAGCTGGATCGGCAGGCCCGCCAGCAGGCCCCGATCGGTCGCAGCAGCAATCGCCCGGCGCAGGCGCTCGATCGCCAGCGGGTATTCAGCCCGCACGTAGATGAAGGCCTCGACCGCGCCGACGGCCAGGGCCGCGATCGCCATGCCCTCCAGCAGCCGGTGGGGATCGCCTTCCATGACGCTGCGATCCATGAAGGCGCCCGGGTCGCCCTCATCGGCGTTGCACACCACCACCTTGTGGGCGGCGTTTGCGGCCGCCACCTGTTGCCATTTGCGGCCGGTGGGGTAGCCCGCACCGCCCCGGCCGCGCAGGCCGCTGCGCACCACCTCCTCCACCACCTCCGCAGCGGGGCGTTGGCGGCAGGCCGCCAGGGTGGCGTAGGCCCCCTGGGCCAGGGCGTCGTCGAGGCAATCAGGATCCACCAGGCCGCAGCGCTCCAGCACCACCGGCCGCTGCAGGGCGAAGAACGGATGGGCCGGATCGAGGCGCCGTTCTCCGGCCACCCCGCCCACCAACTCCGTGGCGCCATCGGCGTGGTCGGCGGCGGCCAGAGGGCCCTGGCCGCAGAGCCGCAGGCAGCCCACCGCCTTGACCCGATCGACACCCACCTCGGCCTCGAGCCGCTGCCGCAGGGCCGCCGCCCCCGCCGCCCGGCAGGCGGTGGCATCACAGCAGCGCCAACACAGCGGGGCCGT
>JBIPLV010000312.1:0-5855 GCA_044369475.1 Cyanobium sp. | reverse complement strand
GCCCATTGTGTTGTTCGGCCGATGCCAAGTCTTTGCCTGAATTCTTTGGCATTGACCCACTCACTCTCGAACATCGGCGAACACCTGATCTCGATTCATTCTAGAGGGAATCAGAATAATCTCAAATTAAAGTCTGACTCATGGTTGCCACGCCACGCCCATACAGTTTCACCAAGCTGATTAACTCGCTGAGCAGCACAACAGAACTCGACAACACAACCAGTTGGGAGCAGGGTCTTGGTTAGGGCTGATACAAAGTCCGTCAAAAGCTCTTGACGTGGGCCGGAAGTCGGTCCAGGGTGAATGAGAGTCCTCATCCGGCCAGACTAGGCCGGGGACTCCACCATGAAACGAACCCGCCACCCACCTCACTCTCCCGCATGAGCGGACTCATCCGCCTCCTCACATCAGCTTTAACGGCCTCGCTGTAACGACGCATTGGTCATGTCCTCATGCCCCCGGGTGTTCAGATCAGAGGGGTGACAACTTTCCTGAAAGCGGGGGAGGGGGGGGGCACGTCAGTAGCACGTTCAGGCAGGTGACTGATTCAATACAAAGAATCATCAACAAGCTTTTGCTTCAAATATGCCTGGCTTGCGAAAGAACGCTGCTGTTACCTGGCGATTTGACGGTAGCATTGATTGGTGCGCCATCAAGCAGAAATCTACAGCTTTCTGCGGGGAATAAGCCCTAAGATCCAGGCAACTTATTCCTAACAGACTAAAACCCAGTGCGTCAAATGAAGACCTAAACTTGGTACGAATCGCAGATGGCAAAACTGAACTCAGATCAGGGCTTAATTCTGCTATATAAGAAAGGACATTTTCATTATCAGTAAGAAGTACAAGTTGTTCAAAGTTTTGAAGAATTTTCAGAAGACGCATTGCCCGTTGACCTCCCTCGCTGAAATTGTTAAGGTCGTTCATACACAGAGTTTCGACCAAGAGCTTGCAGGCTTTAATATCATCTTCTAACAAACCAATCTCAATCAGCATATGGAATGGCAGAGACACAGCATCAGCCCAATGCTCTAATTCAATAACATGAGAATCAATCGAACCAGTTAACCCATCAAGCTTAGGAGATTTAGAACCAACAACCGTTACTAAACTACGGATCTCCTGAAGGAAGCTTCGTGGATTGGATACTCTCTCAAAATGGAGTGACCATTGCCTTAGGATTTCGGCACGTGTGTCTAGAAAAAACTTGAACAAGTCCTCCGTATTGGAGAGGAGTCGTAAAGAAGATGAAATTCTAGAAGTATTAGATCTCACTAAACCTGCAAGGACATTTAGATGTCGCAATGTGCCGGAATTGCCTACGCCACCATTGTTAAGCTCTTCAACACATGGGTTAAATAATAACGCCATTCGTAAGGTTGATTTAGAGCAGATGAGGTGATTATTGCTATGGTTCTGGGCACATAAAGAGTGCAATGTTCTTGCACCTGCGAGAATATCAGTAGCCTTACAGGCCTCTCCATCACATATGACATGATTGACAGATCGTTCCATATAACATCTTCGATCTTGCAAGACCTGAAGAGTCAAGTTCTGGCGTTCTTCGTCATTTTCGCCAATCCAATAATCACAAGGCTCATCATCTCCAGAAAGTTTGATAACAGAGAACCCAATCGGACGTGAAACAAGTTTTGAATTTTCTGCGACCAACAAATAGTCTCTAATCTTCGCGCTGTAATGGTCTAAAAGCCTTACGAAAATAGGATTAGATCTTTGGCCACTATTATCGGCGTCTGACAAAACAGCAGGAGAATGAGTTCGATCAATAACCGTACTATTTCCAAAACCTATAACTAGCATCTTATTCAGGCCACCACTCCCACAGCGCTTTTCATAAGGATGCAGGTCTGTATCTCCAGCTACAACAATTATGTGATTTTCGCAAAATATATGAGGAATTGAAAGAGAGAGAGTGGCACATTCATTGGTCGGAAGCCCTAAATCAAGATCATCAATTTCTATAGCCTTAGAGGGCAAGGGAGACTTGGTAGAGTGCTGAAGAATTGAAATTTTAGAATCGATAATACGTTGCCAACGAACATCAGAAAGCAAACCCCTGATTTGGTCGTTGGTCATTAATGGGTGAGAACCAAGCCCGTAAGCAATCGTGACATCGAGATTATATCTTTCACTGTAAACTAGTGAAAGAATAGAATCAACAGCAATGTTTGCTGCATTAGCAAGACGTGTTTTGTCTGGAAGAAGTAAAAGTAAGGTTTTATCGTCGTCGTGAATGCTGTCTAATCGATTCAGCAGACTTTGTGTGAGCGCGTTCACTATTAACCCACGATCCGTAGAACGAGGAACACTATCTACCGGCAGTGGGATTTGCACACTATCATTTAAGAATAATTTTTGACCTGGATAGCTATCGAGAACAACGAGGTGCCCCTCGTCCCGATCAGAGATTGAATCAAAAGTCATTTAAGAAAGCTCACTTTCTGATCCTGGAGTTGGCGAGAAATGCGGAGCAATCTGCAAACAAAACAAAAAAGAGGCGCATTCACCTCATAGAGGCAACAAATAAGATAATGCTTATTAAAAATGATAATTGGCCTCTATAAAGCCATTGTCAATACTTTTTTAAGTCTTTACCTTGGCAACTTTTCAACCTGAAAGTTTTCTTCATGGGGTAGAATACTATGATGCTCAGAGGTCCAGGCGTATTGAGGCTCTAGATGTTGGTGGATGGTCTTAAGAGGTAGAAGGGGCGATGCTACCTCCAGGCCGAGTAAGCGCGTCTATGAGTACTCAAACCAATAATAATTCATGACCTGAGTGTTGAGCTCTCGGCTGCGATGATGGTAGAAAAAAGATAAGTTATTTGGATAGTGATTTAAGCAAAAGACAGAGATGGGTGAATGGAAGACAAATCTAGTATTGCACCAGAGATTCTAATTATTCTGACGGTTTGCGTGTGAAATGACTCCTGTACATCGCGAACTGATGACAAGGACCTGCTGTTTTAAACACTGGCCGGGGTGTCTCAGACTGATGGATTGGAGACCGCACACAAAGTTTCAGATGGCCTCCAAACGAGCTACGGAGATTGAGGCGGTTTAATAAGTACTTAGACGATCCCTTGCTATTATTGAGGGGAAATTCGCAGCTACTGAGATCATGCTACAGGAAACGGCAGTGAGGTCTTATACCTTAGCATTTGCAGAGCATTAATGTGGATTTAAGCGGATTAATTTCCGATTTATACCTGCATTGGGAATTCACAAGATCAAGAATTGTGATCGACCTGATTCAAGAGATCACCAGGCTTTAAGTCTTCGCGACAGCAAAACAGATTAGGCCTTTCAAGCTAAGATCTTTAGATGTGGATATCAGGTCTACCGTATGAGCAAAAGCGTTCAAATCACCGCTCAGAATTTTTTGGCGGGACTAGTGACATCGCTACTTCAATTGGCATATGCATTTTCTTTTGGAGGTTTAATTTTTGATGGCAGCCTAAGGCCATATCTTGCCCATGGCGTAGCCATCTCTTTGGTATCGGCAGTTTGTCTCGGGATAATTATTTCATGGAAGAGTGGATTTAAATCAGCGATTGCCGGTCCAGATACAAATACGGCAACGTTTCAAGCGGCAATGATGATATCTTTGGAGCCGCTGTTATCTGATCTCCCGCAAGAACAAGTCTTAGGAGTTGCATTATCGACATTACTAGTTAGTGGGCTTGTAACTGGCTTCATTCTTTTACTTCTTGGATCTAAAGGAATGGGAAAATTTATACGCTACATTCCATTTCCAGTAGTTGCCGGATTCCTTGCTAGTACTGGCTGGTTAATGACCAAAGGATCACTAAAGATGGTAACCGGCAGGAATATTACATTAGAAAATTTTCACGGCATATTGGGATCAGAACATCAACTCGCGTTAATGCTTACGGTCATTTGGTCTATTTTGCTATGGATAATGACTGAACGCATAAAGAACCCCATATTGCTGCCTATTTTAATGGTTGCAGCCATACTTTCTACTCACTCTGTTCTGGCGTTACATATTTTCGACGGATTAGGGATTAACCAAGAATATCTAATGATGCCTAGTCCAGCAAACGGCGAGTCATTGTCGAATTTCCTATCTCTAGATTATCTGCGTCCAAATCTATCCGGAATAAAACTCGTCTGCGGAGATATCCTCTCTCTTGTTGCCATCTCAATAATAACAGTATTAATGAATACAACGTCGATTGAAATTGCAACTGATTCTGATGTTGATTTAAACCATGAATTACGCGTACATGGAATTGCAAATGTAACATCAGCGCTGATGGGAGGTTATGCAGGCAATAGTTCTGTAAGCCGGAGTCTAGTCAATTATTCGACAGGCGGTCGTAATCGACTTTCGGGTTATGTTGTTTCTGCAGTTGTCATTACTGTACTGATAACCAAGATTGATATCATTGGGCTGATTCCAAAGTTTGTTCTCGCTGGGTTGCTATTACAACTTGGAACAAAATTGATTTGGGACTGGGGGTGGCAAAGCAAAGGCAAAATTTCACGAAGTGATTGGATTATTGTTTTGATCTTATTGGCGTTAACTAGTTTCGTTGGGTTCATCCCTGCACTTGTATTTGGCTTGGTGGCCTGCTGCATTACCTTTGTCATCAATGCATCAGCGCAAAATATTGTCATCAGCAATTACGACCTTTCATGTCGTAAATCATCGCTAGTGAGATCGGATGAGGAAAATGCTGTTTTTGATAAGCACGGGGGCCAAGTTAAAGTTCTTGTACTCAGAGGCTTCCTATTCTTTGGCTCTGCTTATTCGCTCTTCATACAAGCAAAAGGATTTGTTAATGCGCAGGAAGTAAAGCTACTTATTCTTGACATGACTCAGGTTAGCGGCTTTGACTCTTCGGCAACTGCTGCGGTCAGCAAACTCAGGAGATTCATTGCTGACCGCAATATAGAGGGAATTATCATATCCACACAGCATAGAATTACCAGCGCATGCCGGAACCAAGGTTGGTCCTTCAAACACGATATTGATGACGCCTTGATATATGGAGAAGACATGCTAATTGATACTGCAATGATCAAAGAAGGACGTCAAACAATGTCCTATTGGCTTTCTGAAATATGTTGCGGCAATAAAGATATAAGCAATTATCTATTTAAGGTTTTGGAGCTCGTCGAGAACAACGAGAATCAGCTTATATGCAAAGCGGGCGAAGAATCGAATACGCTTTTCTTCATTGAAAAAGGACCAGTCGCAGTCTATACTAACGGAGATTCTGGAGAGAAGCTAAGAGTCCGTGTATTTCAAGATCTAACTTTGGCTGGTGAAATGGGATTTATATTAAATACCCCAAGGAGCGCTGACCTCGAGGCACAAGATGGTTCGATCGTTTGGTCTCTTGACAGAGAGAACTACTATCAGTTAATAAGCTCTAATCCCGAGGCCGAACGTCATCTCCTGTCCTATATCATTAAATTATTGTCGGAGCGCTTGGTCTTTTCAAATAGAGAGATCTCGATACTTCGAGCTGGCGCTCCAGATCACCCTTGATTTTTAAATATATGCATTTTGGCTAGTTTATGTATAATGCTTATGCGAATCTGCCCCACAAGTTTACGTCTCGCGAATTTATAACTCGGCATATTCGAGCATTGGTCGTCATCCCTAGATGCTTATTTTTGTTTGGAGTTTGGACGAGAGCAGAAAAAAGGCTGCAGATAAAAGACGGTCTAAAAATCATTGCAATATGAGAACCACTTTCTGCTAGAAAATTTGATACCCTTCGGTATCGCTCAATTTTCACAAGGCCGCTGGCCAAATCATTGCATGTTTAGCCCTGCAACCGGCATGCTCGACGCCGGTCCC
>JBIPLV010000338.1:0-5896 GCA_044369475.1 Cyanobium sp. | reverse complement strand
CCAACGCCTACGGCAACACGGCCTTCTCCTACACCGTTACCGATTCAGCCGGCGCTTTCACATCCGAATCCTTCTCCATCAGCGTCCTGCCCGTGAATGATCTGCCGGTGCGCACCTCGGCGGCAGCGGCGGCGGTGGTGGTCAACAGCACCAACCTCGAGTTCACCGGCGGCAACGCCGCAGCCCCCAACTACGCGCCCATTTCCATGGGGCTGCAAGATCTGGCCTATGGGGTTGGCGGTGGAGCCCAGGAAGCCAGCGCCCAGCAGTTGCTGTACACCGTGACGCAGGTGCCCCTGCCGGATCCAACCGACGGCAAACGCCTCGGGAGCATCACCCTCGCCGATGGCACCACCGAGGTGCAGGCCGGCACGGTGCTGACCCTGGCGGAGCTGCAGGGGCTGCAGTTCATCACCGATGGTGACGCCCTGAGCCTCAGCGCAGCACGGCGCTTCCAAGAATTCAAGTTCACCGTGGCCGACCAGGGCCAGAGCGAAGCCGGTGCTGAATTGCAACTTGAGGAGCGGATTCCGATCTACGTGTCGGGCAACGCCGCCGCCTCGCAAGCCATGACGGTGCTGCTGGCGCTGCTCGGCACCAACCCTGATCCTGCCAAAGTTGCCGAATACATCAGCGAGTTTGAAGACGCAAGCGCGGCCTTCAGCGACAGTGATGCCATTGAGCAACTCGACACCGCGGTGTACAGCAAGCTCGACCCCTCCAACCCGCTCTACATGAAGCGGGCCGGTGGTACGCACAACCTTGGCGGTGAGCAGGTGAACTACATCGCCGGGGCCAACCCCTTCAACTTCACCTTCAACATCGACACCCAGCAAGGGGTCGGCGTGGATCTCGACAGTGCGCGCGCAGGCCGCCAAACGAGCTACAGCATCAACTACAGCCTCACAAGCGACAACAGCCCGGTGGTGAACGGAATCGAGGTGCGTGAGCTGGCCGAGGCGAGTCCCCTCGGCGAGGCCTACGACCGCTACTTCAAATACATCTCCGAACAGGTGCTGAAGGATTACGGCGCCAAGTTCGACCTCAGCCCAGATGGTGAGGTGCAATACAACGCCGATGGGGAGCTGCTGTTCACGTGGTCGGGGGTAACGCCGCTAACCGCCGATGGAGCCCCCCTCACCACACTGGACGGCGAGGTGATCACGGCCGCCGGCTATTACGACTTCACCCGCCGCAGCGCAACCGGTGATGGCGCCGTGTTCCGTTACAGCGATCCCGATGCCAACGGCACTCGCTACATCGTGGGGGTCGACATCAACTTCACGGACAACCAATTCGGCGACAACAGCGTCGTGCTCGGCACGATCGTTGACCCGGGTGTGCCGGTGGAAGTCCTCCCAGAACTGGGCAACGGCGAGGCCACAGTGTATTCGGGCACCGGCATCAACATGATCATGCCCGATTTCTTCAGCAACACGCTGCAATCGGTGGAACGCACCCGCCTCGGCGCCACGGGGGTCAGCGAAACCCCAGGCCCCGGAGGCGGGCTGGAGCTGATGGGCAAGGGCGGCAGCAATGGCACTGGCTTGATGGCCATGGCCATCGGCGGGGGCGGAGGAGCCGGCGCGGTTGGGGAGATCCCGGCCGTGCTGCAACAACGCCTGGGACAGGGCGAAGGTGAGGGCGAAAGGGATGGCAACGCCCGCGGTGGCAACGGACTGCAGGCAAACGCTGGCCCCGGTGGCCCGGGAGCTATCGAGCGGGGCGAACAGCAAGCCCCCCGGGTCGACCGCGACCGCGGCACCCTGCTGCAGCCGATCCTCGACAACCTCGCCAGCGCTGCTGAGCAAAACAAGGCCAACTCGTTTGTGCTCTCCCGCCTGCAGGAGGGCAGCCTGATGGGCAACCACCTGCTCGACGCCCTGGCCATCGGCGCCGGCGTGGCCTACGGGTTCTATGCACCGAAGGCTGCCACGGTGGGACAACGGGGCCTACGCCGGCTGGTGGGCCGGGTGCAGCGCGCCACGGGCTTGGGCGCCAATGCACAGGCCATCCAAACCCAACGGGTGATCTCGGTGTTCTCCATCACCCTGGAGAACGGCAGCCAACGCCTGGTGGCGGCGCGGGTGAACGGCGATGGCCTCACAATCCTGGCCCAACAGGATCTGCCCGAGGGAACGGGTGTTGACACCGCCGGATCCCAGGCCCAGATCGACTACAGCACCAAACAGCTGCTGGAGCGGCTGCGCAACAGCGGCATCGGCCAGGCGGATCAGGTGCTGGTGGATCCGCGGCTGCAGCACCAGGCCGGGCTGATGCAGGGGCTTGGAGAGCGCACCGACCTGCTGGTGATCCGCAGCCTCAACCAGGGCCTCGATGCCTGCAGCGCAGAGCAGCGCCAGCAACTGCAGCGGTGGCTCCAGGATCCTTCGCGCCCCCTGCCAGACAACAATCCGCTGGCGGAACTGATGCAGCAACGCGCCGCCAGCTATGCGCGGGTGATGCCGGCCAACCAGGCCTCGATGGCCACGATGGTGGAACTGGGCATCGCCATGGCTGCAAATCCTGGCAATCTGGTGTAAGGAGGAAAGCCCATGGATCCTCTCGAGAAGCGCTACCACGATCAAGTCGAGCCCCAGGAGCGATCCCACGCTGACGGGGGAGACCTGGGTGGCATAGCCACGCCTGATCACCAGCCGTGGCATGAAACCGGGCTGGCGTCCGATCTGGAACGCGACCTCCACAAAGTTCAACAACAGGAAGCCTGGCTACTCAGCCAGCAACAAACCAACCTGCTGGATCCGGCACCGCGAACCACAACCAGCTCCGCAGACTCCACAGCGGAAATCGCCGGAGCTGACCACAACCCCCAGCGTCGGCTGCTGGTGGTGGACACAGCCCGGCCAGATTGGCAACAACGCATCGATCAGCTCGGGAGCGGAGCCGATCTGCTCCTGCTGGAACCTGGCGAGCACGGCCTGACACGAATTCAGGAGGCGATCCAGAACCAGCCCTACCGGTCGATCACCCTGCTGCCCGGCAGCGATGGCAATGGCGGCCTGGAGCAATGGCGACATATCGCACAGCTCGGCACGGAAATCCAGGTGCTCCAAGGTGAGCTTTCGCAAGGAGTCGTGGAGGCCCTGGGCACCGGCACGGGCTTGGGGGTGCTTGAGCCACCAAGCAGGGCTGCCATCCAGACACAACTAGTGGGAGATGGCAGTGCGCTGTTGGCGTTGGGACGGCAATGGTTCGAGAGCGCGGCCAACGATGGCCGTTTGTTGAGGGCCATCAAGGGTTGCTTTGCCACCTCCAACCAGCCGCTGGTGCTGGAGAAGGCGATGGCTCTGATCAAGGGTGAGCAGGTGCCGGTGGTGCAGTGGGCCCGCTTTGCCGACAGCAACGTGCTCGGCGCATTCCTGGCCGAAACAAACACCGTGCTGATCAGTGAGGCGCTTGCGACCGATGGCCCCGCGCTCGAAGCGGTGGTGCTTGAGGAGCTGGGCCACTGGTTGGAGGCAAGTGCCAGCGCAGACAGCGCAGGCGATGAAGGCGAGCGCTTCTCAGCGCTGATTCAAGGGGGAGCGATCGGCCAAGAGCTTGGCCGCGACACGGCCCTGCTGGTGGTGGAGGGAGTGCTCATCCAAGCGGAATTAATGGAGCTGCCACCGTCTACAACCGGCGGCAGCAGCTTGGGGCCACCCACCTTCGGCACGCCGGGGTTCACCAGCGCTGGCAACCTGCTCACCCTGCCGGTGGTGTCCGGGAGCCTCGACAGCGCAACCCCAGGCACCAACGAGCTGAAATCGCGCTTTGTGCTCTCCAAAGCCGCCAGCGGCGCCGCTCCGATCGCGAACGCCATCTCCAGCGTTTCACTCTCGGGCTCCAGCGTTTCCATCAACCTCGATGCCGCTGCTCTCACCAGCGCCGGGGTCACCTCCACACAGACGCTCTACATCAATTACAGCGATCCAAACCCAGTCAGCAACGACACCTCTGGTGTGCTGCAGGGCACGGACGGCTCTGATGCGGGGTCGTTCTCGCAGGCGTTCACCTTTTACGCCACCACCAACAGCAGCCCAAGCGGGAGCACCACCCCCCCGGTCTTTAGCGCATCCACCCCAGCCAACTACAGCAATGGCGTGGTGTCGTTCAGTGCCGACAGCGGCCAAATCGACCTCGGCGGCGCAGCGATCACGGGGCTGACCTCTCGATTCAGCCTGTCCACCACGCCCGGCACCACGGCAGGGTTGATTGTCAACGGCATCAGCGGCGTCGACGTGAGCGCTTTGGGGGTGATCAGCGTGGCCCTCAACACCAGCGCAATCACGGCCCCCAGCGGCAGCACCCTCTACCTGCTTTACAACGATCCGATGCCGTCGATGGACGACAGCAACGGCGTACTCCAAAGCACCGGCGGAGCCGATGTTGGCTTCTTCTACAAACCATTCACCTATGGCGGCAGCGCTGGGGGCGCAACAACCCCCACTTCACCCGCCGGCAACGTTCCCACCTTCGGCACGCCGGGGTTCACCAGCGCTGGCAACGTGCTCACCCTGCCGGTGGTGTCCGGCAGCCTCGACACCGCCCCATCCGGAACCAACGAGCTCAAATCACGCTTTGTGCTCTCGAGAGCCGCAGGTGGCGCCAATCCCATTGCCAATGCCATCACCAACGTCACCCTGTCGGGCTCCAGCGTTTCCATCAACCTCGATGCCGCTGCACTCACCAGCGCCGGGATCACCGCAACACAGACCATCTACATCAACTACAGCGATCCAAACCCCACAGGCAATGACACGGGCGGCGTGCTGCAAGGCACGGATGGCTCTGATGCTGGATCGTTCTCGCAGGCGTTTTACTTCACTGTTCCCACCTACTCCATTTCACACCAGCAATACCAAGAATTCTCAGAAGGTGATCCCATCACCACGACCATATCGACCTCCTACGTCCCAGCTGGGACAACCCTCTACTGGCAGCTGTCAGGGCGTTCTCTCGATCCAACAGACCTGTCCATTGGCAACCTCTCAGGCAGCGGCACCGTTGGTGCGGACGGGACTTTCACTCTGAATCATTGCTTCGCAAACGACACCAACATCGAAGGTGGCGAAGTTGTTCAGATCCAGCTTTTCTCCGATCCAAGCCGTACGCAGCTCATACCCATCCGCGCACGCAATGCCTCCAACATGGACGGCACAACCAATGCCGTAGCCATTGTCATCAAAGATGCAGGTTACAACCTCGGATACGGGGAAGCCAATCCACAAGGCACCTACAACGCTGCACTCGATAGCGTTTGGGCAGTTGATTCGGCCATCCAAAGCGGCTTCTCGAACAGCACACGCAGCACGATTGAGGCCAACGCTGGACACCTCGACTACGTCGCCAATCAGGCTTACTGGTCCCGCTTCCCAGAATTCGATCTTCAAGTTCTGGTCGATGCCAGCAGTCGGGGACGGGCATTTATCAATCGCCCCCCCTATGCAACATTCAATCAGACCCTAGCCACATCAGAAGATTCACCAGTTCTTGTTGGCAGACTCACAGCAACCGATCCCGATAGCAATGAATCCCTAACCTACACAAGGCTTGGCCCCACCGTCTCCGGACTGACCATTAATCCCGACGGATCGTGGTCGTTTGCCCCCTCGCACAGCGCCTATCAACATCTAAAGACAAATGAAACCAAACTAATTCCTGTCGGCTACCGAGTTACCGACAAATATGGCGCGTCATCAGATGCGACATTTGAGATACAAGTTACCGGCACAAACGACGCTCCACTCGCCACCTTCTCCACTCCTCAACAAGCCATAGAAAGCGCTTCAACTCTCGCCGGACAGCTCACCGCCTCCGATCCGGACACAGGCGCCTCTCTCTCCTACTCCCTCATCGGCAGCCCCATTGCCGGCTTGAGCATTGCATCCAACGG
>JBIPLV010000340.1:0-5902 GCA_044369475.1 Cyanobium sp. | reverse complement strand
ACGTGGCCCTGGATCCCTATTCCTGCGATGGCCACGACGGCATCGTCAGCGATGAGGGGGTGGTGCTCAATGACGAGACCGTGGCGCTGCTGTGCAAGCAGGCGGTGGTGCAGGCCCAGGCCGGTGCCGATCTGATCGGCCCCAGCGACATGATGGATGGCCGTGTCGGCGCCATCCGCGAAGCCCTCGACGAGGAGGGTTTTGAGCACGTGGGGATCATCAGCTACACCGCCAAGTACGCCTCCGCGTACTACGGCCCGTTCCGCGAGGCCCTCGATTCCGCCCCCCGGGCCGCCGCCAGCAAGCCCATCCCCAAGGACAAATCCACCTATCAGATGGATCCGGCCAACGCCCGCGAAGCGATCACCGAAGCCCAGCTGGATGAGCAGGAGGGGGCCGACATCATGATGGTGAAGCCCGGACTGGCCTACCTCGACATCATTCATCGCCTCCGCAATGAGAGCGAACTGCCCATCGCCGCTTATAACGTCAGCGGTGAGTACGCGATGGTGAAGGCTGCCGCCGAGAAGGGCTGGATCGACGAGCGTGCCGTGGTGCTGGAGACCCTGCTCTGCTTCAAGCGCGCCGGCGCTGACTTGATCCTCACGTACCACGCCTGTGATGCGGCTCAGTGGTTGCGCGCTGGCTGATGCTTTCGCCGGTGTCTGGACGCCACCGATCCGTCAGGATCAGCACCGTTGTGTTCACCTCCCCTCTATAGCCCGATGTCCGTCGCCGATCTGCAAGCGTTCCTCTCCAAGGTGTCCAGCGATGAGGCCCTGCGCAGCAAGCTGCATGTCGCCTCGAGGTTTGATGACATCGTGACCCTGGCCGCCGACCATGGCCATAGCGTCGACAAGGCTTCTGTGCTGCGTGCCCATGGCTAGGCCCTCGCCGGTGCCTCCGATGTCCAGCTCAAGGGCATCAACAGCTGGGGTGATGCGCTGATGCATGCCTTCGGCGCCACAGATGCCGATTGAGGCAGCGGTTCGACGGCTGCTGATCGGCCTGCTGGCGTTCGGCGCCGGTCAACCGGTGCTGGCCGGCGCTACGCCGCCGGCCCTCAAGCCTCTGCTGCGCAGTTTTGAGGCCTACGCCCGTGACCTCGATCGGCTCGATCGGGTGCTCCCCGTGGGCGAGGCCGCTCCCGCCGCCACCCCCCAGCAGTTGGAGCAGCTGAAGCACCAATTGCCGGCGCCGGCGCCCGCCGCTCTGCCGACCCAGCCAGGGGCCGTCGCGGTGCGACAGCGCCTGCCGCTGGACCTGCAGCAGGCCATAGCCCTGGCGGCCCAGAACGACCCCACCCTGCAGGCCAGCGCAGCCCGCGTCAGCGAGCAGCAGGGCTGGCTGCGGTCGGTGCAGGGCCGCTTCTACCCGATCTTCGGCCTGGATCTTGGTGGTGGTTACAGCCAGCTGGCGAGCGGCAATCTGGCCTGGCAGGGCAACACCGATGTGCCGGGTTTTGGCCCCGGCACGCCGTTCAATGTGCCCACCGGTGGCTGGAATCGCTACCAGACCAACAGCGGCGCCGGCTTTGCGCTGCTGCGGCTCGACTACGAGCTGGTGAGTTTCGAGCGCAGCGCCGCCCTGGGGCAGGTGAAGGCGGACCTGGAGGAGGCCCGCCAGCGTTACGCCAATCGGCTGCGGCAACTGCAACTGGATGTGAGCGAGGCCTATTACCGACTCCAGCTCGCTGACCAGCTGCGTCGCATCCGCGAGGTGGTGCTCGACAACGATCGGGTGATCCTCGACCAGGTGGTGGCGATGAAAACCGTGGGCCTCGTGCCCCGGGTGGATCTGCTGCGGGCCCAGGCGATGCTTCAGCAGAGCCGTTTCCGGCTTGAGCAGGCTGATGCCCAGGTGCTCAGCGGCCGCAGGCGGCTAAGCAACCTGATCAACGTTCCCTTCAGCGTCACCCTCGAGGCCAAGGAGACGGTGCGCCTGCAGCCCCCCTGGCCACTGGATCTTGAGCAGACAATCGTGCGCGGCTTCAAGGACAACCCGCAGCTGCAGGCCCTGCAGGCCGCACGCAAGGCCCTGTTGCGCCAGGCCGATCGCCGCGCCGCTGAGTTGTTGCCTCGCCTTGGCCTCTACGCCAGCGGTGGCTATCAGGCCGCCCAGACCACGGCGCCGGTGATCGAGGTCAACGGCTGCTGCAAGGGCCCCGCCTTCATCCCCGGCCTCAACTCCCAGAGCGGCGATTGGGCCGCTGGGGTGTTGCTCAACTGGCGCCTGTTTGATGCCGGCATCACCGCCGGCGCCGTGGCGGCCAGCCGCGCCGCGGCACAACGCACCCTGCAGGAAGAGGCGGCCCAGCGCAATGGCATCCGCCAACGCTTGGAGAGCGCTTACTACGACCACCGCGCCGCCCTCAGCCAGATAATTGCGGCCAACGCCTCATTCCGTGCCGCCCGGGAGGCCTACCGCGATTCGCGGGCCCGCTACGAGTTTGGTCTGGCGGACTACACCGATCTCGCCGCCACGATCAGCTCCCTCACCACCGCCATGGAGCAGCGGGCTGAGGCGATGACCATCGCCAACCTCAGCTATGCCCAGCTGTTGCGTGAATTGCTACCGGTGTCCTCGCAGCCGGATCAGCCGGTGCAGCTGCCGATTACCTTGCCAAATTAACCGCTGCCCTGGGGCGTCACCGTCAGGGCAGGGTGTTCACCGTGGCGTGGGCGGTGGCGCCAGCCCGCAGTGGGTGGCTGCTGGTCTGCAGGAGCCGGATGCGCACCGGGAACCGTTGTGGCACCTTCACCCAGTTCCCGGTGGCGTTCTGGGGCGGCAGCAGGGAGTAATAGGCGCCGCTGCCCTGGCTGATGTTGATCACCCTGCCGTGGAAGGTCACCCCGGGGTACATATCGAGGCTGACCTTGGCTGGCATGCCGTCACGGATTCGGTGAATCTGTGACTCCATGTAGTTGGCATCCACCCACCAGTTGGTGTTGTCCACCAGCTTGAACATCGCCTCGCCTGGCTTGACGTACTGCCCTGCGCGGATGCTGAAGTTGTTGCTCACATAGGCATCCATCGGTGCGTAGTAGCGCGTGTAGTTGAGGTTCACTTTCGCGTTGCCCACGGCGGCGCTGAGGGCCTTGATGTTGGCCTCCTGCTCACGAATCTGTTTCTGCAGGCGCGAGATCTCCAGCTCGGCGCTTTTCACCTTGGCGCGCGCCTCCAGCTTGGAGGCCTGAAACTCCTGCTCCTTCTCCAGGGCCACCACCTGCTGCCGCAGCAGGTAGGCGTAGCGCTGCTGGTTGAGGTTGATGATCCATTGGCTCGCCTTCTGGTCGTTGACGGCCTGGCGGGCCTTGAGCAGTTGATCCTCGATGGCGGCCTTCTGGGCGATGGCCGCCTCCATTTGGTGCTTTTGCTGGGCGACGCTCAACTGAAAGGGCAGCGGCACGATCTCGTAGAGCAGCTGCCCCTTCTTCACGAAGGCGTTGGGCTCGGCGTGGATGGTCTTGATGTAGCCCTCCACATAGGGCGACACGGTGATCGTGTAGGCGTGGACGTAGGCGTCGTTGGTGCTGGGGAAGTAGTGGTTGGTGGTGAAGTAGCCAGCCAGCCCGAGCCCCACCACAGCGGTGGCCCCCCCGGCAATCAACACGGTGCGCTTGTTCACGGGGGGCAGCGGCGGGTTGGGGTGGCCGGGAGCTTAGGGGCGCCCGCGGCGGCCGGGCTGCGGTGCAGCAGCGGCAGGCTGCAGAGCACCAGCAACACCATCCCCACCATCGTGGCGATGTTGATGAAGGACACCACCTCGGCTTGCTTGGCGATCGCCTGGTTGATCAGCTCCAAGGATCCCTGGGTCCACCGCTCCCCTCCGATGCCGAGGGCGTGGCCGCTGAGGGGCCGTTGAAAACCCTCCAGCACGGGGTTGGAGCCATCGATCTGCTCCCGAAACCGCTCCCAGCTGCCTTGGCTGCTGACCGTGAGGATCGCACTGTTCACCCCCCCGGAGAGGGCTTTGGCCAGGTTGGTGCAGAAGAACAGCACGGAGCTGGCGCTGGTCATCAGGTCGGCGGGCATGGTGGAGAACGACATCTGGATCTCCATGCAGTTGATCAGGGCGAAGCAGATCCCCATGGCCATCAGCTGAATGGTCACGTTGGTGTTGTCCTGCTGCGCGCAGGTGTTCGCCATCCAGTGGGCGGTGAGGGCAAACAGCAGGATCGCCGTGGCGCTGAGCCGTTTTTTGGCGGGGATGGTGGCCGCCAGCAGACGGGGGCTGACCCCTGGCGTCACCATCAACCCCGTGACCATCACGCAGCCCACGAAGGGGACAAACGTCCAGGCGTAGTTCTCGATCGTGTTGTTGAGCACCACGGTGAGGAATCGGGGCACGATTGCGAAAACCATGAACAGAAAGAACATCACCGAGCTGAGGATCAGGGTGCTGATGCAGAAGTTGATGTCCTGGAAGATGCGCAGGTTGATCAGCTTCGGCACCCGCACCACCCGCCAGCCGAACAGCCCAATCAGCAGGATCGACAGCCACAGCAGCACGATGTAGGTGCCGCTTTGGAACCATTCGCGCTGGTTGCCCACCACCAGCGACACGCTCAGCAGCCCAAAGCCACCGACCATCAGGCCGTATCCCAGCCAGTCGATCTCGGCTTCGGGGTTGCCAGGGCTGGCGGGCATCAGCTTGGCGATCACGGCCACCGCCGCCAGGGCCACAATCCCCAGCAGCAGGTAGAGCAGGCGCCAGCTGGCATACCAGGTGATGAAGGCCGACAGGGGGATGCCGGCGCTTGATCCAATCACCAAGGCCAGTGCCACCAGCCCCTTGCCCATCGGGGTGTACTTCTCCCCCAGCTGCCCCCCCAGGTAGCCGCCGGCGGCGGCTGGGATCACCCCGGCCCCCAACCCCTGCAGCACCCGCATGGTGATGAACAACTGCGGATCGGTGGCCATGGCGCCAATCACGCTCGCCACGCCAAACAGCCCCGGCCCGAGTGTGGCGATTGCCTTCGCACCCACCCGCTCCTTGAGGCTGCCCAGCACGGGCATGATCAGCGCGGCTGGGATCAGGAACGCATAGCCAAACCACACCGAGAGGTAGGGGGTTCCCCCCACGTCACCGCTGACATAAGCGTGGGCCGGCACACTCACCGAATCGCTGGAGAAGAACACCAGCTCCAGCACCACGAAGCAAAGGGCCAGCACGCCGCGGTTGGTGAGCCAGAAACTGCTCGGCTGTCCAGGTTGGGCAGGTGACAAGCCCTTCGCCGCACGGTGGCCTCAGTGTTGCGCGAAGCATCCGAGAATGGGGCAAGACACAGCACCGTCCATGGCTGCTCCGATCGCTGGCCAGCACCGCCTCGGCCACGTGGCCCTGCGGGTGCAGGACATGGCGCGGGCCAAGGCCTTCTACCTGGGGTTGGGCCTGCGGCTCACCTGGGATGCACCCGATTGGTGCTACGTGCAGTGGCCCGATTCCGGCGAGGGCATCGCCCTGCTCAGCCCGGACTACCGCGCCGCTGGCCCCCATTTCGCCTTCCATTTCCAGGATCGCGCCGAGGTGGATCGGATCCGCGACCAGCTGGTGGCGCAGGGCCACAGCTGCGGGCCGGTGCACGACCACCGCGATGGCACCGCTTCTTTTTACCTGCAGGACCCGGAGGGCAACTGGCTGGAGATGCTCTACGAGCCGGCCGCCGGCCTGCCCTCCAATGTGGGTGCTGAGCCGATCCCTCTGGTGCGCGCGTGAGCGGGTTGGCGATTCAGCAGGAGGCGCTGGAGCTGCTGGAGTGGCCGCGGCTGGCCCAGCACCTCGCCGGCTTCGCCAGCACCCCGCTGGGCAGCCAGCGCTGCCTGGCCTTGCCCTTGGCCCCCAGCCTGGAGGCCAGCCGAAGCCTGTTGGCGGAAACCACGGAGCTGATCGCCCTCGATG
>JBIPLV010000118.1:0-5934 GCA_044369475.1 Cyanobium sp. | reverse complement strand
CTCCCTTGCCGAGTGGAAGATTGGGGTGGGCACCTTTGAATTGATAGCCACGGCGCCGCCTGGCAATTTTATTTGCATCTCCACCAGGAGGACAACCTGCTCGCCCTGCAGGGCGGCCGCCCGTTTTATCTGGTGAATGTCGGCTGGAATGACCCCTATCCCATGGTTCTATCCCATGGTTTGTCTGGACACCGGCGGCGACATTCTGCGCATTCCCTCCGGCACTTCCATCGCTCGGTGTCCGATCCCGATGGCTCGGTGGTGCTCAACCAGGCCGTGCACGAGGAGGGCGCATCGGTGCTGCGCGAATTCAGCGTTTACAACAGCCGTCGCATTCCCCGGCTGTTCGCCACCAGCTTCAAGACGGCACCCCTGCCGAAGTTGCACGGGGTCAGCTGGTAAGCGCCGGCTCCTCGATCTCCGCTTCAATGCTCCAGTCCAGGGCACTCTCAACTCCGGCGGGGCCGGAGAAGCTGCCCGTGATAGCGGCCGTGAGTTCGGGCTTGGAGGAGGTGGCCAGGGTGATGTAACGATCGTCGATCACGCCCATGCCGCTGGGGTCGAAGCCCCGCCAGCCGGCGCCGGGCAGATACACCTCCGCCCAGGCGTGCAGGTCGTAGCGCTCGGGTTTCGGCTCCACCAGGTGGTAGCCGCTCACGAAGCGGGCCGGCAGGCCCACGCAGCGGCAGGCTTCCACCATCAGCATGGCCAGGTCGCGGCAGGAGCCCACCCGCTCCTTGAGGGTCCGTCCGGCGGGCCAGGCGGGGCCCACGTGGCGTTGGGTGTACTTGACCCGGTCCTGGATCATTTCCACCAGCTGCTGCAGAAACATCAAGGCCCGCTGATCGCTCCCCATCAGGGCTTCCTGGGCTACGTCCACCGCCGCGGGATCGTGCTGGCCGTTGGGCAGCCAGCCCTCGAGGCTGCCCGCCAGGTCGCCGTTGAGGTGGCCCACCGGATAGGGCAGCAGCGGCTCGTTGTCTTCCAGGCAGGCCTGCAGCAGCGGTGCTGTTTCGGTGTCCACCAGGCTGCTGGCCCGCACGGTGAAGGCGTCTGTCGCACCACTGAAGCGGGCCCGCAAAATCTCATCACCACTGGCTGCCACCAGGGGGTAGAGCCGCCCCGGCTCCGGACTGATGGCCAGCTGAAAATCCAACAGCCGCTGGAAGCCATGCCCCCTGGGCTTCAGGCAGAAGCGGTGGGGGCCCAGCAGCACGGGCGCGCTGTACTGATAGGTGAAGGAGTGAATTACGCGGGCGCGCATGCGGGCTCGGCGATGAAGTAGCGCTGCTCGATCAGATCATGGAGCCGGTTGAGGTCGCTCTGCAGGGCGTCAATCGACTCATGTAAGCCTTCGGCCACCAGCTCGTCGATGCGGGTGTAGCTCCAGCGGGCCAGGGTGAGCCCGCTGAGGCATTCGAGATCATCGGGAGCCCCAGGCACCGCCTGGCCGCGCACGATCTTGAGGGTGTCGTTGATGCGCCCCAGGCAGTAGCGCACCGATCGCGGGAAGATCGGGTCGAGCAGCAGAAAGGAGGCCACGGCCTTGGGTTCGATCGCCTGCTGGCGCGACTGGCGGAACATCTGGTAAGCCCCGGCGCTGCGCAGCAGGGAGATCCACTGCAGTTCATCCAGCACGCCGCCCACCTCATCGGGGGAGGGCAGCAGCAGGAAGTACTTCACATCGAGGATGCGGGTTGTTTTTTCTGCTCGCTCCAGCACCCGTCCCAGCCGGCTGAACTGCCAGGAGAGGTCGCGGCTGAGGGTGGCATCGGTGATGCCATAGAAGAGTTGGCAGGCGCGGCGGATGTCGCGCAGCTGCTCCTGGGGCGGCTGCTTCCAGAAGCCCTCGTTGTCGAGCAGGGTCCAATAGATGTCGTTGAGCTGCTCCCACATTTCGGTGGTGATCACCTCGCGGATCTGGCGGGCGTTTTCCCGGGCGATGGCGATGCAGTTCACCACGCTGTTGGGGTTGTCCTCGGCCCGCACCAGAAACTCCACCACCTGGTCGGCTCCACCGGTTGGATAGAGGCGATCGAACAGCTCCCGGTCGCCACTGGCATCCACCAGGGGCAACCACGGCTCGGCGCTACCAGGCGGGCAATCCAGGGCCATCGCCTCGCTCACCTCCACAAACCGTGAGATGTTCTCGGCCCGCTCCACGTAGCGGTTGATCCAGTACAGGGAATCGGCGACGCGGCTCAGCATGGTTGTTCGCTCACGATCCAGGTGTCCTTGCAGCCACCGCCCTGGGAGGAGTTGACCACCAGGGAACCCCGGCGCAGGGCCACGCGGGTGAGGCCGCCGGGGCTCACCCAGGCCCCCTTGCCGCGCAGCACGTAGGGCCGCAGGTCGACATGGCAGGGGAACAGTTCGCCCTCGCTCAACGACGGAACGGTGGAGAGTTCGAGGGTGGGCTGGGCGATGTAATTGCGAGGCTCGGCCTGGATCTTGGTGGCGAATTCGGCGATCTCCTCATGGCTGGCATGCGGGCCGATCAACATCCCGTAGCCGCCTGCTTCAGCCACTGCTTTCACCACCAGCTCACCCAGGTGGGCCAGCACATACGCCCGGTCGTCGTCCCTGGCGCAGAGGTAGGTGGGCACGTTTTCGATGATCGGCTCTTCGTCCAAGTAGTAGCGGATCATCTCCGGCACATAGGCGTAGATCAGCTTGTCGTCGGCCACGCCGGTGCCGGGAGCATTGGCGATCGCCACCCGGCCGGCCCGATAGGCCGCCATCAGCCCCCGCACCCCCAGCATCGAATCGCTGCGGAACACGGCTGGATCGAGGAAGTCGTCGTCGATGCGCCGGTAGATCACATCCACGGGTTCCAGGCCGGCGGTGCTGCGCATCCACACGCGGTCGTCCTGGCAGATCAGGTCGCGACCCTCCACCAGCTGGATGCCCATCTGTTGGGCCAGGTAGCTGTGCTCGAAGTAGGCGCTGTTGAACACCCCGGGGGTGAGCAGCACCACCTTCGGCGCCTCGGTCCAGGGGGCGAGCTCCCGCAGGGTTTGCAGCAGGTGGGAGGGGTAGTCGTCGATCGGTTGCACCGTGCGCCCCGAGAACAGGCTCGGGAACATCCGCTTCATCACCCGCCGGTTTTCCAGGAAGTAGGCCACGCCGGAGGGACAGCGCAGGTTGTCTTCCAGCACGCGCCAGGTGCCCTGGCCGTCGCGCACCAGGTCGAGGCCGGAGACGTGACACCAGCGGCCCAAGGGCGGCTGGAAATCCTGCAGCTGGGGACGCCAGCCCTGGGAGCTTTCGACGTCTTCGCGGGGGATCACGCCGTCGCGCAGGATCTGCTGGGGGCCGTAGACGTCGGCCAGGAAGCAATCGATTGCTTCCAAACGTTGAAACAGGCCTCGCTCGAGGGTCTGCCAATCGCCGCTGCTGATCAGGCGTGGCAGGGGGTCGAAGGGAAGGATGCGTTCGCCGCCCTGGCTGCCGGAGCCGTTGAGGCGAAAGGTGGCCCCCAGCCGCCGCAGCAGCACGCCGGCTGCAGCGTGGTTGCGGTTGAGTTCATCGAGGCCCAGTTGGCCCAGGGATGACAGCAGGGGGCTCAGGGCGCTGCGCGGCTTATCGACGGCACTGAAGTATTCGTCGTAGCCCCGATTGGGTTTGTATTCGGTAAACATTCCGGGCCGCTGAGCGTGGCGGGATCATGTCCACCCGTTGGGGTCAGTGCCGGTGTGGGTTGCTACGAAAGTGATGCTCCAGCAGATGGAGCTACAAAAGAAAGTAGCGCTGGGCCATCGGCAGCACCTCGGCGGGCTCGCACGTGAGCAGCTCGCCGTTGGCGAACACCTCGTAGGTCTGAGGGTCCACCTCCACTTTGGGAAGGGCGGTGTTGTTCTTCATGCTGGCCTTGCTCAGGCCACCCCGGGTGTTCACCACCGGCACGCAGGGGCGCTTCAGGCCCAGTTGGCGGGGCACGTCGGCATCGAGGGCGGCCTGGCTCATAAACGTGAGGCAGCTGGGCGCCAGGGCAGCGCCAAAGGCGGCAAACATCGGCCGGCCGTGCACGGGTCCGGGGGTGGGAATCGAGGCGTTGGCATCGCCCATCTGGGCCCACACAATCGAGCCCCCCTTGATCACCAGCTCCGGTTTCACCCCGAAGAAACCTGGCTTCCACAGCACCAGATCGGCCAGCTTGCCCACCTCCACGGATCCGATCTGGGAGTCGAGCCCGTGGGCGATCGCCGGGTTGATCGTGGTCTTGGCGATGTAGCGCTTGAGGCGGGTGTTGTCGTTGCGTGAACTGTCTTCAGGCAGCGAGCCGCGCTGCACCTTCATCTTGTGGGCGGTCTGGAAGGTGCGGGTGATCACCTCGCCCACCCGGCCCATGGCCTGGGAGTCGCTGGCGATGATTGAGAAGGCGCCCAGGTCGTGGAGGATGTCTTCGGCGGCGATCGTTTCGCGGCGGATGCGCGATTCGGCGAAGGCCACATCCTCCGGGATCTTGGGATCCAGGTGGTGGCACACCATCAGCATGTCGAGGTGCTCCTCGAGGGTGTTCACCGTGTAGGGCCGGGTGGGGTTGGTGCTGCTGGGCAGCACGTTGGCCTCGCCGCAGATCTTGATGATGTCGGGGGCGTGGCCGCCGCCGGCCCCTTCGGTGTGGAAGGTGTGGATCGTGCGGCCGCCGATGGCGCGGATCGTGTCCTCAACGAAGCCGGCTTCGTTGAGGGTGTCGGAGTGGATGCACACCTGCACATCCAGCTGGTCAGCCACCGTCAGGCAGCAGTCGATCGCCGCCGGGGTGGTGCCCCAGTCTTCGTGCAGCTTGAGGCCGCAGGCGCCGGCGCGCACCTGCTCCTCGATCGCCTCAGGAGTGCTGGCGTTGCCCTTGCCGTAGAAGCCCAGGTTCACCGGCAGCCCTTCGGCCGCCTGCAGCATGCGGGCCAGGTGGAACGCGCCGGGGGTGCAGGTGGTGGCGTTGGTCCCGGTGGCCGGGCCGGTGCCGCCGCCCAGCAGGGTGGTCACACCACTGGCCAGGGCGGTTTCGATCTGCTGGGGGCAGATGAAGTGCACGTGGGTGTCGATTGAGCCGGCGGTGAGGATGTGCCCCTCGCCGGCGATCGCCTCGGTGCTCGGGCCCACCACGATCGTCACTCCCGCCTGGGTGTCGGGGTTGCCGGCTTTGCCGATGGCACAGATGCGCCCGTCGCGCAGGCCGATGTCGGCCTTCACGATCCCCCACCAGTCGAGGATCAGGGCGTTGGTGATCACCGTGTCCACGGCGCCTTCGGCGCGCGTGGTCTGGGCCTGGCCCATGCCGTCGCGAATCACCTTGCCGCCGCCGAATTTCACTTCATCGCCATAGACGGTGAAATCCTTCTCCACCTCCAGGATCAGCTCGGTGTCGGCCAGCCGCAGCCGATCGCCGGTGGTGGGGCCGTAGGTCTCGGCGTAGGCGCGGCGGGAGATGCGGTAGGGCATGGGGTTGGGGGTGCGGTGGGCGCGCGTCAGTCGAGGGGGCCGTTCACCAGGCCGTTGAAGCCGAACACGCGGCGCTCGCCGGCCAATGGCACCAGCTGCACCGCGCGGCTGTCGCCGGGCTCGAAGCGGATCGCTGTGCCGGCTGGGATGTCGAGCCGCTGGCCCCGGGTGACCTCTCGATCGAACCTCAGGGCGCTGTTGGCCTCAAAGAAGTGGAAGTGGGAGCCCACCTGCACCGGTCGATCCCCGGTGTTGGCTACCAGCACGGTGGTCACGGGCCGGCCCGCGTTGAGTTCCAACTCGCCGGGCTCGGGGATCAGTTCGCCGGGGATCAGGGGGGGCATCAGGGTTCGGGTTGGGGGGTCAGCGGATGGGGTCGTGCAGGGTCACGAGCTTGGTGCCGTCGGGAAACATCGCTTCGATCTGCACTTCGCTCACCAGCTCCGGGATGCCCTCCATCACCTGGTCGCGGCTGAGCCAGGTGCTGCC
>JBIPLV010000330.1:0-5986 GCA_044369475.1 Cyanobium sp. | reverse complement strand
AAAACCTTTGATGCCGCCGCCGACGGCTACGTGCGCGGCGAGGGCTGCGGGGTGGTGGTGCTGAAACGCTTGGCGGATGCCCTGGCGGCGGGGGATCCGGTGCTGGCGGTGTTGCGGGGCAGCGGCGTGAATCAGGACGGTGCCAGTGCCGGCCTCACGGTGCCCAATGGCGAAGCCCAGGCCCAGCTCCTGCAGCGCACCCTGGAGCAGGCCCAGCTGGACGGCGACGCCATTGATGTGCTCGAGGCCCATGGCACCGGCACCCCTTTGGGGGATCCGATCGAGCTCAAGGCCCTGGCGCCGATCTATGGCCGGCCCGAGCGGTCGCAGCCGCTGCGGTTGGGGTCGGTGAAGACCAACCTGGGCCACCTGGAGGGGGCGGCGGGGATTGCGGGCTTGATCAAGGCGGTGCTGATGGTGCAGCACGGCCGGATTCCTCCCCATTTGCACCTGCGCCAGCCCACCCCCTACCTCAACTGGGGCGATTGGCAGCTGCGGGTTCCTATCGAAGCGGAGCCCTGGCCCGAGCGCCCCGGCCCGCGGCGGGCGGCGGTGAGCTCCTTTGGCTTCAGCGGCACCAACGCCCATGTGCTCGTGGAGCAGGCGCCTGAAAGCTCGCCGGCCTCGCCCCAGCCAGCAGCAGCCTTGCGGGATGGTGATCTGCTGCTGCTCAGTGCAGGCTCGGAAGCGGGGCTGCGGCAGTTGGCGGAGCGGCTGGCCGCCTGGCTGCCCCTGCAGCCCCCACAGGCCTGGCCGGCGATTTGTGCCACCAGCCGCCAGGCCCGCTCCAGCCAGCGCTGGCGCTTGGCGGTGCGGGCGGCCACGGCTGCTGAGGCCCTCGAGCAGCTGCGGGGGCCACTGCGGTGTGTCGAATCCCCGGCTCAGGTGCCACGGCTGGCGTTTGCGCTCACGGCGGCGTCCCTGGCGGAGCACTGGTGGGCGTGGCAACGCTTTGGGGTGGAGGCCACCGCCCTGGTGCAGGGGCCGGCGCAGCGCCCCCTGGCCGAGCAGCTGGCGGGAACCCCGCCGCAGCTGCGGTTGATCACGGCGGGCGACGGCGCTGCGGCCGAACTGCGGCAGCACGGCTACGGCACCCCGCTGCCCCTGGCGGAGCCCCAGCCGGAGGCGCTGGTGCAGCTGTGGCTGGCGGGCCATGGCATTGATTGGACACCGCTGGCCCCCGAGGGGTTGTGGGCCCGGCCGGTGCTGCCCACCACCCCGTTTGATCGGATCCGCTGCTGGATTGAGGAGTCGGAGGCTCCGGCGTTGCCGGAGGGGCTGGAGCACCGGCGCCAGTGGCGGCCGCTGCCGCAGAGCGGTGCGCAGCAGGCCGCTTCCGATCCCCTCTGGCTGCTGGGCGGCGATGAAGCCCTCCATAACCATTTGGTCCAGACCCTGCCCCAGCCGCCGCTGCCGCTGGCCGATCTGGCGGCGGTGGATCAGGCCCTGGCGGCGTTGGAGCCTGGGCAACAGCCCACTTTGCTCATGGCCCCCTCGGCCGAGGCGGCCCTGGATGAGGCCTTCTGGGGGCAGTGGTTGCCGCTGCTGCAGGGGTTGATCAGCCGGGCCCCGCAGCTGGGGCCGGTGCACTGGCTGTTGCGCGGCGCCGACACGGCCGCCGGCGAAGCCTGGGCTGCCCTGGCCCGCGGTTGGGCGCGCGAGGTGGGCAGCCAGGCGGGGGGCTTGCTCTGGTGTGGCCCGGCTGGGGAGGGGCTGGAGCCCCTGCTGGCCCAGCAACCACCGCCACGGGCGGGCGAGGAATGGCGCCTGGGGGCCGCTGGACTGGTGGAAGCCGCCGGCTTGGAGCCGCTGCCGCAGCATGCGGACCCTGCGGCTGCTCCGGTGCTGCCCCCCACGGCCACCACGCTAATCACCGGTGGCCTCGGGGCCTTGGGGTTGGCCACGGCCGAGGCCCTGCAGCGCTGGGGGGCCCGCCACCTCACCCTGGTGGCCCGGAGGCCGCCCAAGCCGGAGCAGCAGCAGCGCCTGGCGGCGTTGGAGCGCGCTGGCGTGGCGGTGGCGGTTGAGCAGCTCGACATCGCCGATGGCGCAGCGGTGGAGGCCCTGTTCGCTCTGCTGGCGGCGGCCGGCCGGCCCCTGGCCGGAATCATCCATGCCGCCGGCGTGCTGGACGACGGCCTGCTGATCAATCAGAGCCCCTCACGCTGCGCCGCCGTGGCGGCGGCCAAGGTGCAGGGGGCGTTGCATCTGGATCGTTGCAGCCGCGCGCTGCCCCATGGCTTTTACGTGGTGTATTCCTCGCTGGCGGCGGCCCTTGGATCGCCGGGGCAGGTGGCCTACGGCGCCGCCAATGGCTTTCTCGACGGGCTGGTGCTGCAGCGCCAGGCGGCTGGCTTGCCCGGATTGGCGATCAACTGGGGCCCCTGGGCCGGCGGTGGCATGGCGGCTCGGCACCAGGGGGGCCTGGAGCCCCTGCAGCCGGCGGAGGCCTTGGCCCTCCTGGAGCGCTGGCTGCCCCGCCCGGGGCGGGTGGCACTCGCCCGCCTGCAGCCGGCCAGCGCCGGCCATCCCCTGTCGCCGCGCCTCAAACAACTGGCGGAACGCTTGCCCGCCCTGGCGCCCGCGGCTGCTCAATCGGCGGTGGAGGCTTGCCTGACGGATTTGCTGGCGGAGCTGGGGGGCTTCAACGCCGCAGAGCTCAGGGCCGCCACTCGTTTGGATGCCTTGGGGCTGGATTCGCTGATGGCGGTGGAGTTGGCCACGGCAGTGCAGGCGGGCCTAGGGGTGAACCTCGGGCTGGGGGCTTTGGCGGGAGATCCCACCCTCGGCAGCCTGGCAGCCCATCTGCTGGCGCTGTTGGAGAACCCCAGCGCCGCCGAAGCCGCGGCCGTGGATCTGGGGGCCGAGGCGCAGCTGCCGCCGGATCTGCGCGAGCAGCTCCAGACGAATGCTGGGGCCGCAGGCCACGCCGGGCCCGGCAAGGCGATCCTGCTCACCGGTGCCACCGGTTTCCTGGGGGCGTTCCTGCTGGCGGATCAGCTGCAGCGCCATCCGCAGCTCACGGTTTATTGCCTGGTGCGGGCGGAAGGCGCGGGCCCGGCCCGGGCCCGGCTGAGGGCCAACCTGGAGCACTACGGCCTCTGGCAACACGACTGGGCTTCGCGGATCGTGGCCCTGCCCGGCGATCTGGCCCTGCCTGGGTTGGGGCTGGACGCAGACACCTGGCGGGGGCTCACCACCCGCTTGGGGGGCGTGCTGCACAACGGCGCCCAGCTCAGCTATGTGGCCCCCTACGGCCAGCTGCGGGCCCCCAACGTGGGCGGCACCCTGGAGGTGCTGCGGCTGGTGGCATCGGCGGGTTTGCCGCTGGAGTTCATCTCCAGCACCTCGGTGTACGAGGCCGCCTCCTACCGCGGCCAGCAGCTGGATGAGGCAAGCGACCTGGCGGCCTGGCAGGGCATCCATCTGGGCTACTCGCAGACCAAATGGGTGAGTGAGCGGCTGGTGTGGCAGGCGGCCCAGGCCGGGCTGCCGGTGCGGATCCATCGCCCGCCGCTGATCGCCGGCCATTCCTGCACGGGTGCCTGGCATGAGCAGGATTTTCTGCATCGGCTGGTGCGCGGCTGCCTGGCCCTGGGGCAGGCGCCGGATCTGGCGATGGAGCTGGATCTGGTGCCGGTGGATTATGTGGTGGCGGCCATCGGTGCCCTGGCCTGGACGCCGCTGTCCACCGAGCCCGGCGGTGGCGGCAGCCCCGATGTGCTGCACCTGCACCATCCGCGGCCGGTGCTCTGGGGTGATTTACTGGCGGGCTTGATCAGCCGCGGCGCGCCGCTGCGGGCCATCCCCCTGCAGCCCTGGCTGGAGGCCCTGACCCAGCAGCCCAGCAATCCGCTCTATCCACTGCAGCCCTTTTTCACCCACCGCTGGGGGCCTGAGCGGCTCACCTATCCGGAGCTCAATCAGCCCGGCCACAAGGCGCGCCCCAGCTGCGCCCGCAGCCTGGAGCGCCTGCAGGCCCTGGGGGTGCACTGCCCCGATTTCGAGCAGCTGGTGGATCCCTACGCCCGCACCTTCTTGGCGGAGCTGCTGGTGCATGGCTGAGGCCCCCTGCCGCTACCGGGCCGGCCTGCGCCATTGGCATCCGTTGCTGCTCGCGCGGGCCCTGTGCCAGCGGCGACCCCTGCGCCGGTTGTTGTGCGGCGAGCCCCTGGTGCTGTTCCGCACCGCCAGCGGCCAGGCCGCGGTGTTGGCCGAGGTGTGTCCGCACCGGCGCATGTCGCTGGCGGCGGGGCAGGTGCAGGGGGAGCAGCTGGTGTGCGCTTACCACGGCTGGCGATTTGGGGCCGATGGGGCCGTGGCCTGCCCGCTGATGCCGACGGCGGAGCTGTGGCAGCCCGCCTATCAGGTGCGCGAGGCCCACGGGCTGATCTGGGTGCGTGCCGCAGTGCCCCAGGAGCTTGAGCCGCCGCCGCTGCCCAGCTGGCCCCTGGGGGATCTTCAGCCGTCGGGGGTCATGGTGCATACCGTGCCGGCGCCGCTGGAGCTCACCCTCGACAACTTCACCGAAACCGAGCACACCACCACCATCCACCAGGTGTTTGGGTTTGTCGATCCCGCCCAGGTGGAGCTGCGGCTGGAGCTGGAGCCCGCCGCCACTCGGGTGTGGAACAGCGGCCCCCAGAAACCGTTTCCGCGGCTGTTTGATGCCTTCATCGACATCCGGCCGCGGGATCGTTTCGCCAACGATTGGGTCACCACCTTTACGCCGCCGCTCACGGTGTATGAGCAAACCTGGAGCCATGGAGAACGCTTGCGGCGCTTTCGCCTGCGGGTGGTGATGTTTTTCCTGCCGATCACCTCAACCACCACCCAACTCACCACGCTGCTCTATACGCCGCGGGTGCTGCCGGGCCCGCTGCATCGCTGGTTGGCGGCGCCGATCGCCCGGGCGATCACCGCCCGTGAATTGGATCTGGATGTCAAAGCCCTGGCCAGGCTGGCAGATCTCAATCCAGACCTGTCACCCCGCAGTTTGGGGCCCTTTGATCGGGTGTTGCTGGAGAATCGCAAGCGGATTGCAGCGTTGTATCTGGGGGGTTGATGCACACACACCAACCCCAGGCCCTTGAGCCCATCGCGATTGTGGGCATCGGCTGCCGCCTGCCCGGTGGGGCCAACAGCGCCGAGCAGTTCTGGGAGCTGCTGCGCGACGGGCGTGATGCGATCAGCGAGGTGCCCCCCGATCGCTGGGATCTGGCCCTGCACGGGGATCCCGATCCGCAGACGCCGCTGCACCAGCACGTGCGCCACGGCGGCTTCATCGACGGCATCGATCAGTTCGATCCCGCCTTCTTTGGCATCTCGCCACGGGAGGCGGTGTGCATGGATCCCCAGCAGCGGCTGCTGCTGGAGGTGGCCTGGCAGGCGATCGAGCATGCGGGCCTGCCGCTCGAGCAGGTGCGCGGCAGCGCCACGGGGGTGTTCATAGGAATCTCCAGCGCCGACTACAGCTCGCTGCTGTGGGCCTCGGAGGCTGACTACGCCATCCCCGACAACGAGCCCTTTGTGCTGCCGGGCAACACCGGCTGCATCGCCGCCAACCGGCTCTCCTATTTCTTTGATTTCAAGGGGCCCAGCTTCACGGTGGACACCGCCTGCTCCAGTTCGCTGGTGGCGGTGCACCTTGCCTGCGAGAGCCTCTGGTGCGGCGAAGCCAGCGCAGCCCTGGCGGGGGGCGTGCAGGCGCTGATCCATCCGGGGATCCAGAGCAGCTTCTGCAAGGCGGGGCTGCTGGCCCCCGATGGCCGCTGCAAGAGCTTCGATGCGGCGGCCAATGGCTACGTGCGCTCCGAAGGGGCCGGGGCGGTGCTGCTCAAACCCCTGGCGGCGGCCCAGGCGGCCGGCGACCCGATCATTGCGCTGATCCACGGCACGGCGGTGAATTCCGACGGCCGCAGCAACGGCATGGTGGCCCCCAACCTGCGGGCCCAGATCGCCTGCGTGCGCGCCGCCTTTGCCCGGG
>JBIPLV010000117.1:0-6029 GCA_044369475.1 Cyanobium sp. | reverse complement strand
AGCCACGCTCAGGTCCTCCAGCAGCACTGGACGAGGCGGGGCGATCGCCGTTGTTTCACCTATGGCGCGGTGATCAATACCGCCAACTTCGAGGCTCCCACCAGCGAGCCCCACAAGTTGCAGGACGTGTCGTTCGCCTATTTCGCCACCGGCAATGTGGCGATCGACCGCACCGTGCTGGAGCAGGCCGGCCTGTTCGATACGCGCTTCCGCCTGTATGGCTGGGAGGATCTGGAGCTGGGGGAGCGGCTGAGGCAGCTTGGGGTGGTCTTGGTCCGTTGCCCAGAGGCAGTGGGCTACCACTGGCATCCGGCCCTGCGGCTGGAGCAGATCCCCGACCTGATTCGGGTCGAGCGGGAGCGGGCCAAAATGGGCTTGGTGTTCTATTTGAAGCACCCCACCCGGCGGGTGCGGTTCATCATTCAGTACACCTGGTTGCACCGGCTGCTTTGGGAGCTGCTCACCCTGGGGGGCCTGCTCAATGAGCGCAGCCTGAGGCCCCTGCTGGCTTGGTTGATCCGCCGCGGGCACCCCGGCCTGGCGATGGAGCTGCTGCGGCTGCCCCTAAACCGTTTGGGGGTACGAGCTCTGTATGCCGAATCCATGGCCCTTGCGGCCACAAGCCAGGCCTGCAGTCCTGTTTGATAAGGTGAACATGTTCCATTTATCCCGCACACCTGCGTGTTTCGGGTGATCTGAGCGCTTAACCCCACCGGCCCCCCTTGGCTGTCTGGGTTGCTCGAGATCCCTGGCAGGTGGAGGCAAACCCGAAACCCCCAACCAAACCATGGCTGTTGTCACACTCGCCGAAATGATGGAGGCGGGTGCCCACTTTGGGCACCAAACGCGCCGCTGGAATCCCAAGATGTCGCGCTACATCTATTGCGCGCGCAACGGCGTTCACATCATTGATCTCGTGCAGACCGCCGTCTGCATGAACAACGCCTACAAGTGGACCCGCAGTGCCGCACGCAGCGGCAAGCGCTTCCTCTTCGTGGGCACCAAGAAGCAGGCCTCCGAGGTGATTGCTCAGGAAGCCACCCGCTGTGGCGCCTCCTACGTGAATCAGCGCTGGCTGGGCGGCATGCTCACCAACTGGACCACGATGCGCGCCCGCATCGACCGGCTCAAGGACCTGGAGCGCATGGAGAGCTCCGGTGCCATCGCCATGCGTCCGAAGAAGGAAGCTGCGGTGCTGCGCCGGGAGCTGGAGCGCCTGCAGAAGTATCTCGGCGGCCTCAAGAACATGCGCCGGCTGCCCGACGTGGTGGTGCTGGTGGACCAGCGCCGTGAAACCAATGCCGTGCTTGAGGCCCGCAAGCTCGATATCCCCCTGGTGTCGATGCTCGACACCAACTGCGATCCCGACCTCTGCGACGTGCCCATCCCCTGCAATGACGACGCTGTGCGCTCGGTGCAACTGGTGCTCGGTCGCCTGGCGGACGCCATCAACGAAGGCCGCCACGGTGCCCAGGACCAGGGGCGTGACGACGAAGGCTGATTTCGCCCCCGCCCATTCCCCTTTGAATTCCGTACCCCATACCCTCCATGGCTGAGATTTCGGCAAAGCTGGTTAAAGAACTGCGCGACAAGACCGGCGCAGGGATGATGGATTGCAAGAAGGCGCTGTCGGAATGCGACGGTGACCCCACCAAAGCCACCGAGTGGCTGCGGCAGAAGGGCATCGCCACCGCCGAGAAAAAGGCCGGCCGCACCGCTGCTGAAGGAGCCATCGGCAGCTACATCCACACCGGCGCCCGCGTGGGCGTGCTGGTCGAAGTCAATTGCGAAACCGACTTCGTCGCTCGCGGCGAGGTGTTTCAGGAGCTGCTGCGCAACGTGGCCATGCAGATCGCAGCCTGCCCTGGCGTCGAGTACGTCAACGTGGACCAGATTCCTGCTGAAGTAGCCGAGCGCGAAAAGTCCATCGAGATGGGACGGGATGACCTGGCCGGCAAGAAGGAAGAGATGAAGGTCAAGATCGTGGAAGGCCGCATCGGCAAGCGCCTCAAGGAGCTGGCCCTGCTGGACCAGCCCTTCATCAAGGACAGCGCCGTCACCGTGGCTGAAATGGTCAAGCAGGTGGCCGGCAAGGTGGGCGAAAACATCCAGGTGCGTCGCTTCACCCGCTTCACCCTCGGCGAAGGCATTGAGGTGGAGAAGGCTGATTTCGCTGCTGAAGTTGCGGCGATGACGCAGACGGCCTGAGCGGCAATCCTGTGGCGGTGCTGGAGGCTGCTCGCCAGCAGCTCACGGATCTGGAAACGCAGCTGACGGCCTCCAATCCGCAGCTCTACCGGCACCTGGCTCTCTACCTCCAGGTGCTTAGGAGTGGCCTGCTGAACACAGTTCAGCAGGCCTGCTTTCATTTGGCGACCCAGGCCTATCCCGATCGCTACCTGGAGCTGGATGATGCCCAGCGTCAGGTGCTGCATCGGCGCCTCCGTAGCCTGGTGCAGCGGGCCACCAGCTTGCTGACAGTGGAGCAGGTGGCGCACCTGGCATCAAAGATGGCGCGGGAACAGCATCGTCAGCGCCACCGACGGCGCAGCCGCCTGCTTGAGGCCCTTGAGCAAGGCGGCACCAGCGAGTCTTTGGCCGATGCGGACGAATCGAACCAGCCACCGCGTGGTTCGGTGCATCTCGGATTGGCCTTGCCGATCGGCGCTGATTTTCTTCCCACCTCCAGCTTGGCTCTATCGGCTGCGGGCCAATCCCCTTCGCTCGAGTCCGACGAGGCCGAACCGGATCCGGGGGAGGAGGCGGAGCAGGAGTCAGCCATGCAGGCCATGGCCGAAGCCTTCAGTGAATGGCTCGAGCAGGCTCCGCCCCAGGGGTCCACACCCTGGGATGGAGGCTCCTTGCCCAGCGATCCCTCCCAGCTGATGGCCTGGATGGCAGGTTTTGAGCTGGCCCTCATCCGCCGGCTGCGCAACCTCTCCCATGCCCTCAATGTGGAGCTGTTGCGGCTTGGGCTTAGCCGCAGCCTGCTGCCGGTGAGCCTGTTGGATGCGGTGTTGGCTGGCCAACTGGACACTCTGGAGGCTCCGGTCAACCTGCTGCGGCTGCCTTTGCCGTTTGGCCCCGATGCAGGGGCGGCGCGGTTGGAGGCCATGACGGTGTTGCTGCGCCCGGACGATCTGGAGCTGGCGCTTCCCAAACTGCGCACCTGTCGCACCCGGATTCAGCAACACCGGCAGGAAGTGCGCAGAATGGCCCAGCACTATCGCCGCATCCAGCGGCGCGTTCGGGCGCTTGAGGCGGAACAGCTGTGGCTGCAGGACATCAACCCAGCCCAGACAACACCGCCGCCCTCGACGTAGAGGCCTGGCTGCGCACCCTGCAGCAGGCGCTGCAAGTCGAGGCGGATCGGGGCTTCGTCGATCTCAAGGGCCGCCATAGTCGCTTCAGTGCCTTTGTGATTCAGCAGCTTCGGGAGCGACCTGCCGATCTCCCGGATGAGCCACTGGAGCGGATCCTGGCGCTGCGGGCGGGGTTTGACACCTACAGCGAACTTTCACTGGCCCGGCGTCAGTCGCTGGTGCGGCAGTGCCGCGAGAGGTTGCATGCCTTGCGTCAGGCCCAGCGTCCGGTGTTGACGGTGGCGCCTCCTCGGCTGCGTCTGGTGCCTAGCGGTGTGCTAGCGACGGCCAGTGCGTCCAGCCCTGGGGCGGAGGGCTTCACAGCCGACACACCCCTCTCGGAGGTCCGCGGTGTCGGCCCCAAAACCGCGACACGGCTGGCCCAGCTGGGGCTCTGGGTGGTGCGCGACCTGGTGCACTACTACCCACGCGATTACCTCGATTACGCCAACCTCGTGCGGATTAGCGGCCTTGAGCCGGGCCGCACAGCCACCATCGTCGCCACGGTGCGACGCAGCCACGCCTTTGCCAGCCCGCGCAACCCCAATCTCTCGATCCTTGAATTGCATCTGGTCGACTGCACCGGGCGGATTCGGGTCAGCCGGTTCTTTGCCGGCCAGCGCTTCTCCAGCCCCGGCTGGTTGAAATCCCAACAACGTCTGTTTCCGGTGGGCGCCATGGTGGCGGTGAGTGGCCTGGTCAAAGAAACCCCCTATGGACCGGCATTCCAAGACCCCCTGATGGAGGTGCTGGAATCGCCTCAGGCTCCGGTGCGATCCGAGACGATCGGTCGCCTGCTGCCGGTCTACGGGCTCACCGAAGGCCTGGGTGCCGACCGCTTGCGTCAGGTGGTGGAGGCCGTGCTGCCAGTGCTGCGCCGCTGGCCTGATCCCTTGCCCGAAGGCCTGCGCCTCAGCCACGGGCTGATCACCCGCTCCGAGGCGCTCACGCAGATCCACGGGCCGGCGAACCAGGAGCAACTCCAGGCCAGCCGCCGCCGGCTGGTGTTTGATGAGTTTCTGCTGCTGCAACTGGGCCTAGCTCAGCGGAGGCGCCAGCTCAGCCAGCGTCCCGCTCTGCCCCTGGCTCTGCCCGCCGGCGGAAAGGGCCTGGTGCAACGCTTCCTGGCAATCCTGCCGTTTGCGCTCACGAGCGCCCAGGAGCGGGTGTTGGCGGAAATCCGTGCCGATCTGGCCCGTCCCCAGCCGATGGCTCGGCTGGTGCAGGGCGATGTGGGCAGCGGCAAAACCGTTGTAGCCCTCGCCTCCCTGCTCACTGCCATCGAAGCCGGCTGCCAGGGGGCATTGATGGCACCCACCGAGGTGTTGGCCGAGCAGCACTACCGCAAGCTGGCGGAATGGCTGCCCCAGCTGCATGTCACCTCAGCCCTGCTCACCGGCTCCACGCCGGCCCCGCGGCGCCGGCAGTTGCTCCAGGACCTCGCCAATGGCCAGCTGCAGCTGCTGGTGGGCACCCATGCCCTACTCGAAGACCCAGTGCAGTTTGATCGACTGGGCTTGGTGGTGGTGGATGAGCAGCACCGCTTCGGAGTGCGCCAGCGCAATCGTCTGCTGGCGAAGGGACTGCAGCCCCACCTGCTCACGATGACGGCAACCCCGATCCCGCGCACGTTGGCTCTCTCGCTGCATGGCGATCTGGATGTCAGCCAGATCGATGCCCTGCCCCCAGGCCGCCAGCCCATTTGCACCCACCTGCTCAAGGGCAGCCAGCGGCAGCAGGCCTATGGCCTGATCCGCGAGCAGGTTGCCCTCGGCCAGCGGGCCTACGTGGTGCTGCCCCTGGTGGAGGACTCGGAGAAACTCGAGCTGCGGTCCGCCGTGGAGGTGCACCGGCAACTCAGTGAAGAGGAATTTCCCGAACTCAGCGTCGGACTGCTGCATGGACGCCTCAACAGCGCCGACAAGCAAGCCGCCATTGGTGCCTTTGCCCGTGGCGCCTCTCAGGTGTTGGTGAGCACCACAGTGGTGGAGGTGGGCGTGGATGTGCCGGAAGCGAGCGTCATGGTGATCGAACACGCCGAGCGCTTCGGGTTGTCCCAGCTGCACCAGTTGCGCGGCCGAGTCGGCCGTGGAGCTGCTGCGTCCCACTGCCTGTTGATCAACGACAGCAGCAACGTGCTGGCCCGCCAGCGGCTGGAGGTGCTGGTGCGTTCCAGTGACGGTTTCGAGATCGCCGAGATGGACCTTCGCCTGCGGGGCCCGGGACAGGTGCTCGGCACCCGCCAGAGCGGCTTGCCAGATCTGGCCTTGGCCAGCCTCACCGAAGACGGTGCGGTACTCGAGGAGGCCCGCGACCTGGCCAGGCAGATCACTGCCACCGATCCCGATCTGCAGCAGCATCCGGGGCTGGCCCAGGCCTTGGCTGAGCAGCGCCGCCGCCAGATGGATCAGGCCGCCCGGCTCAACTAATCAACCCTTTTCTGCTGCCGCCATGGCCCTGCGACCCTGGAGTCCGATTCCGATCGTGGAGGCCGGGGAGCCACTGGTGGCGTTGCCGCCTCAGCTGTGGCAGCTGAAGCCTCATCCCTACGTGAGCCTCGGAGCGCCCTATGGGGCCCATGGGAATCCTTTCCAGCTGCGCAGCAGTGTGGTGGAGCGGCTACTCCAGGCCGATCACGCCCTCCGGCAGGCCCAGCCCCAGTGCCGC
>JBIPLV010000374.1:0-6045 GCA_044369475.1 Cyanobium sp. | reverse complement strand
GGACTCGACGGCTCCGAGTAACTGGTCGATCACCGGCGCGGGTGCCGGCTCCTGGGGAGCGCCTGCCGCCGCCTTCGTCTCCTTCACCGGCATCGAGGATCTCACCGGTACCGCGGGGCACGACGACCTGTTCGAGTTCCAGCCCGGCGGCAGCCTGGCCGGCATGATCACCGGGCAGGTGAGCGACGTTGACAGGATCGCGCTGAGCGTGACGGCGGAGGCGATTCCGCACACCATCTCCTTCGACGACGACGCCGCCAGCGTCGATGGCCAGACCGTGTATCGCTACACCCATGTGGTCGATGCCGAAAACATTGTCATCACGACCACCTCCGGCGACGACCATGCGGTGCTGGCCGCGGCCTCGGGGTTCGCCACGCTCGTGCTGTCGAGCGCCAATGGTTCCTTCCAGCCGGTCACCTTCAAGCAGCCCCTCGGCCTGGCCGCGATCGATCTCGCGGGCGGTGACGACACGCTTGCGTTTGCCGCGGGAGGCCTGCCCGTCCCGCTGGTCGTGGCGGTCGATGGCGGCGACGGCATCGACTCGATCCTCGGCCCCGCGGCGGCTCCCGGGTCGACCGCCGCCAATGACTGGCTATTCGACGGTACCGACGCCGGCTGGTTCAACGAGCAGATCCGGTTTGACGGCATCGAGAACGTAACGGGCACCGCCGGCACTTCCGACGTCTTCACGTTCGGCGTCGGCGGACGCGTGACCGGCACCCTGACGGGGCAGACCGCAGACACCGACAGCATCGTGGTGGAACTCGCGGTCGACGCTTCACCGACGGCAACGCCGCAGAGCCTCTCATTCGCGACCGGCGTCATCACGCTCGACACCGCGACGATCGTGGCGCATACCGGCATCGCCGCGCCCGCCAGCGTGTGGATTAGCGGCACGCTCAACGACGATTCGATGCTGCTGGCGCCGGGAACCCTCGCGGGAATGCTCGTGCTGACCAGCGGCGACGGCGGCTTCGCGCCGATCACGTTCGACCAGCCCGCGTCGCTCGTGCTGGCACCGGGGCGCGGCGATGACCGGGTGACGGTGAACGCCGCGTCGCTGCCGACCGCCGTTTCGATCTCCGACGAGGAGGGCACCGACTCGCTCGCCGTCGTGGTACCCGGCGAACTGGCGCCGCTGTCGATCACGCTGGCGGCCGCGACCGCGGGCACTGGCTCTATCAGCGTGGGCGACGGGTCGATTTCCTATTCGGGCATCGAAGACAGTCAAAACCTCATCCTCGAGGGCACCGCCGCCGCTGATTCCCTTCGGCTCGCGGCTGCGGGCTCCCGGCTCCGGCTCGATGTCAACGGCCAGTCGATCACGTTTGACAGGCCGTCTGGATCGCTTGCAATCCGCGGGCTCGGCGGCGACGACACGATCGAGGTGGCCGCCGGACTGGCGGTCCTTGCCCCGCTGACGCTCGACGGCGGTGCCGACACCGATGCCGTGTCGCTGGCAGGCGCTCTGGGCGCGGTCACGCTGACGGCCGACAACGAAACGGTGGTGAGCACCGCGACGATCGACACCCTCTCGTTCCAGGCGACGACGGGGGACGACTCCATCCGGCTCACGAGCCCGGCGCCTGGCACCATCCAGATCGAAAGCCTGAATACAACCTTTTCACCACTGACGATTCGCACCCCGCTCGTCGGCCTCGAGATCGACGCCGGCGGCGGCGACGATTCAGTCGTCGTGGAGCTGGCGTCGTTCGCGCCGGCGCTCTTCATCGACGGGCAACAGGGCGACGACACGCTGACGATTCCCTCCGGCAGCTTCCAGACCCTCGGCTATTCGGTCGAACATATCGACAGCAACGCCTCCGTGCGGGATCTCACCCACACCACGGCAGACGGCGACGTCACGGTGGAGCAGGACGCCGTCACGGGACGAATCAAGATCCACGACGCCAACGGGGATGCCCAAATCCTCGCTCCGTCTGAGAGCCTGACAATCGACCCGTCCCGGCCAGGAGTGAACACGGTCACAGGGGGGCTCAGCAGGGTGGTGACGCTGGGCAATCTCTCTGAGACCGCGGACCTCATCATCGGGAGGCGGCAGCAGTACCAGGAAATCCGTATCACGGACAATGTTTTCCTCAACGGTCACCGCTTGCAACTCACCGCCCGGACCATATCGGTCGGTAGTAATGTGACCGTGTCAACCCGCCAGACGGATTCCAACGGTCGCACCACGGGCAATTCCGGTGCGATACTTCTCAATGCGGCCCGAATGATTGGCGCAGATTCTGGCACTGCGATCCGGCTGGAGTCAGGGTCGCAATTGCGGGCGGACGTTGATGTCGGCAGCCCATTCACCCCCGGCGACATCAACCTCCGTGCGTTGAACGACCGTTTCGTTCCGACCCCGTACGTCCGCGTGGTGGACGGCAGCGGCACCGTCACCCTGGATCGGGCGACCGTCCGCGGCGGTGCAGTGACGATAGATGCCACAGTCAATAGCGCCACGATCTACGGCGAGGAAAACGTCCCCGGAATCGTGGGTGGCGTGGTCGATTACCTTCTTTCGGTCAGCGATTATGCCGGTATCTCCCTCTCCACCGCGACCAGCACGATCACGGTCGGCTCCGGGAGCACTATCGTCGGATCGAGCGTCAGCCTGGCAACTCGGGCCCGAACGCGGGCCTACGTGCAGGCGGCCCAAGCGTTCCTAGCCGTCGCCTACGGCCAGTCGAAGCCGACGGCATTGGTGACCGTCGCGGAAGGGGCCACGATCGTTGCCACCGGTGACGTAGTCATCACGACAACTTCCGAGAGCCAGGTCAATGTTGCCGCCGCGCAGGGCCTGCTGGGTCCGAACGCGAGCAACGAAATGGCGAGCTTCACCATCGCAGTCGGCTACGCCAATGCGGTGTCACGGGCGGTGATCGCCCCCGGCGCAGTGATCGAGGCGGGTGGCAACGTTGACATCGCCTCGAACCTCCAGAAGTGGCAGGGGGTGACCGCCAATGCGGGTGTCTACCAAGAAGGTTCGGTGGGCGCCGGTGTGGCGGTCTCCGTCTTTCAAAGCGACGTGCAGGCCACCGTGGGAGGCCGTGTGACCGCCGGCGGTCACGTCCATGTCACGGCCGAGATCACAACGCCTAACAACCGCACCTATGCCATGGCGCAGGTTGGCGACACCAAAGTTTCCAGAAAAATTCGCTCGCTGAAGTCCGGCGACGACGGAAAAATTGCCAAGACCGCTAATGCCATCTTCTCGCAACAGGGACTGCTGGGGAAGATTCTGCGGCCCGGTGGCAAACCGGTCTTCGACGAGTTCAGCGGCCAGACGAAGCCGCTGGCGATCGCAGGCGCCATCGCGGTCGCCGATCACGAAGACAACGTAACCGCGGGGATTCAGCCGAGCGCTACCGTGATCGCGAACGGCGGAGACGTCCGCGTTGCGGCCACCGTCAATGAATTCCCGCAGATGAGGGCCAGTTCGAATATCTTCTCCGACGCCATCGACGCAGCAAGACCTGAGACCAAGTCCAACAATCGTGACCATTCCGTCTCCGTGGCGATCAGCGTCGGTTGCTTCCGCAACAACGCCACGGCGACGATCGGCGACGGTGCGAAGGTCGAAGCGAGTGGATCGGTCGACGTATCGGCCGAAACGCTTACACCCCTCGGCCAGCGATGGTTGGACGAAGATGTGGTGTCGGCGATCTTCGACAAGTTCAACGGGGATTTCGGCATCCAGAATGGGTTCTTCGCATCATGGGCGACGGCCACAGCACGAGGCAACAAGACCGCCTTGGCCGGGGCTGTCGACTATTTCGCGATCACGAACAAGGCTATTGCCACGGTCGAGTCCAACGCGGTGATCGAGGCCGAGCGGAGCGTATCGATCCGAGCAAAGGCAGTGGGGGACGTGCTCCACGCCTCCGGCAACTTTGGCTCGCCTTTTATGCTCATTCTCGGACCCCTATTCGGCTTAGATTGGCCCATCAAGAACGCTGGCAATGCCGTGGGAGCCGCCTATGCCCACGGCGTCTACGAGAACGAAGTGTTTGCCGACGTGCTGGACGGCGCCAGGATCACTGGCGCTGCGGTGAGCGTGACTGCGGACAACGATTTCAGCACGATCTCCGTCGGGGTTTCCGGCGGAAGCACGAAGGGAATGGGATTCAACGGGTCGGGGTCGACGGCCGAGGTCACGAATACAACGCGTGCCCGCATCGCCGATAACGCGACGGTGATAACGCGTGCCGGCACGATCGAGGGGGTGCCGGGCGTGAGCCTGCTCGTGAGCGCCACGGACAGAAGCGGCGTCTGTAACGTGGCCGGCGGGGTGTTGCTCGGCGAAAACACGGGATTTGGAGTCTCGGTGGCGGTGAACCTCGTCACCCGCGACACCCAGGCCATCGTCGGCAATGCCTACGGTGTTCCGCGGACCGATACGGGGGCCACGCTCTCCTCTGATGGTGGCGTGAGCGTGATCGCCGTGAACTCCGGGAATCAGGTTGCCCTGTCGCTGGCGGCGGCGGTCGTGTCCCAGGATGGAATGGGGGGGCAGGCCTGGGATATCCAAAACAATATCTTTGGCAAAGAAAAGGCGATCGCTAATTTCCCCGTCTCGACAACCGGCTTCGGTCTGGCTGGGGCAGTGTCGGTCACCACCCGCAACGACGTTGCCCAAGCCACGATCAACACGGCCGGCACCATCAAGGCATCCGCCCTGAAAGTGCGTGCGGAAAACAACGCCGTCGTGGTCACCGTGACGGGCGCCATGGCCTACGCGAAGTCAGCCAACAACGAGGCGGATCGGCCCAACACGGGCATCGCAGGCTCGTTCAGCTACAACGAACTGTCGGGGACCACGCGGGCGCAGGTGAGCGGAGCGACGAAGATTGAGGTCGGCACCCTCGACGTCGTGGCGAAGCGGTTGGGAATCATCGTCGCGGTTGCCGGCGGCGGCAGCGGTGCGTCGGGAAAGAAGGGAACCGCCGTTGCCGGATCGGTGGCGGTCAACAAGATCACCGACACCGTCGACGCCCAGATGACGGAGGTCAACGTCCAATCGGCCCGCGACGTGAACGTGACGTCGTCGAACGGATCGCAGATCTGGTCGCTTGCGGGAGCGCTCGCGTTTGGCGGTACGGGCGGCTACGGGATCGCGATCAGTGCCAATCAGATCGGCACGCCAAACGCCCCCGTGACGACCACCGCCTCTGTCAGCGACTCGAAGATCGAGATCGCCGGCGGCATGCTGACCGTCGCGGCCACGATCGATACTCCCGGCCTCGATTCCAATCCACGCATCTGCGCGGTGACTGGCTCCTTCGGGAAGGGTGGGCAAGAAGAGGGCGTCGGCGGCGCCGGCATGATCGCCTTCAGCCGCATCCGCAGCGAGACAAAAGCCTCCCTCACGGGGACGACGCTCACCGAGAAGCCGGATGATCCGCTCACCGAGAAGCCGAATGATTCTGGCACGGTCAGCCTGAAGGTGTATGCCAAGGATGATTCGGCCATCATCGCGGTGTCGGGTGCGGTCGGCGTGGGCCAGAAGACGGGGATCGGCGCGGCGATCGGCTACAACGAAATCCGTGCCACCACCCAGGCGGCTGTCGACGCGAGCAACGTGACCATCGGCGGATCGGTCGAGGTGACGGCCGACAGCACGGCGAAGATCGGCGGCTGCGTGGTCGGCGTCGGCTTCGGCACCGGAGATTCGTCTGGGGCCCTGGCGGGCTCGGCCGCCACCAACGTGATCGTCCTTGGCATCGACGCCCATATCGCCAACGGCTCGATCATCCGCACGGGTGGGGCCATCGACGTCCGCGCCAGCGACGATTCCGAAATCGTGTCGGTCGGCGGCGGCGTGGCGGTGAGCCTCTCGGGAAGCCGCGGGGCCGGCGTTGCGATCGGCTACAACCGCGTCAGCAACGCGATCGCGGCGTTCATCGACACATCCACCGTCTCCTCAGCGGCAAACCGTATTACGGTCGAGGCATCCTCAAAGCCCTTGCTCGTCGGCATCGCTGCGGCGCTCGCGGGTGGGGCTGGCGGAGGCGACAAGCAGACGCTAAGCGGCGC
>JBIPLV010000116.1:0-6052 GCA_044369475.1 Cyanobium sp. | reverse complement strand
GTTCGGAGAGTTCGGGCAACAGGGGGGCCACCAGCACCGCCACCCAGCGGGTCGCCTCCAACACCGCATAGAGATCTGCCGCCACTGCGTTCTCCTGGCCCTCCAGTTTCATCTGCTTCCAGGGGGCCTGCTCATTGAGGAAGCCGTTGGCCGCGATGGCCAACTGCAGGCTGGCCTCGGCGGCAACGCGGAAATCGAGGGCGTCCATGGCGGCATTCACCGTTTGCCCGGCCGCCAGAGCTGCCACGGCCAGGGGGTGGTCGGGTTGGGCAGCAGGCCCGGCCGGGGGCACCGCATCATCAAACCAACGCCGCGCCATCGAGGAGGTGCGGTTCAGCAGATTGCCGATCGTGTTGGCCAGGTCGTTGTTGACCAGATCGGTGAAGCGCTGCTGCTGGAAGTCGCCATCGTCGCCGAAGGGGATATCGCGCAACAGATACCAGCGCACCGCATCACGGCCACAGCGTTCGAGCAACGCCTCCGGATCGAGCACATTGCCGAGGGACTTGCCCATCTTCTGCCCCTCCCGGGTCAGGAAGCCATGGCCAAACACCCGCTCGGGCAGGGGAAGTCCCGCCGACAGCAGCATTGCTGGCCAGTAGACCGCGTGGAAGCGCAGAATATCCTTGCCGATAACGTGCAACTGGGCCGGCCAGCCACGCTGGGTGATCAGCTCCAGATCAACCGCATCCTCCGGGGGCATCAGGGCGGTGAGGTAGCCCAGCAGGGCGTCAAACCACACGTAGAAGGTGTGGCCGTCATGGCCAGGCACCGGAATCCCCCAGGGCAGATCAATCCGGGAGATGGAAAAGTCGCGCAGGCCCTGGGCGACAAAGTTTTCAACCTCCTTCTGTCGGCTCGCCGGAGCGATGAAACCTGGCCGGCGGATCAGCTCCTCGATCTGGCTCTGATAGCGGGAGAGGCGAAAAAAGAGATTCACCTCATCACGCCACTCGAGCGGTTTGCGGTGAATGGTGCATTCCGGATCTTCGCTTCCGGGCGCATCATCCTTGAACTCCTCACAAGCCACGCAGTACCAGCCCTGTTGGCGGCCTTCCACCACATCGCCGTTAGCCTCGACCCGGGCAAAAAACTGCTCAACCAGGGCTTGATGGCGAGGGTCGGTGGTACGCACAAACCGGTCGTTGCTGATCTGCCAGCGGTTCCAGAGGGCGCGGTAGCTCTCGCTGACTGCGTCGCAGTGGGCCTGGGGGGTCAGCCCAGCGGCCTCAGCGGTGCGTTGAATCTTTTGCCCGTGCTCGTCACAACCCGTGATGAACAGCACCTGCTCCCCTTTGAGCCGCTGGTAGCGGGCCACCGCATCGCAGGCCAGCGTGGTGTAAGCACTGCCCAGATGGGCGCGATCATTGACGTAATAGAGGGGTGTGGTGAGGGTGTAAGACATGCGACCGGGAAAGGGGGCTCGCGGCGCCGCGACCGCGACCTACCCTGCCACGCTGGGCTGCACCATCTCCCGTGCCGGTAGCCATGGCGATTCCGCCCACGCAGGTTGACGTGCTGGTGTGGGGCGGTGGCACCGGTGGGGTGGCCGCTGCCCTGCAGGCCGCCCGAGGCGGTGCCACGGTGGCGTTGCTCACCCCGGGGCCCTGGCTGGGCGGCATGGTGAGTGCAGCCGGGGTCTGCGCTCCCGATGGCAATGAGCTCACTCCCTGGCAAACCGGGCTCTGGGGAGCCTTTCTGCGTGAACTGCAGCGGCGAGAGCCAGAGGGACTCGACCACAATTGGGTGAGCTGTTTCGGCTACCGCCCCGCCACCGCGGAAGCTCTCCTGCGCGAATGGTGCACGGCGGAGCCGTTGCTGCACTGGTCCCCGGGGGTGCGGATACGCGGAGCCCATCGCCAGGGTCGGCATCTCGCGGCCCTCGATGTCGAGATCGCAGGGGAGGTCCAACGGATTCAGCTGCAGGTGTTGATTGATGGCAGCGATCGCGGCGACTTGCTGCCGATCTGCGGTGCCAGTTTCCGACAGGGTTGGGAGGCGCAGGAGCTATGGCAGGAGCCCAGTGCCCCGCCTCAGGCGCGTCTCGATCAGGACTCTTTTTTTGCAGAGCATCCTCTGCAATCCCCCACCTGGGTGGTGATGGGGCAACTGGCGGATGGGGCCCATGCTGCAACCATGCCCAGGCCCCAGGCGGCTGGCCCCTCGCCGCTGCCGCTCCCATTCGAGCAGGCCGATCAGGCCTTTGGCCTGGAGCGCACCATCAGCTACGGCCGTCTGCCCGGCGGGCTGGTGATGCTGAATTGGCCGCTCCACGGCAACGATTGGCATGGCCATGGCCTGGAGCTGCTGGAGCTCGAGGCCGCAGATGGGCCGATCGGCGCGGCGATGCAGGCCCACAGCCACTCCTTTGCCCTGGCCCTGGAGCGGGCCTCCGAAGGCTGGCTCAGGCCAGCCGCCTGCTTCCCAACACAGGGTGGCCACGGCACCAGGGCCCTGAGCGGGCCCTCACCCCTGGCCCTGATGCCCTACTGGCGTGAAGGGCGCCGCTTGCTGGGGCACACGGTGGTGCTCGAGCACCATCTGCTGCCCTTGGGTGATGGGGAATCGCAAGGCCCATGGCCCTGGGATGGCACCGGGGCACTCGAAGCCGTGGCGGTGGGCAACTACGCCAACGACCATCACTACCCTGGCCCCGATTGGCCGCTGGCGCCCAAAAGCATCCGCTGGGGTGGCCGCTGGAGCGGCACACCCTTCACCATCCCCTACCGGGCCCTGCTGAGTGCCGATTTCGACAACCTGCTGACGGCCGACAAATGTTTCAGCGTCAGCCACATGGCCAATGGCGCCACACGCCTGCAGCCGCTGATTCTCAACATCGGTCAGGCGGCAGGCGCGGCGGCAGCCCTGGCGGTGCAGCGGGGCATTCCACCCTGCGATCTGCCGGTGCGCGAGCTGCAGGAGCGGCTCATCCACGATCTCCTCGCCCCGGCGGCGGTGCTGCCGCTCTGGGATACGCCCTGGCATGCGTCCGACTGGGCCGATCGTCAGTTGCTGCTGCTGGAGGCTCCAGATCTCCTCCAGGGCGATGGCCAGCTGCAGCGCCATGTGGGGCGAGCCAACAATCCCAGGGCGGGTGCAGCCGAGCCCCGAGAGACGGCCTGGCGAGGCACGGTGCATGCCGATGGCCAGGGGGGCTACCTGTTCAGCCCCGATCGCGCCACGGGTTCAGGTGCTGCCCGCGGCAGCACCGCTTGGCCGTTGATCACCCTCGAACCAGGGCTGAACCGCTGGCTGCAGGATCTGGAGCGGCCCACAACCACCACGTTGGTGGGCTGCCTCAACCCGTGGGGGCCATGGCTGCGGGCCTCGCGGCTGGCCTGCGATTAGCCACGGGCCAATCCTTAGCCGCAGGCCAGCAAGCGCAGCTGATCCCGCAGCGGATCCACCGTTTGCACCCGCAGCTGCAGCAGATCGCCAGGATCGGAGCCGGCCGGGCAGTCGGCAGCCAGATCCATCGCCAGGGCCTCCACATGCACCAAGCCGAGCCGATCCTGGGGCCGGAGCCAGCGCAAGAAGGTGGCCCCCCAGTGGTCGCTGCGGTGGGCTTCGAACCACACCTGTTGCCAGTGGCGCTGGTCGTCCCGGCTAATCTGCTGACCCTGCCGCAGCGGACCCTCGAGGTCGGTCAGTAGGGCTTGAAGGGCCTCAGCCTCTAGGGGTGGGTGTCGCTGCTGCAGGGCCAGCAGTTGACGTTGCACCACCAGGTCGGCGTAGCGGCGAATCGGCGAGGTGGCCTGCACATAGGCGGGAAGCCCCAGGCTGAAGTGGGCACTGGGCTGGATGCCGGTGTGCCCGCGGCTGAGGCAGCGCTTGATGGCCGTATGCCGCACGGGCCCACCAGGCAGGGCGGCCAGCTCAGCCTCATTGGGCAAGGCGGCTGGCAACTGGCTGCGGTACGGCAGGGCGAGGTTGTGCTCACGGCCCATTTCGGCCACCACTGCACCGGCCAGAATCATTGCCTCGGCCACGAGCATCCGAGCCGGGCTGGGTTCGGTGATCTCCAGCAATGGCTCCTCACCAGCAGCATGGATGCGGCCCTCCGGCTGCTCGAGCAGCAGGGCGCCATGACGGACCCGCCACTGGCGGCGCCGCTGCAGCAAGCCATGCAAATCGGCGAGATCGCGCTCCTGGGGGGGGGCCAGGTCGATCAGGTCGTCAGCATCACCGTAGGAGAGCCGATAGGTGGGTTTAACCCAGCTGCGCTGCACGCCGGATGCGGCGATGGCACCCTCGGCATCGAGCTCCACCCAGAGGCTCCAGGCGGCACTGCGGCACCCAGCTCTCAGGCTCATCGGGCCGGTTCCAAGCTGCTCGGGAAACATCGGCAGGATGCCGCCGGCCAGGTAGAGGCTGCTGCCCCGACGTCGGGCCTCCAGATCCAAGGGTGAATGGGCTGCAATCAGGCGACCGGGATCCGCCACGTGGATCCAGATGCGCTGCTGCCCCGCTGGGGTGGTTTCCAGAGCCAGGCCGTCGTCGATGTCGCGGGTGTCGGCGTCGTCGATGGTGAGGCTGCGCTGGCCCGTGAGATCCGCGCGGTCGCTGTCGCCGGGTCGATCCTCCTCGGCAATCGCCAGCAGGCGATCAGCATCCGCCAAAAGCTCCGTTGAAAAGCCCTGCTCCCAAGTGGTGGCCCGCAGCGACGGCAGGTGATGGGCCTCCCAGAGGCCCAGGTCAACCAGCAGATGGCGAATCGAGCCAGTGTCAGCCGTGCACTGGGCTGCGTGGAGGGCTTGTTTGAGGTCTGTCGGCAGGGGGCTGGTGCAGTCGCCCCCGGCCCAGCGCTCCAGAAGTTCGAAATGCTGCCGGTGCTCGAGTGCCAGGCCTTGTGGGTCCAGGGGCTGGCGCAGCCGCAGGGCCTGGTACCAGCACTGCTCCGCCTCGGCCTGCAGCTGCTGATGACGCCGCTCTCGGCGCAGCTGCCGCAGGTCGTGCAGGCCGCGGGCTTCCACATGGCTCTGGCGCAACCGAAACAGGGTCTGGGGTCCGTGGCACCATCGCCAGCAGGCCGCAACGGTGAGTCCATCACAGCGGGAGCACACCAGATCGACCCAATCGGGCAGGGGTAACGGCTGGCCATCCGTCTGCATCAACAACCACGCTGCTGCCACATCACGCCGTGAGGGCCCGGCTGCGGTTAAGGACGCTTCCGTGATGCACCAGGGCGCTTGCTCCAAGCGCTGGGGCTGGGCGCCATCGCCCTCGCACACACCGAGGAGCTGCAGCTGGCGCAGCGGTTGAAGCTGTTGACGACCGGATGCACCGATTGCCAGCAAGGCCTTGTTGGATTGAACGCTGAGAAGAACAGCAAGCTGGGGGCCGCGCTCGTCGCTGAGGCCCACCAGATCGCCGGGTTGGAAGGTTGCTGCGGCCAGCGGTCGCGCCTCAGCCTTCAGGATTCACAAAGGGCAGCAGGGCCACGATGCGGGCACGCTTGACCGCATTGGTGAGATCCCGCTGCTGCTTGGCGGTGAGGCCTGTGAGACGCCGGGGCAGGATCTTGCCTCGCTCGGTGATGAATTTCTTGAGCAGATCGACGTCCTTGTAATCGATCGGATCGCCGGGCTTGATCGGCGACAGACGCTTTTTGAAGAAGGAGCTGGACATGGGATCGAACGGAGAATAAGAACGAACTGGTGTCTGACCGTGCTGAGGCGCGACGGAGACGCAAAAAAGGGATTCCGAGTCGACGCTGGTGCAGGCGCAGCCAAAAATGGAGCCCCAGGGAACCAGGTCAGTTGAAAATCACTTGATTTCCTTGTGCGTCGTCGAGGCGTTGCAATGGGGGCAGAACTTCTTCAGCTCAAGCCGTTCGGTGGTGTTGCGGCGGTTCTTTTCGGTGGTGTAGCGAGACACACCTGGAGACCGCTTGGCGGGGTTGGACCGGCATTCCGTGCACTCGAGGGTGATCACGATCCGGACGCCCTTGTTTTTAGCCATGAAGGACGTTGCGCCGCTGGTGCGATGCGAAAGGACAAGTTGCCACCATACCTTCCGGCAGTTCCCCTGCCTGTTGATCTCTAGGATCCCC
>JBIPLV010000030.1:0-19925 GCA_044369475.1 Cyanobium sp. | reverse complement strand
GGCTGAAGCTGAGCTCATCTCCTACGGATTGCGCCAATGGGGGGCTGGCCTCACTAATTCTGTCGAATACTTGACGCTTACCGGTCCATTCATGCGTGCAGATATTGCTGATGTACAGGCTACATTTAAGAGCCTTAGTCTTGAGAATCCTTATCGACTTTGGCGTTATTGGAATGCTTCCAAAGCTCCCAAGCTTCTTGCATACAGTGGTATAATCTCGCCCGAGATGGTTAAGGCTGCAGAGGCCAATCAATTTTCTCGTGATTACCACCAAGCGGCTTTGCGCGGTTACTCCTCATATCAGGTTGTTGCGTCAAAGACATCTGGTAGGACTTGTTTGAATGCTGCTAGACCAGTTTTTAAGACTGCCCCAGAGCGTACGGAAAAGATGTTTGAGATTGGCTCCTTGAAACAAAGTGTAGACCTTCTTACGACTCCAATACGCCCTGATGTTACGGGTGTTCTCGTTGTTTGCTTGCCGCTTTCTCATCTTGGCAATGAAACTGGACTGATTGAACTCTTTCGCGACAAGCGCCTCAAGGCTCTGGCTAACGATAACAAGCGCAGTTTCCTAGACGACAAAAAAGGATTCGAGAGTGCAGTGATCTTGATTAGCAATTCAGGCCAGCTTCTCTTCCCCGATACAGACTGGGGCCACACTCATATCCCTCGAATCGAGGAGTTGTCCAAAACTTCTTTACCCGGGCTTGAGTCAGTAGCCAAGCGCGCCCAGAATGGTGATGAAGTTTTCACCCGGGTTACAGCAGATGGTGGTCGTACTTACCTTGCCCTTACTTCTAAGGTTGACTCTGCATGGTCCTTAATCCTTCTTCTTAATGAGCGTACAGTAACTGCTGATGTTGTGGCTATCGGCCGGGTACAGGCTTTTGTTGCTTTATTGACTGGTGCATTTGTCCTCTTTATCATCGCCCTTCGTGCCAATTCACTCAGTCGACCTTTGTCTACGGCTGGTGCTGCTTTAAAGCAGATTAGCACCGGTAAGTTTGATATTCAGTTGCCTCCCACTACCGACGATGAGATTGGTGGGTTGCTCGCTAACGTGCAAATCACGGCCAATCGTCTAAAGGGTTACTTGCGAGAAGTGACTTCTTTTGCTGTCACGCAAAAGCAACTTGATACTGCTAAGTCGATTCAGCAGGATTTCCTGCTTCCTTCCCTTCCCTCGTCTCCTTCCTATGATGTGGAGGCTTTTTCTCGGTCGGCTCTTGAGATCGGAGCAGATTGGTATGACATGGTTGATATTGGCGACTACGCTTATTTTGTGGTGGCCGATGTTTGCGACAAAGGTGTGCCTTCGGCGCTTTATATGTCAGTCTTCCGTAGCCTGATCCGCTCTAAGATTCTAGCTCGATATCTTGAACCAAGCTCCTCTCCTGTTGCTTCTTCTGTAATTCTTGATGCTATACAAGAGACGAACAACTATATGGCTGTCAATCAGAATGCTTCCATGATGTTTGCAACCGTGTTTATTGCTGCTGTGAACAAGAAAACCGGCTGCATGAGCTATATTTGCGCAGGTCATGAATCGCCAGTCTTCGTTTCTGTGCGGGATATAAGTCTGCTGGATTCTGTTAGCGGTCCTGCCATAGGCCTCTTCGATGGTGCTTCTTACTCCGTTTTTCACGAAAAGCTCCAGCCGGGCGATAGCCTAGTTGTTTATAGCGATGGACTGATTGATGCTCGTGATCCGAACAACGTTGGCTGGGGAATCGGCCGGTTGCGAGATCTCTTGACCATCACCCGCGTGAATACTTCAAGCCAGGTATTGGCTTCGATTGTTTCTCATGTCGATGACCATATGGCTGGTACTGACCAGTTTGACGATCTCACTGTACTCGTTTTTCGCTGGCTTGGATCATGAGCTTCATCTCTTAATCCCCATATTTTTTCAATCTTGCCTTCTCTATTTAATCTTTGAGCTGCGATTCTTGCCATGTGGGGCTGTGAGCGATCGTCTCTCAGCCCTTCATCAAACCCTCCCGAATTCTCAGCGTGTGAATCGTTGTCCTCTTTCCTTCCTCGTTATCGACCCACACCCTTGCTGCATAGCTGCTCCACCAACTGAGGCATGGTGCTACCGCCTCCTGCTTTGATTGAGCCTTATAACGTCATTGTGCCTTGGTTGGCCGGGCTTTGATGGATGGTCTGCTGGCCATGTCTAGGGGCCGACCCACAGGCGGTCCATCGATCTTTCTTGAACCATCTGCATGCATTAACGTTGCGGTATCGCCAAGATTCGATTTTGCCTACGGGCTTGTTGATCCACAACCCCGCTTTTGCTCTGATTGGGTGTCTCGAATGTAATATTGCTATGTTGGTGCTGATGGTTGTCTCAATCCACAACTGCTGTGATCCCTGGCACGCTTTGCCCCGCTGGTGCACGGTTGCCCGGTTCATCAGGGTGATTCTTCGCCCTGGTGAGCAGGGATTCGATGTAAGTGTTGTCGTTTGCTCCCCGCCCACGGGAGAAGGAACCGAGCACACCCAACGCTCTTAGCCTTCTCTCCAACGCTTCCGAAGGCATCTTTTCGAGCTGCCTTCGCCTAGGTGCGCCCGCTGTTGGTTACGAGGATCAATGGCTGTCTGCATCCTTTGATGATCCCTTTTCTCATGTCGGCCCTGCTGACCAGATGGACGGCGATGACTGGTTCCTCCATCCAGCTGGGCTTGGTGATCGACATCCCGCGCACCTCATCACTCCACGGTTCGTGCTGGTTCTATACCGACCCCGATCGACCCTTGAGAATGTCTGTGAATGCGTCTGCCCGAGGGCCTGCCCGCCTTTGGCGATGCTGCTGGGTTGAGCGAACGATTGATGAGTGGTGTTGTTGGGTCATGATGGAGTCTGAGTCTTCTGCCGAATCGGGTTCATGGTTGCTTCACCCCGTGCCCTGTTGCAAACCACCATTGTTGAGGACCCCAGCGACTGGTGTATCGCTCGCTTTAGCCTTTTGGCCGCGCAGATCCGCCAAGCTGGTGAGACAGCCAATCCGGCCTTCACCCTCACTGTTCAGGACTACCCCAGCGATGAGGCTGAGGCTCAAGATCTCCAGCAACAACTGCGCCAGGGCCACTACAGCCAGGTTTGGTTGATGGCTCCCGATCTCGACAACGGCCCTGAGCCGGCCTTTTTTGAGGCCCTGGAAGCTGCCGTTGCAGGAGGAACTCAGCTCGTGATCGCCCGTGACCATACTGATCTAGGTGCCAGCATGCTGGCTTTCGGGGGTTGCTTGGCCTCTGTAACCAAGACCCAGACTTTTAATCGCTCGTGGCCCGGCCTTGCATCAGACAACGAATACGTCAATCCCACCTGTCCGGGCATTGACACCCCCTGTGTGGTTACTGGTCAAAACGGCGGTGTGCAGATCTGCCGCAAACGGAGTGATCACTCCTTGCTCGCCTTCGACGCCCTGATCCCCGGGCATGTGGTGATGCCGGCCCATCCCCATGAAGGAGTGCTTCGACTCACCGCGGACAGTCAGCAGGTTTTGCTTTCGAGCTACTCGATCACGAGTGGTCGCGAACAGATCACGGCGATTCTCGATGAAGTTCCAGGCCGTGGTGCTGTGCTGCACCATTCAACCTTCCACCACTTTGCCGACTTCAACCTGCAAGTGGAGTGTGGCGCTCCAGATTTTGTCCTTGATCCGATCTCAAAGCAGATTGACGAATCGCCCGAGCTACTGAGCGACTGGCGGGCGTATGTTGCGGCCGTGGTGGGTTACGCCTTGGCTGATTAACCGGAGATCCTGCTTGGACAGACAATGCAATTTCAATACGCATGGCAAAGCCAAAGACATTTTCACATTGCTTCTGCTCAAAGTGCTAAAGCGTCCAAGCACCCTCAGCTAAACAGGATCGACTCCTCGTTGCTGCTTCAAGTCATGGCCAAAGCGGATTTTTCCAGCGAGGCCATGACCTAGCCCATCCAGGACCTGTGATTTTGGATCAGGTCGTCGATCCCGTGGCCCGGATATTCACCGAGGGTCATCGGTTGCCCAGTCACCTTGCTGGGATAGGGGCAACGGGATGCAAGATGTCTCTCAGCTGCCGTAGTTCAGGGATGAATGATGCAGCACGATCCGCACATTGCCACCTGCTTCTTTCATGAAGGTCCAGGTTTTATCAACACTGGTGACGGTGCCTGTGGCATCGGTGAAGATCACATTCCCCATGGTGGTGGCCGTTGAGCCGTTGAGCTGAATCACCTTGTTGACTATCTTGCAGGTGCGCCAGGATGTAAGGGCGAACCCCTTGTCTTTCGGGAATTTTGGATTGTGGCCTACAAAGTAGGCAATGGCGCCTTCGCGATCGGTGCGAAAGGTTTGCTCACCTGAGGCCAAGGTGGGCTTGAAGGCCACTGGGCCGTACTGGTAGCTGTAGGCCTGATCAACCACTTGTGTTGCGGTTGTTTTGGCTTTGGTGATCCCGGCCTTGGCGTAGTCGGCGCTGATCTGCAGCAGCGCCGCGCACCAGCCTTCCTGGGCCTTGAGCACCTGCGCGAGTGAGATGTTGTTGTCCAGGATTTGGACGGTTGGTGCGGTTTGGGCCACGGCGGCCGTGGTGCCGGAACCCGCCAGGCTCAGGAGCGCAACTACGGTCAGGGGGGCAATGCTGCGCAGGTTGGGGCGGGCCATGGCAATCCATTTCGTCATTCGCACTGTCTAGGTCCTTGACGGCAAACTGACACTTTTTTGGTAACTGTTGTTGTATCGAGCTGGGCATGGCAGCTCCATCGCCTCGCATCATGGGGAGGCTTGATCCCGAGGGGCAATGACCATCGCTCGTCTGCCTTTCACCCCCCAGCTCCAGCACCAGCTGCGCGCCTGGTTGGCGGAAGATCTGGGTCGTGGCGATCTCGCGGCGGCGGCTCTTTCGGGCTGCAGCGGCCGGGCCCATTGGCGCGCCAAGGCTGATGGGCTCTTTTGCGGCGGCGTGCTGCTGGAGCCGCTATTCCGCCTGTTGGATCCTGGAGTGAATGTGCGCTTGCTCGTGGCCGATGGCGAGCCGGTGGCATCCGGCCAGCGATTGCTGGAGTTGGAGGGCCCTGTGGCTGCCCTGGCGGCCGGTGAGCGCACGGCCCTCAACCTGGCCATGCGGCTCTCAGGCATCGCAACCGCCACGGCCGCGCTGGTGGCTGAGCTCGCTGGCACTGGCGTGCGCCTGGCCGATACCCGCAAAACCACACCGGGTCTGCGGGTGCTCGAGAAATACGCCGTGCGCTGCGGCGGCGGTACCAACCACCGGCAGGGCCTCGATGACGCCGCCATGCTCAAGGAGAACCACCTGGCTTGGGCGGGTGGGGTGGAGGTGGCGATTGCGGCGGTGCGGGCCGCGGCGCCTTGGCCGGCCCGGGTGATTGTTGAGGCGGAAACCGCTGCAGAAGCGTCAGCCGCGGTGCGGGTTGGTGCTGATGGGGTGCTGCTCGACGAATTTCCGCCCCAGGAGCTGGCGGAGCTGGTGCCTCAGTTGCGCGTGCTCGCCCAGGGGCGGCAGCTGGTGCTGGAAGCCTCCGGCGTGCAACCCGAGCAGCTGCGGAGCTACGCAGCCACGGGCATCGATCTGATCTCCACCAGCGCCCCGATCACCCGTAGCGCCTGGCTGGATCTGAGCATGCGCTTTGATGCCTGAGCCCCTCGCGTTGGCAGCTTGGGCAGCCCTCTGCATACTGCGTTTAGTTCACGTCGAGGTTGGGTGGCTCCACAACTCCTCACCACCGGATCGGGCCTCTGGCGCCGGGTTTCGGCAGGCCTCGGAGCCCTGGGCCTGCTGGCTGCGATGCCGGTGGCGGCCTTGGCCGAGGGCGCTGTGCAGCGGGCGGCGCGCACCGGCCAGCTCGTGCTGAGCGGCTTTGCCGATGTGCCTCCCTTGATGGTGCTTGGTCTCCAGGGGCAACCCAGCGGCTACGGCATCCTGGTGGCCGATCGAATCGCTGCCGAACTCTCCCAGGCTGTGGGCCGGCCGGTGACGGTGCGCTTCGCCCCGGTGGGTGATACCGCCAGCCTGGTGGGCAGCATCACCAAGGGCCAGGCCGATTTGGCCTGCGGGTTTCCGTTCAGCTGGGAACTGGACATGCAGGTGGACTTTTCCCTGCCGATCGGGCTTTCAGGCTTGAGGTTGCTGGCCCCGGCCGGTCGCTTTGACGGCAGCCCGGCAGCCCTGGCCGGCCGCAAGATTGCTGTGGTGCGCCAATCGTTGGGGGAGACCGAGCTGAAGGGCATGCAACCCAAGGCAACGGCCGTGCCCTTCAACAACCTGCCGGCGGCGGTGGCGGCCTTGAAGGCCGGAAACGTGGATGGCGTGGTGGGTGACACACTGGTGCTGGCTGGTTTGGTGCGCCAACAGGGGCTGCAGGGCCTGGCCTTGACCCCCGATTTCCCCTTCGAGGCCTACGCCGTGAGTTGCGTACTGGCCGAGAACGATTCAGCCTTCCGCAATCTGGTCAACCTCGCGATCGCCCGGCTGTTGACGGGCTACCTCGATGGCCAGCCCGACACGGTCGCCGCCGTGAACCGTTGGCTGGGGCCTGGCAGCTCAGTGGGCCTGCCCGAAGTCACGATCCGCACCAGTTTCGAGGCGGTGATGCTGGGGGTTGAGACGATCCGTCCGATTCCGGAGAATCAGGCCCCAGCCAAGGCTCGCTGAACCAGTTCGCTGATCCCCCTCTCCGTTGCTGTCATGGCGTTGTTCAACCGCTCCCACCTATTTGGCCTGTTGCTGCTGGTCTCCCTGCCCCTCGATGGGGCAGCGGCCCTGGCTCTGGCCAGCGTCCAGGATCCGCCCACTGAGCGCAGGATTCCCGCGCGCAGCATCGAGGAACGGCTGAGCCGGATCGCGGCGGCGGTGCAGGAGCGCGAGGGCGCAACCGGCATGGCCGACGATGCCCTCTCCTACGTGTTTGTGAACGGCTCTGGGCTGGGTTGGGGCAACGGCGGCTTCAACAACGGTGGCTTCTACAACGGTGGGTTCAACAACGGCGGTTTTTACAACGGGGGCTTCCGCAACGGCGGCTTCTACAACGGGGGCTTCCGCAACGGCGGGTTCCGCAATGGTGGCTTCTTCAACGGAGGCCGCTACTGGCGTTGATGGCTGTTCCGGTTGCTGAGCGGGACCCCTCGCGTCCCGAAACCTGCGGCCCGGTGCGGCTTCTGGTGGTCCAGCCCACCCCCTTCTGCAACCTCGATTGCGATTACTGCTACCTGCCGGATCGAGGCGACCGCAGCCGGCTGTCGTTTGAGGTGCTGGAGGCGGCCGTGGAACGGGTGCTCGACAGCCCCTACTTCGGGGGGGATTTCACCCTGCTTTGGCATGCGGGCGAGCCACTGATGGCGCCAATCGCCTTCTACGACGAGGCCACCCAGCGGATTCGGAGGCTGCTCGAACGGCGCAGCCTGCCCTTCTCCACGATCGTGCAGTCGCTGCAGACCAACGCCACCGTGATCGATGCAGCCTGGTGCGACTGCTTCACACGCAACGGCATCCATGTGGGCGTGAGCATGGATGGCCCGGCCTTCTTGCACGATGCCCACCGGGTGACCCGCACCGGCCTGCCCACCCACGCGGCGGTGATGCGTGGCATCGACTGGCTTTCCCGGCGGCAGATTCCTTTTCAGGTGATCTGCGTGCTCACCGCCGATGCCCTCGACCATGCCGACGCCATGGCTGATTTCTTCCTCCAGCACGGCATCGCCGAGGTGGGTTTCAACATGGAGGAGACGGAGGGGGCCAACAGCCACTCCAGCCTCGATGCTGGCGGTGCCGCTCAGGTGGCCCTGGAGCAGCGCTACCGCGCGTTCATGGCGCGGCTGTGGCAGCGCAGCCGCGAGCAGCCCGGCCGCCTCCGAATCCGCGAATTTGATGGAATCGCCAGCATTGCCTGCAGCCAGGCGCGCATGGTGCAAACCGACATGAACACCCCGTTTGTGATCGTCAACGTTGATGCCCGCGGCCAGGTGTCCACCTTCGATCCCGAATTGCTGTCGGTGAAGACGGCCGAGTACGGCGACTTCTCCTTTGGCAATGTGCTCGTTGACAGCCTCGAAGCTCTGGCCGCCTCCGACAAGTTTCGCCGGGTGGCCGCCGAGATCCGGACGGGCGTGGAGCTGTGTCGCGGCAGCTGCGAGCATTTCGGGCTGTGTGGCGGCGGCACCGGCAGCAACAAGTATTGGGAGCACGGCCGCTTCGATTGCACCCAAACCCAGCACTGCCGCTACCGCATTCAGCTGGTGGCCGATGTGGTGCTTGAAGGTCTGGAACAGGAGCTGGGTCTGACAGCCTGCGCGGGATGATCAAAGACGAACCTGCCTCTACCCGGCCCCCATGCTCCGCATCGCCCAAACCCTGAACGGCCAGTTGCTGGCGGCCATGGAGCGGGCGTTCCCGGCGGCGGCGGCGGCGGCCCAGGCGGCCGGCCAGCCCTTGGATCCCCAGCTGGCGCCGGCCAGCAAGCCGGAATTCGGTGATTTCCAGGCCAACGGCGCCCTGCCCCTGGCCAAGCCCCTGGGCCAGTCGCCCCGGGCCATCGCCACGGCGATCGTGGCGCAGCTGGCCGAAGATCCGGCCTTCGCAGAGCTCTGCGCGCCGCCCCAGATCGCCGGCCCTGGCTTCATCAATCTCACCCTGCGGCCCGAGCGGCTGGCGGCTGAGGTGCAGGTGCGGCTCGGGGATGCGCGGCTGGGGGTGCCGGCGGTGGAGGTCACTGCGGTGAAGGCCACTGCGGCGGGAGCCCCGTTGGCCCCGGTGATCGTCGACTTCTCCAGCCCCAACATCGCCAAGGAGATGCACGTGGGGCACCTGCGCTCCACGATCATTGGCGATGCCCTGGCGCGGGTGCTGGAGTTTCGCGGCCACCCGGTGCTGCGCCTCAACCACGTGGGCGACTGGGGCACCCAGTTTGGAATGCTGATTACCCATCTCAAGCAGGTGGCGCCCGAGGCCCTCACCACAGCCGATGCGGTGGATCTGGGCGACCTGGTGGCCTTCTACCGCCAGGCCAAGGCCCGCTTCGATGCCGATGAAGCCTTCCAGACCACCTCCCGCGAGGAGGTGGTGAAGCTGCAGAGCGGCGATCCGGTGAGCCGCCGGGCCTGGCAGCTCCTCTGTGACCAGAGCCGCCGTGAATTCCAGAAGATCTACGACCGACTCGACATCCGCCTGGCCGAGCGCGGCGAATCCTTCTACAACCCCTACCTGGAGGCCGTCGTTGCCGATCTCGATGCCTCCGGATTGTTGGTGACTGACGACGGCGCCCGCTGTGTGTTTCTGGAGGGCATGAGCGGCAAGGACGGCAAGCCCCTGCCGGTGATCGTGCAGAAGAGCGATGGCGGCTTCAACTACGCCACCACCGACCTCGCCGCCATTCGCTATCGCTTCGGTGACGTTCCACAGGGCGATGGCGCCCGCCGCGTGATCTACGTGACCGATGCCGGTCAGGCCAACCACTTTGCCGGCGTGTTCCAGGTGGCCCGCCGTGCCGACTGGATTCCCCAGGGCGCCAGCGTGGAACACGTGCCCTTCGGTCTGGTGCAGGGGGAGGACGGCAAAAAGCTCAAAACTCGCGCCGGCGACACCCCGCGCCTGCGGGATCTGCTCGATGAGGCGGTGGAGCGGGCCGAAGCTGACCTGCGCCGCCGCCTGGTGGAGGAGGAGCGTGCGGAAGATGAGGCCTTCATCCAGCATGCGGCCACAACCGTGGGCCTGGCAGCGGTCAAATACGCCGACCTCAGCCAGAACCGGAACACCAACTACCAGTTCAGCTTTGATCGGATGCTGGCCCTGCAGGGCAACACGGCGCCTTACCTGCTCTATGCGGTCGTGCGCATTGCCGGCATCGCCCGCAAGGGCGGCGATCTCGAAGCTGGCGCTCCTGGTTCCTCATCTGAGGCTGGCACCCCACTCACCTTCACGGAACACCAGGAGTGGGCCCTGGTGCGGGAACTGCTCAAGTTCGATGCGGTGATCGCCGAAGTGGAGGAGGAGTTGCTGCCCAATCGGCTCTGCGCCTACCTCTTTGAGCTCAGCCAGGTGTTCAACCGCTTCTACGACCAGGTGCCGGTGCTCAAGGCCGAAGAGCCGGCCCGCTCTTCCCGCCTAGCCCTCTGCCGCCTCACCACCGACACCCTCAAGCTGGGATTGGGGCTGTTGGGGATTCCAACGTTGGAGCGGATGTGATGGAGTCGCAGCAGAGGCCGGATCTCCCGGAACGACCAATCCCCCAGCCCCGCCTGGAGGTGGAGAGCCTCAAGGCCTACAGCGCGCCGCTGGAAGGGCGGCGTGGGTTGCTGCGGCTCGACTTCAACGAGAACACGGTGGGACCAAGCTCTCGGGTGGTGGAGGCGATCCGCGCGATTCCCGCCGATCACTACGCCATCTATCCCGAGTACGACGGCCTGCGGGAGGCGGTGGTGGCCAATTTCGCGGCAACCGGCCTGGGCCAGCCGCTCACCCCCGAGCAGATCGGCCTGTTCAACGGTGTGGATGCGGCGATCCACGCCATCTTTCACGCCTATGGCGACCGGGGGGAGACGTTGCTCACCACCAGCCCGACCTTCGGCTACTACACCCCCTGTGCCCAGATGCAGGGCATGGCGATTGAAGCCATCCCCTACCGGCTGCCGGATTTTGCCTTCCCGCTCGACGCGATTCGCGCCGCTCTGACGCGCCGGCCGCGCATTCTGCTGATCTGCAACCCCAACAACCCCACCGGCACCCGGCTGGCTCCCGAGCGGATCCTCGAGCTGGCGGCGTCGGCCCCCGCCACCCTGGTGGTGGTGGATGAGTTGTATGAGGCCTTCACCGGCGACAGCGTGTTGGCCTCGGCGAACTTCGACGCCACGCCCAACCTGGTGGTGCTGCGCTCCCTGGCCAAGACGGCGGGTCTGGCCGGGTTGCGCATTGGCTTTGCAATCGGGGCGGCGCCGGTGGTTGATCGCATTGGGCGCGTCACGGGCCCCTACGACATCAACAGCTTTGCGGTGACCGCCGCTCGGGCCGCCCTGGCTGACCAGCCTTACACCGATGCTTACGTCGCTGAGGTGCTGCGGGCCCGCACCTGGCTGGTGCAGCAGTTGCAGCTGGCCGGGGTGCGGCACCATGCTGCAGGGGGAAACTACCTCTTGATCTGGCCCGAGAGCCCGGCTGAGGACGTGGAGCGGCGTCTGCGGGGGGCCGGTGTCTTGGTGCGATCCATGGCGGGCAAGCCGTTGATCGATGGCTCGCTGCGGGTGAGCCTCGGAACCCTCGAACAGATGCAGCGGTTTTGGGCCGCTTACTCGGTGATTGAGAACGGGGGCGCAGCTGGTTAGCGCATCACCTCGATCACCGGCCCGCCGTCGAGCTTGCCGGGCAGGCTGAGGCTGCGGCCGGTGCGTTTCACGGGGGTGCCTGCCATGGCATCGAGGAACGGCTGCACCGAGGTCTGGTCGCAGTCCTTGGGGGTTTTGCCGCTGACGTATTGCACCGGGATCACCCGGCGCGGTTGGAGCTCGCGCACCACCTCAGCCGCTTCGGCACCGGAGTACACCTTGGCGCCGCCGCCCACGCCGATGATCAGCACGTCGGGGCGCCCCAGCATCACCTTGTCGGAGGGGCTAAGCCGGGCCGCGGTGCCGCCCAGGTGGGCGATGTCCAGGCCGCCCTGCTTCCAGCGCCACAGGGTGGATTGGCCGAAGCGGCGTCCACCGACGCGGTCGTGGGGGCCGGCGATGCCTTCGATCGTCAGGCCGCTCACCTTGTAGGAGCCGGGATCCACCAGCATCTTGCCGCGGGCCACCGGTGCACCCTCATCCAGCAGGCGGCTGCTGGCCAGCACCACCGTGGCACTCACCCGCGGCTCCGCCAGGCCGGCGGCGCAGGCCACCGCCTTGAACGGGTTGATCAGCACACTGGCGCCACCGCCGCTGATCAGCAGGGCGCTGTGGCCATAGCTGGTGATCGTGACGCCACTGCCGGCCAGGGCCGGGCCGGCGGCCAGCAGGGCTGTGCCCAGGCTGAGCGTGCCTAGGCCAAGAGAGCTCAGGCTGAGAGCGCCGAGGGTGGGCAGCAGACGCATGGCAGAGCGGCAGTCGACGTGACGCTAACCCAGTTGATCTGGGGGGGCTGGCTGGCTGGCTTGGCGCAGAAAGTTGGCGAGCAGCTGGTGGCCTTCCTGGGTGAGCACGCTCTCGGGGTGGAACTGCACCCCCTGCAGGTGCGGATAATCCCGGTGGCGCAGGCCCATGATCGTGCCGTCGTCGAGCCAGGCGGTTATCTCCAGGCAGTCGGGGAGGCTCTCGCGCTCGGCGATCAGGCTGTGGTAGCGGGTGGCGGTGAGCGGGTTGGCCAGCCCCTCAAACACGCCCTGGCCGCTGTGGTGCACCGGGGAGGTTTTGCCGTGCATCAGCTCCTTGGCCCGCACCACCTTGCCGCCGTACACCTGGGCGATCGACTGGTGCCCCAGGCACACACCCAGGGTGGGGATGGTGGGGCTGAGCTCGCGCAGCACCTCAAGGCAGACCCCCGACTGATCGGGGTCGCCGGGGCCGGGAGAAATCAGGATGGCGGCGGGGGCCAGGGCGCGGATCTGCTCCAGGCTGAGGGCGTCGTTGCGCTCCACCCGCAGATCAGCGGCGATCGGATGCTCGGCCGCCATCTCGCCCAGGTACTGCACCAGGTTGAAGGTGAAGCTGTCGTAGTTGTCGAGAACGAGAAGCATCGCCGCGCCTGGCCTGCCCCTATTCAAAGGCCCAGCCGGGTCAGCAGGGGCGGCACGAGCAGCAACAGGGCGATCATTAGCGATGCCAGGGCCGCCACCAGCACCGCTGCCGCCGCGCAGTCCTTGGCGATGCGGGCCAGGGGGTGGAACTGACGGCCGATGGCCAGGTCGACCACGGCTTCGGTGGCGGTGTTGAGCAGCTCCAGCACCAGCACCGCTGTCACCGTGAGCACCAGCACCGCCAGCTGGGCCGTGGGCAGCTGCAGCCAGAGCCCCAGGCCGAACACCACCGCCCCGGTGATCACGTGGATGCGGAAATTGCGCTGGCTGGCGAAGCCGTAGGCCAGCCCCTGCGCGGCGTAGCGAAAACTCGCGGGCAGGTCTCCGGCCACCGTCCAGGCTCTTGCCCGTAGGCGGCGGCCCCGGGTCTGCGGCAGGACCTGCTGCGGAACGGGCTCGGGAGGTGGCAGGGGACGCAGGCTTGTCATGGCTCCGCTGGCACGTTAACGAGCTGCTCTTGGCGCGCCAGCATGGCCGCCAGGCTGGCGTCGTCGGGATGGTCCCAGCCCAGCAGGTGCAGCAGCCCGTGGCTGGCCAGAAACAGCAGTTCCTGCTCCAGGTTGTGGCCGTGTTCAGCCGCCTGGCGCGCGGCGGTGTCCACCGAGATCACGATGTCGCCCAGTTCCAGCGATTCAACACCGTCCGCATCGCCGGGGAGGGGCATCGGCGGGGCCTGCGCTAAGCCTTCGTCCTGGGCGGCGAAGGCCAGCACGTCGGTGGGGCCTTCCTTGCTGCGCCAGTCGGTGTTGAGGGTGGCGATTTCGGCGTCGCCCACCAGACTCAGCCCCAGGCTGTAGGCGGCGGCTTGCAGGTGGGTGGGCAGCTCGTCGCTCAGCTGGGCCAGCCAGTTCTCCACACAGGCGTGCCAGGCCTCTGCACCCCTGAGCGGATCGGCCCAGGGGCCAGCGGCTGCCAACAGCTCCGGCGGCAGCTCTGCGTCGGCGGCGAAGGCCAGGTCGAGATCGGGGGGGGCGGCCATCTCAGCCCCCTGGCAGCTGCGGCCGGCCCAGCCAGGCGATCAGCACGAGGAAGCCGGTGAGACCGAGGGCGGTGAGGCCGAAGTGAAACAGGCTTTGCCGGCCCTTGCGCACCATGTTGCGCATGGCCAGTTTGACGAAGCTGGGGTTCTCGCCGGGAGCCTGAGGGGCCGGAGGGCCTGGGTCGTCAGTCATCGCTGCTTGCTCCCACCTCGACGCCAGCATGCAGCAGGCTCTGGATGAAAGGGTCCAGGTCGCCGTCCATCACGCCCTGCACGTCGGTGGTTTCGTGCTGGGTGCGCAGATCTTTCACCATCTGGTACGGGTGAAACACGTAGTTGCGGATCTGGTTGCCCCAGGCCGCTTCCACGATGTCACCACGGATGTCGGCGATCTCGGCGGCCCGCTGCTCCTGGGCAATCACCAGCAGTTTGGCCATCAGCAGGGCCATCGCCTTTTCCTTGTTCTGGAGCTGGGAGCGCTCCTGGGTGCAGCGCACGGCCAGGCCGGTGGGGATGTGCAGGATGCGCACGGCTGTTTCCACCTTGTTGACGTTCTGGCCGCCGGCTCCACCCGAGCGCGAGGTGGTGATTTCCAGGTCCTTGTCGGGGATGTCGAGCTTCACCTCCGCCTCGATGTTGGGCATCACCTCCACGCCGGCAAAGCTGGTCTGCCGTTTGTCGTTGGCATTGAACGGTGAGATGCGCACCAGTCGGTGCGTGCCCTTTTCATTGCGCAGGTAGCCGTAGGCATAGCGGCCCTCGATCTCGATCGTGCAGCTTTTGATGCCCGCTTCCTCCCCCTCGCTGAGTTCATCCACGGTCACCTTCATGCCGTGGTCTTCGGCCCAGCGGGTGTACATGCGCATCAACATCAGCGCCCAGTCCTGAGCGTCGGTGCCACCGGCGCCGGCGTTGATGCTGATCACGGCGCCCTCCTTGTCGTAGGGGCCGGAGAGCAGGCGCTCCAGTTCCCAACGATCGAGGTCGGCGCGAAGCTTCTGCAGAGCGGTGTTGGATTCGGCCAGCAGGTCGTCGTCGGGCTCGAGGCCGTAGAGCTCCAAGGTGGCTTCACCATCGGCAACAGCCGCCTGCCACTCGCCCAGCTGCTCGAGTTGGGCCTTCACCTCATCCAGCTGGCGCATCTTGGCCTGTGCCTGCTTCTGGTCGTCCCAGAAATCCGGCTGGGAGGCCAGCTGCTCGAGGTCCTGCTGCCGTGCTTTCAGTGCCGGTACGTCAAAGACAGTCCTGGGCGTTGCCCAGGCGGTCGGTGAGCTCGGAGAGGTCGCGCTTGAAGTCGGTGAGGTCGAGCACCGGGATGGCGGCGGTCACGGCGGAGTGCGCAGGGTTGCTGATGGGTTGACCGTATCAGTGCCAGTGCTGCTGGTCAGCGCCACCGCGGGCGCTGGGCTGGATGGGGATGGGGCGCGTCTGAGTGATGCCTTGCCTTTTGGCTGGCTTGGCTAAGTCATGACTTAGCTAAACAGCAGAAAAGCTGATCGCCCTCCTGGCTCTGCGCCCGCTTCTACGATTCCAGTTGCTTGTTGGGATCGTCTGAGATGGCCGCCACTGTTGAGATCTACACCTGGCGGGCCTGTCCCTTCTGCATTCGCGCCAAGGCCCTGCTCGATCGCAAGGGCGTGGCCTACACGGAGTTCGCCATCGATGGCGATGAGGAGGCCCGCACAGAGATGGCCGCCAAGAGCGGCGGGCGCCGCAGTGTGCCCCAGACCTTTATCAACGGCCAGCACGTGGGCGGTTGCGACGATCTCCATGCCCTCGAGCGCTCAGGCCAGCTCGACGCCTTGCTGGCGAGCTGAGCGGTGGCCTCCCAACTGTTCGTGATCGATCCGATCGCGCGGCTCAACCCAGCCAAGGATTCCAGCGTCGCCCTGATGCAGGCGGGTCAGCGGGCTGGGGAGCAGGTGTGGGTCTGCACCCTGGCAGACCTGTCCGCGGCCGACGACCCTGGATCTGAGCAACCGCAGGGAGCGTCATCGGGTCATGGCGCCTGGGTGGTGGCCCAGCCTCTGGACTCACGGCCCGAAGGCCAGCCCCCGAGCGGTGAGCCCTGGTATCGCCTGGGCGCGGCGCAGCGGCTTCCCCTCACCGCCTTCCCGCAGGTGTGGATGCGCAAGGACCCCCCCGTGGATGAGGCCTACCTCTATGCCACCCACCTGCTGGAGCTGGCCGAGCGCCAGGGGGTGCGGGTGCTGAATAGCCCGGCGGCGCTGCGGGCCTGGAATGAAAAGCTCAGCGCCCTGCGCTGGAGCCATCTGATGGCGCCCACCCTGGTGGCCAGTCGCGTCGAGGCGCTGGCTGCCTTCACGGCCGAGCACCGGGAGGTGGTGCTCAAACCTCTGGGGGGGCGGGCCGGTCAGGGGGTGGTGTTTGCCTCCGCCAGCACCCCCGGCCTGCGGGCCCTGCTGGAGCTGGTGACAGGCCAGGAGCAGCTGCCGGTGATGGTGCAGGCGTTCCTCCCTGGGGTGAGCGCCGGCGACAAGCGGATCCTGTTGGTGGATGGGGAGCCGCTAGGGGCGGTCAACCGGGTGCCGAGCGGCGGCGAATTTCGCAGCAACCTGGCGGTGGGCGGCCAGCCCGAGGCCACCAACCTCACCGATCAGGAGCTTCACATCTGCGCTGAACTGGCGCCGGCCTTGAAGGCCGAAGGTCTGTTCTTTGTGGGCATCGACGTGATCGATGGCCGCCTCAGTGAGATCAATGTCACCAGCCCCACCGGTGTGCGGGAGGTGGAGCGGCTGGGGGGAATCCCCCTGGCGGATCAGGTGATCGAGCGGCTGCTCGTCTGAGCCGGCAGGTTGAGCTGTTGCTGCAGCACGCCGAGTTTCAGCTGCACTTCCTGCAGCTCCTGCTCCACGGCCGAGCTGCGCACCAGTCCGGCTCCGGCGGTGAGTTCCAGCTGCCGACCCCGCAACGTGCCGCTGCGGATCGCCACCCGCAGCTCCGCGTCGCCGGCACTGTCGATCCAGCCGATCGGTGCGGCGTAATGGCCGCGCTCGAAGGGTTCAAGGCAACGCAGCCAGCTGATCGCCTCCCGCCGGGGTAGGCCTGCCACGGCGGGAGTGGGGTGCAGGGCCGCGGCGATGGTCAGCGGGTCCAAGCCTCCCAGGGGCGCGGTGATCGGGGTGTGCAGGTGCACCAGCTGGCCGTGGCGGGCGAGCCGGGGTCGGCGGGGCCGGCGTGGCTGCAGACCGGCCTGGGTCAGCACCGCCAGGATCGTCTCCACCACCAGCTCATGCTCCAGCCGATCCTTGGTCGAGGCCAGCAAGGCCGCCCCTCCGTCTCTGGGGGCGGTGCCGGCCAGGGCGTCGCTGCGCAGCTGGCCCTGGCGCACGGTGAGCAGCCGTTCCGGTGAGGCTCCCAGCAGGGCGGAGCCGGGTTGCCGTTGCCAGAGGAAGCGGCAGCTGCCGCTCTGGGTTCGGCGCAGGGGGGCCAGCAGGGTTAGCGGATCGACGCCCTCGCTCAACTCCAGCTGTTGCCGCACCGCCAGCACCAGCTTCTCGAGGCGCTGCTCCTCCACCAGGGCGAGGGCCTGCTCGGCGGCGAGGCGATAGCGGTCCTGCCAGGCGGTGCGCTGCAGCACCCGAACGGCGGGCAGCACCGGTGCGGTCGTGGCGCTGTGGCGCTCCAGCTGGCGGGCCTTCTCCCAGAGCTCCTCGGCCACGCTGCGGGGGGTGATGCCGCCGCCCAGGGGTCGCTGCAGGCGCAGCCAGCTCTGGGGGCCGTGGCGGCTCAGCTGCCAGCGGGGCAACACCGCCTGCACGCCTGGCACCGCTGCCGGACCCGCCTCGAGGGGGGCGTCGAAGAAGCTGAAGGCCAGCAGCACCCGCGGCCGGGCCTGGGGCGGACAGCTCGCTAGGCCCTCGCCCGGACCAGCCAGCCGGCTCAGGCACAACCGCGCGAAGCGTTGGGCCAGTTCAAAGCGGCGCGGACCGCTCAGCTCCAGGCTGTGGGCGCGGCCGCTGGCGGCGATGCAGAGGCCTGGGGCGCCGTCCCAGAGAAAGCGGAAGCCATCCCCACCGCCCCCGCCCCTCTCGTGGTCGCGTTCGGGCTCGAGCAAGGGCAGCAGCAGCAGCGGGTCGCCGCCGTCCAGGGGCAGCGCCAGGCTCAGGACGCCGTCCTCCTCCAGCTGACCGGCCTGGGCGTTGGCCGCGGCCAGCAGGGCGTTGAAGGCGTTGGTGAAGGAAGGGGAGGCCTGCACCAGAAGGGGCCGTTGCCGCGACGAAGAACTGCTCAAATGTATGGGTCCTGCAGCGGCTGCCGCCTGCGGTCCCCATCCCTGTGTCCAAGGTCGTCGCAAGCCGTTACGCCACTCCCCCCGACCGCCGCCGACTTTGGAAGGCGGCGGTGAAGTGGCCGATGTATGCCGTGGCGGTGATGCCGGTGCTGCTGGCTGCCGGCTGGCAGCTCGGTCAGGGCCAGCCGTTACGGACCGAGCAATTGCTCGCTTTTCTGCTCGCGGCGGTGCTGCTGCTGGCCTGGGAAAACCTGGCCAATGATGTTTTTGATGCCGACACCGGCGTCGACACCCACGGCAAGCCCCATTCGGTGGTGAATCTCACCGGGCGGCGGGATCGGGTGGCCCTGCTGGCCAACGGTTGCTTGCTGCTGGGCCTGGCCCTGATGGCCCTGGTTGCCTGGCGCAGCACGCCGGCCGTGCTGGCCCTGGTGCTGGCCTGCTGCGGGCTTGGTTACGTGTATCAAGGGCCGCCCTTCCGCTTGGGCTACCGCGGCCTTGGGGAGCCGCTCTGCTGGATCGCCTTCGGCCCCCTGGCCACCGCCGCTGCCCTGTTGGCCCTTGCGCCGTCTGGCGTTGCCAGCACCCCGGCGATTCCGTGGGGGACAGCCCTGATGCTGGGCAGTGGCCCCGCCCTGGCCACCACCCTGGTGCTGTTCTGCTCCCATTTCCATCAGGTGGAGGAGGATGCCGCCAACGGCAAGCGCTCGCCCGTGGTGCGTCTGGGCACGGGCCTTGCGGCGGCCCTGGTCCCCTGGTTTGTGGCCGGTGCCCTGGCCTTTCAATGGGCGCCGGTGCTGGTGGGTGAGTGGCCGGTCACAGCCCTATTGGGGGTGGTGGGACTGCCACCGGCCCGGGATCTGATTCGCCTGTTGCAGCAGCAGCACCGCCACCCGGAGCGCATCGCCGGCAGCAAGTTTCTGGCCCTCCGCTTCCAGGCGCTCAATGGGTTGGGTTTGGCCTTGGGTTTGGCCCTGGGGCGCTGGTGGCCGGGTTGATCCGCCTGCAATGGCGGCCCTTTCGCTTTGCCCTGCCCCAGCCCCTGGCCACGGCGGCGGGCACGGTGCACCAGCGGTGCGGCTGGCTGCTGCGGCTGCAGGGAGAGCAGGGGGGCTTGGGCTGGGGCGAGGCGGCCCCCTTGGACGGGTGGCTGGCGCCGGTGGCTGAAGCGATCGAGGCCCTTGGCTCCGCTTGCACCCGCAACGGCCTGGAGGCGGCGCTGGCGGCTAACGGCCTGCCCCCGGCCCTCGTCTTTGCCGTGGGAGCTGCCCTGGCGGAGCTGGATGGCCTGCCGCAGCGGCGCTGGCTGGCGGCGCCGGCATCGGCCCTGCTGCTGCCAGCCGGGCCGGCGGCGTTGGAGGCCCTCGATCGCGGCGCCCCAGCAACCGTGTTCAAGTGGAAGGTGGCTGTGTTTCCCGATCGGCTGGAGCTGGAGCTCCTGGAGCAGCTGCTCCAGCGCTTGCCTGCAGAGGCGCGCCTGCGGCTCGATGCCAATGGCGGCTGGGACCAAGCCACGGCGACCGCCTGGGTCGAGCGGCTGGCGGGGGAGCCGCGGCTGCAGTGGCTGGAGCAGCCCCTCGACCCCGCCGACCAGGCTGGCCTGGTGGCTCTCGCCGCCAGGGTGCCGGTGGCCCTCGATGAATCGCTGCAGCGTCAGCCAGCCCTGTGCCAGAGCTGGCCCGGCTGGCAAGTGCGCAGGCCCAGCCAGGAGGGAGACCCTCGGAAGCTGCTGGCGGCCCTGGAGCAGGGGGCTCCGCAGTTGATGCTGAGCACGGCCTTTGAAACCGGCATCGCCCGGCGCTGGCTCGACCACCTGGCGGCCCTGCAGGCTGAGGGCCCCACCCCGGTGGCGCCGGGGCTGGCGCCGGGGTGGCAGGCCCCTGGGGGCCTGGGCAGCGCCGATCCCGAAAGGGTGTGGC
>JBIPLV010000029.1:0-20057 GCA_044369475.1 Cyanobium sp. | reverse complement strand
GCGACTCAGTAGCGCGGCACGCTCGGATCCACCTCCTGGCTCCAGGCGTCGATGCCGCCGGCCACGTTGATGCCCTCGATTCCGGCCCGCTTGAGGGCGATGAGGGCCTTGGCGCTGCGGCCTCCTAGCTTGCAATGGACGTAGAGCGTCTTGCCGGCCGCCAGCTGCTGGATGCGTTCCACGGCCGTGCCGTTCTCGATCTGATCGAGGGGAATCAGCACGGCGCCGGGGATCACGCCGATTTCGGCTTCCGGGGGATTGCGCACGTCAATCAGCACCAAGCCGGAGGTGTCGCCATCAAGCAAGGTTTTGAGCTCGGTGGCGCTGATGCTCTCCACCGAGCCCGCCTCTTCCTGGCCGGGGGCGGTGCCGCCCACGCCGCAGAACTCCTGGTAGTCGATCAGCTTGTCGATCACCGGTCGCTCGGGGTTGGGCCGCAGCTTGAGCTCCCGGAACTTCATGCCCAAAGCATCGAACAACAGCAGGCGACCGCTGAGGGTGGTCCCGATGCCGGTGATGATCTTCACGGCTTCGGTGGCCTGGATCACGCCGATGATCCCGGGCAACACGCCCACCACGCCGCCCTCGGCGCAGGAGGGCACCATGCCCGGCGGCGGCGGCTCGGGGAAGAGATCGCGGTAGTTGGGGCTTTCGGCATCCAGGTTGAACACCGTGGCCTGGCCCTCGAAGCGGAAGATCGAGCCGTACACGTTGGGCTTGCCCAGCAGCACGCAGGCGTCGTTCACCAGGTAGCGGGTGGGGAAGTTGTCCGTGCCGTCGCAAACGATGTCGTAGGACCGGATGATCTCCAGGGCGTTGTCACTGGTGAGGGCCGTCTCGTAGAGATCGACCTGGCAGTGAGGGTTGATCTCGAGGATGCGGGCCTTGGCCGATTCGATCTTGGGTTTGCCCACCCAGCTGGTGCCATGGATCACCTGGCGCTGCAGGTTGGAGTGATCCACCACGTCGAAATCGACAATGCCGATGCGACCCACACCGGCTGCCGCCAAATACAGCAGCAGGGGCGAGCCGAGGCCGCCAGTGCCCACGCACAGCACCGAGGAGGCCTTGAGCCGCTTCTGCCCCTCCATGCCCACCTCGGGCAGGATCAGGTGCCTGGCAAAACGGGCCACCTCATCGGGGCTGAGCTGAACGCCGCTGGTGTCGGGAGGAAGCATGGCCGCTGGGATCAGCTTTCCATTCTCCATGGCAAGCGCTGGGGCTGGGCGGGCGGCTCCGGCAACCACCAGGCCACCAGCTCCTGATCTTGATCTTGATCTTGATCCTGAAGCTGATCCTGGTTCTGCTCCGGGGCACGCCCCAGGATCAGCATGAGCGCCGGCTGCAGCGTGAGGTGGCGGTCGGTGCTGGAAGGCACCGCAGGACTGCTGGGATGGCTGTGGGCCGCCCCCAGCACCTCCAGCCCCCGTACCCGCCCCCACTTCTGCGCCAACAACTGCTCGCGGGGATCGATCGCGAAGCAACGGCAGCGCTCACCAGGCAACGGCCAGACGTTGCAGCAGGGCCAGATCCAGCGCAGCCGCCAGGCATCGTCCCTCCTCTCGCCGAGCAGCAGGGCACATCCCTCCTGGGGGGCAGCTGACACCAAGATCTGGCGCAGAACGGTGAGCAGGCCCAGACCCGAGCTGAGCTGCGCTGGCGCTTGGGAGGTCACACCGATACCTTATGAAGCATTCCAAACATCAGCCCCTCCTCCCGGTCCATGAGCGATATGACCCCCGATGCGACTGAGCAGGGCACGGCCACTGGTACTGCCACTGACGTGGAGACAGGAGCGCCCTCCAGCGCCACCGAGGTGAGCTTCAGCGAGCGCTACAGCGAAATCCTGACGAAGGTGAACAGCACCCTCGATCAGGTGGACTGGAACCAGATGGGCCGGATCGGCAAAGCCACTGGTGTGATCCTGGCCGTGATCGTGGCCCAGATCCTGATCAAAGGCGTGCTCGACACGATCAACCTGCTGCCCGTAGTGCCCGGCCTGCTGGAACTGCTGGGCCTGGTGGTGGTGGGCCAATGGAGCTGGCACAACCTCACCACCAGTGAAAAGCGCAACGCCGTGGTGGCCAAGGTGCAGAACCTGCGCAAGGAGTATCTGGGCTAGGGGGTACCCTCCTGCGACTCACCCTCCTGCGACTCACCCTCCAGCAGAGCATCGATGCAGGCCTGGGCGCGGTGGCCGTAGCCCCCGCCAAACAGGTTGGCGTGGTTGAGCAGGTGATACAGGTTGTAGAGGGGAATCCGCCCCCGGGCACCGGGCTCGAGCGGCCAACCATCGGCATAGCCGTTGAAAAAGGCGGACGGGAAGCCCCCGAACAGCTGCGCCATCGCCAGGTCCACCTCCCGATCCCCCCAGTAGCAGGCCGGATCAAAGATCGCCCCGCGCCCATCGGCCAGCAAGGCACCATTGCCGCACCACAGATCGCCGTGCACCAGCACAGGCCTGCAGCAATGGCTGTTCAACCAATGCGGCACCCGCTCGAGCAGCGCTTGGGCTCCACGCAGGGGCTGGCCGCGGCGCGCAGCCCAGGCCAGCTGGGGCGCCAGACGGCACTCGGCAAAAAACAAGCCCCAATCGCTCCGCCAGCCGTTGAGTTGGGGCGCTGAACCCAGGAAGTTGTCGACCTGCCAGCCATAGCCCTGGGGAGGGGTGCAGCTGGTGCTGGAACGGTGCAAGCAAGCCACCCCCTGGCCGAGCTCGAACCAGGCGCTCTCTTGAGCCACGGCGCCAACCGGACCACCGAGCTCGAGCCAGCCCAACACCAACACGGCCTGCCCGGGCACCTGATCACTGGCCTGATCGCCGCACAGCCCCAAGGCGAGGGGCGCGGGGATCACCAGGCCAGCTGGAGCATGCTGGGCCAGCTGCTGAAGCCCCTCGGCTTCCGCCTCCAGCAAGGGGAGAGAGGCGGCCGTGTTGGTTTTGACAAACACCGTGCCACCTCCCGCGAGCGCGAAGCGCCAGGCGCTGTGGATGCAGCCACCGCCCACCGGCGTGCGGCCCACCACGACCTGCCCCAGCCGGCGTTGTAGCCAGAGGTCGAGGGGATCCGGGAGCTCAGCCGCCATGACGCGCTGCGGATCAGGCACCTGCCAGCATGCCGCCATGGATGGACAAAGCGATGTGGTGGTGGTGGGGGCCGGCATTGCCGGGCTCACCGCCGCGGCCCTGCTGGCCAAGGCCGGCCTGCGGGTGCAGCTGCTGGAAGCCCATCACCAGAGCGGCGGCTGCGCCGGCACCTTCCGCCGTGGGCCCTACACCTTTGATGTGGGCGCCACCCAGGTGGCGGGGCTCGAGCCCGGGGGCATCCACGCGCGGATCTTCCAACACCTCGGCATTCCCCTGCCCCTGGCCAGCCCGCTCGATCCCGGCTGTGTGGTGGATCTGGGTGATGGCCATCCGCCGGTCCAGCTCTGGCGCGACCCCGCGCGCTGGCAGGCCGAACGTCAGGCGCAGTTTCCCGGCAGCGAGCGGTTCTGGCAGCTGACTGCGGCCCTGCACCGGGCCAACTGGGGCTTCGCTGCCCAGGATCCGGTGCTACCCCCCCGCAACGCCTGGGATCTGACCCAACTGCTCGGGGCCCTGCGCCCGGCCAACCTGGCCAGTGGGCTGCTGGTGGGCTCCACCATCGCCGACCTGTTGCACCTCTGCGGCGCCGCGGGCGATCCCCGCCTGCGGCGCTTCCTCGACCTGCAGTTGAAGCTGTATTCCCAGGAACCCGCAGACCGCACCGCCGCCCTCTACGGCGCAACCGTGCTGGCCATGGCCCAGGAGCCCCTGGGGCTGTTTCACCTGGAGGGGTCGATGCAAACCCTCAGTGCCGGCTTGGAGCAGGGCTTGCATCAGGCCGGCGGCCAGCTGCGCACCCGCCACCGTGTCACAGGCCTGGAGCGCGATGCCGGTGGACCACCGGAGCGGCGCTGGCATGTGAAGGGCCTCGGGCCGGCAGGGCGGCCCTTCCACTTGCACTGCACCAACGTGGTGCTGGCCCTGCCACCCCAAACCCTGCCGACCCTGCTCGGTCCGCAGCTGCCCGCGGGGTACCGCCGCCGGCTGAGCCAGCTGGGCGAACCCTCCGGGGCCCTGGTGCTCTATGGGGCCCTGGCCCGCCGCGACCTGCCACCCCAATGCCCTGCCCACCTGCAGGGTGCCTGGGACGAGCCGGGATCACTGTTTGTGTCGGTGAGCCGCGAGGGCGACGGCCGGGCCCCAGCCGGCGAAGCCACGGTGATTGCCAGTGTGTTCACAAAGGCTCGGCCCTGGTTTGGGCTCAGCCCAGAGGCCTATGCAACGCGCAAGGCCAGCGTTCAAGCCGGCATGCAGCGGGGCCTGCGGGCGTTGCTGCAGCTGCCCGAGCAGCCCTGGCTTCACTGCGAAACCGCCACGCCCCGTGGCTTTGAGCGCTGGACCGGACGCCCCTTCGGCTACGTGGGCGGACTCGGGCAACACCCCAGCCGCTTCGGACCCTTTGGCCTGGCCAGCCGCACGCCCCTGCCTGGCCTCTGGCTCTGCGGCGACGCGATCTATCCCGGCGAAGGCACCGCCGGCGTCAGCCTCTCAGCTCTGATGGCCTGCCGCCAGTTGCTGGCCTCTCGCCAGCAGCCCCTGGTGCTGGCCTAGGGCAAGCGAGCACCAGACCTAAAGAAACTCCGGCCGCAGGCTCTGGCAACGCTGCAGGGTCTGCTGCAACCCCTGCCAATCCGAATCCCGCACGCAGCCCTCCAGCTGATCAAGGGCACCGCGGTAGTGGCCGAGCGCCGCCAGCAGGGCCAACTGGTTGCAGCGGGCCATCAGGGTGCCGAGCTCCGGATTCCCTCCGCCCACCCGGGTGGTGTCCGCAAAGCCACTGGAGGCCAGCTGACGCACCAGGCCAGCCAGCTCGCCATCAGCCGAGGGATCGGCGCTCGAGCGATCTGCGGTCTGCAGCAGGGCCGCACCCACCAGCACCGGCAGATGGGAGATCAGCGCCACCGCCCGGTCGTGCTCAGCGGCAGCGCAGGTGAGCCACTCGGCGCCCACGGCCTGGGCCAGACCCTGCACTAGCACCAGGGCCTCCGGGTCGGTAGCGGCATCCGGCGTGGCCACCCAGGCGCGATCCCGAAACAGCCCCAACTGCCCAGCCTCCACCCCCACCTGGGCGGTGCCAGCCATGGGATGGCTGGCCACAAAGCGCGGCACCAACCGCGACCAACAGGCCAGCACCGGCGCCTTCACCGAGCCCACATCGGTGATCACCGCCTGCGGTGGCAGGGCCGCCAGCAGCTCGGCAGACGGCTCCAGCAACCGGTCGAGGGGCAAGGCCAGCACCACCAGCCCGCAGCCAGCCAGCACAGCGGGATCAGTGCTGACCTGCGTCGCCAAGCCCCGCTGCCGGGCCCGCTCGGCTGTGGTCGGGCGATGCACCAGGGCGCGCACCTCCACCCCGAGCTGCTGCAGATCCAAGCCGAGGGAGCCACCGATCAACCCCAGGCCCACCAAGCCCACCGGGCGTTGCCGCCACAGGCCAGGTGCGGCGGTCGTGGTTCCCGCGGGGTGCGGCAGGGAAACGGAGGTCATCGCGGCAGAGCCATCCAGCCAGCTTCCTACGCTTTCAGTCTGTTGGACGCCTGGGAATGCTCGAAGCCCGCGCCCACCAGCAACTCAAAGCCCTGCTGCAGCACGAGGGCGGCGAGCCCTGGCCCCACCATCTGAGCCTCAGCCGCCTGGTGGCCCGCAGCCTGCGCCGCCGCGACCACACCCTGGTGCGGCTGGCCCCGGGCAGCGATCCCAACTGGTGGATCAGCCTGCTGGTGCCACTGGCGCTAAGCGAAGAACCGCTGGCCTTGGTGGTGAGTGAAGCCCAGCGGCAGCGGCTGCTCCAGGTTGAGTTGCCCCGCCTCGGCAGGGCAGACCCCAGCCTGGCCCTGCCCTGCTTCGAGGGTGACCGGCCGCCGGCCGGGGCACGCGTGTGGCTGCTCAACCACCACCAACTGGTGGCGGCCTGGCAGCAGGGACTGCTGGGGCCTCGGCAGCTGGTGATTCCAGAGGCGGAACAGCTCGACACCCTGCTGCGTCAGGCCCTCGAGGTGGTGGTGATGCCCCAGCACTGGGACCAATTGCGGCGGGCCCAGCCCGCGGCAGAAGCCAGCCTGCTGACCCTGCACGAGCGCCTCAACCGCCAGGTCCTCAGCCATCCTCGCCACCCCAACCAGCTGGTAGCCCTGGCACCGGAAGACGAGGCACCCCTGCGCCACCTGCTGCAGCTGCTTAGCCCCCTGCCCGAACCCTGGCCCGCCTGGCTGACGGCCCAGGGCACCGGGTGGACCAGCTGGGCCCAGGTGAATCCCCAGCTGCTTCAGTGGCAGTTGCACCGCCAACCACTCGAGCCGCTGCGCGTGCTGCAAGGCCTGCTGGACCAACGCGGGGCGGTGCTGCTAGGCCAGCTGGCCAGCGCCCGAGCCGCCGCCGGCCAGCCAGAGCCGGGCGTGGCCCTCGGACTACAGCCGGTGGTGAGCGTGAGCCTGGGGGATCCGCCCCTGGCTGATCCCCTGCCCCTTTATGCCCCGCTGCGCCAACCCCTGCCCAACAGCCCCCACTACGGCCAGCACCTACTGGACCAGAGCCGCCGGCTGGTGCTGGGGCAGGCCGGACTCACCGTGGTGCTGATCGATGACGACGCCCTGCGGCGGGGTCTCACCAGTGGTTTGGCGGCGGAATTCGGCTCGCGCGTGGTGCACGAAAGCACCGCGCCAGACGGCAACGGCGTGATCTGCGCCCGCTGGAGCTGGTGGCTGGAGCAGCAGCAGCGGCTGCCCCTGCCCAGCCAGATCGTGGTGGCCCTGCTGCCCCTGGCCAGCCTCGAGGATCCCCTCACCGCCGCCCGGGTGCTGGCCCTGCGCCAGGCCGGTCGCGACTGGTTCCGGGAGTGTCTGCTGCCCGATGGCCTCAACCGGCTGCAACTGGGCGTGGCCGGCCTGCGGCGCCAGGGGGGAGGGCGACTCGCTGTGCTGGATGGACGCCTGCGGGGCCGCAGCTGGGGGCGGCAGGTGCAGCTCGCCCTCGAACCCTGGGTCAGCCTCAGCCGCCTGCTGCCTCATTAGCCTGGGACCCTCACCACACCGCTCCAGCAGCCAAGGGAATGGGGGAAGCCAAGCGCCGCAGCATCCAGGGCTTGCCGCCCAAAGCGATCAAGCCCAACCGCACCAAGCAGGTCGACAGCTCGCCACGCATCGCCAGCTGGCTGCCGCTCACCCGCAACCAGGCCGATCGCTTCGTGACCCTCACCACCAAGGGCGCCTGGGTGGGCATCGCCGCCCTAGTGCTCTTTTGGGTGGCGGTGCGCTTCATCGGCCCCGCCGCGGGCTGGTGGACCCTGGCGGATGGCTGAGCAGCCGCCAGGGTCACCGCCAAATCCTGAAGAAAATATTAGGATTTGAAGCAGTTTGGGATTCCGCCGTGTTCCCGCGTCTCGCCGAGCAATACCGATCCGTAGTGCACGACCTGGTGATGAGCCTGCAGGCTCTGGCCAAAAGCCTGCAGGGCCGGGGCATTGCCGCCACCTGTTACATCTGCGGCGACGGCCGTGATGGCCACGGGGCCTCCTTCGTGGCCAACTTGGACGCCAATCACATGGTGCGTTTTCTGGTGTCCGACTTCGGCATCAGCTGGGTGGAATCCCGCAACGGCCACGAACTGGTGAAGCTGGAGGGCGCCGAAGCCATCCAGGAACTGCAGCGGGTGGCCCAGGTTCTCCAGAACCCTGAAGCGGCCCGCAGACCCCGTGCCGACAACCTGGCCTCCAAGCCGAGGGGCGCGTTCACACGCCCCTGAACCGAGAGACCGTCAGCTCGCCACCGGCAACTCAGCCAGGGCCGCCGCCGACTCCCCCAGTGCAGACGCCTCCGCCAAAGCAGCCGGAGTGGCAGCAGCCTTGGCAGCTGCAGCAAGGGGCTTCATCGAGTTGGCCGTCACTTCCGAGCCCTCCTTGAGCTTCTGGCGGGTGAGCTGTTCGATGACCTCGGCCTGCTCGGGGTTCTGCTCCAGCCAGGTGATCGTGTTGTCACGCCCCTGCCCAATGTTGTCGCCCTCGTAGCTGTACCAGGCACCCTTGCGGGCGACCACACCGGTTTCCTCGGCGAGGTCGAGCAAGCAACCGAGGGTGCTGATGCCCCGGCCGAACAGAATGTCGAACTCGGCGATCCGGAAGGGAGGGGCCACCTTGTTTTTGGCCACCTTCACCTTGGCGCGGATGCCGTATTCCTCGGTGCCGCGCTTGAGGGTCTGGATGCGGCGGATATCGAGCCGCACCGAGGCGTAGAACTTCAGGGCATTACCACCCGTGGTGGTTTCAGGGTTGCCGTAGGTGACGCCGATCTTCTGGCGCAGCTGGTTCAGGAATATCACGGTACAACCGGATTTGCCGATGTTGCCGGTGATCTTGCGCATCGCCTGGCTCATCAAGCGGGCCTGGCTGCCCACCGCCAGATCCCCCATTTCCCCCTCAATCTCAGCGCGGGGCGTCAAGGCCGCCACCGAGTCGACCACCACGATGTCGACGGCGGCCGAGCGCACCAGCTGATCGACGATCTCGAGGGCCATCTCGCCGGTGTCGGGCTGGGAAACCAGCAGGTTTTCGATGTCGACCCCCAGGGCGGCTGCATACACCGGATCGAGGGCATGCTCCGCATCGACAAAGGCCGCCACACCACCGCGCTTCTGCACTTCGGCGATGGCATGCAGGGTGAGGGTGGTTTTACCGGAGCTCTCCGGGCCGTAGACCTCCACCACCCGCCCCTTGGGATAGCCGCCACCGAGGGCGAGATCGAGGGTGAGGGCACCGGTGCCGATGGTTTCCACCCGCATGCGGGAGGCATCACCAAGGCGCATGATCGAGCCTTTGCCGAAGTTGCGCTCGATCTGATTCAGCACCAGCCCCAGGGCCTTGTCCCGCTCGGCGGCCGCCCGGGCATCGGCCGACGACGAGGCCGCAGCGGCGTTCGTGGCGGTGCTGGCGGCGGCGCTAGCAGACGTGCGAGAGGAGGAAGGGGACACGGAAGAGCTGGTGGTGGGATCGGCGGGCATGGCAGCAATCAGAAGCGATGGGACAGGCCGCAAGGGCGGGAACCGGAACGGGGAGCGGGCCGAAACTCGGCAGGCCCCGCAGGAACAGCCCCGGGAAACCCCGAAGGCAGCCATCCTGCGACCTCTAAGCAGCAAGTGCCACCAAAGAGGGCCGGCGTACCAATTGCTTGTAGTACGCGCGTACTCTAGCCCACTAGGGCCATTGCGCCAGGGGCGCCGCAAACTGCTCGGGAGTGAGCCAGGCGATGTCTGCCGGCAGGTTTTGCGCATCCTGAGGGCCCAGGTAGCCCCAGCTCACCAGGCAACAGCGCACCCCGGCCAGGAGCGGATCAGCCCGCACCGTCTCCAGGGTGGGGCGACGGTCTTCCACGAACCACAGAGGACGCTGCTCGGCCAGCAGCCCCCGCAACACCACGGGCTTGCTGCCCTGCTCATGGCCGTAGAGCGCCCAGGGTTGCAGACCCGCGGCGGTCAGCAGCCGTGAGGCAAACGCCCCACCCTTGGTGGTGAGCACGGCCCAGTCCGCGCCTTCAGCAGGCAACCGGGCCAAGCGCTCCTTCACCCCCGGATACAACCGGTGGAGCGCCAACCAGGCCGCTGGTTCCGCAGCGATCGCTGCAGCACGCACCTGCTCAAGCCGCTGCTGGAGCTGCTCGGCATCCCAACCCCAACGCGCGAGGGCAACGGGCAGGGCCGCGTCGTAGTGGGCCAGCAGCCCCTCCAGGTCAAGGCCTGACCGGCCCAGTTCAGCGGCCATCAACACCATTTCCCAACCCTGATGGATCAGGGGCCGCAAACGCACGAAGGCCGCAGGAGCCTGCTCCGGCAACACCAACTGAGGGGCGAGCTGCAGGGCCGCCGTTCGAGCCGCCCACCAATACTCCGGCATGCCATCCATCAACACGCCGTCGAAGTCGAACACCACAAGCGGTGCTGCCCCAGCGAGGGGAGTCGTTGGGGTGCGACTGGGCAGCGTGGCCATCAAAAAAACTGGGTCGCTAGGATTCGAACCTAGGAATGGCGGGACCAAAACCCGCTGCCTTACCACTTGGCGACGACCCAATGCAGCCGGTCGCGACCGGTGCCTAGATAGTTACCCATAGCGCCCGGTCCTTCGTCAACCGCGACCGATCCACCGCCCCCCGTTCAAGCTGGAAACACCCGCAGCCGCTGCTCGGATCCACGGCCAAACACTGCCGTACGCAGGCGGTAACGACTCGCCAATTCCGCTTGCATCAGACGCACCCGATCGCTCCGGGGCAGGAGCTCAACGGGCTGGCCGTGGGGCAGCACCACCTGTTCCACCGCCAGACGGCATTCCTCCAGGCCGGCCAGGGCATCGTCCCCCTGGGAGCTTGCCGCCAACAGCGCCGCCGGATCCTGGGCGGCACGATCCCGGGCAGCACTGTCCTGGCGCTGGCGCTCTAGCACCCGCTCCAGACCCCGCTGCAGCTGGGGTGGCGCCGCCGATTTGAGCACCAGGATCGGCAGGCCGAGGTCCTGGGCCTGGCGGCGCACGTGGGGATCCCGGCCGAGCTGCTGGCGCAGGCTTAGCACCGCATCGGCCAACTGCACGCTGCCCACCACTTCCACCGGCAACTGGCGGGCCCGCACCACCTGCTCCAAAGCCCCCCGACTGATGCCCGCCCCATAGACCCGCAACACGGGCACGGGCTCCCCGGCGGGACGGGCCTCGCCCGCATCGGGCTCGTCGGGCACGGGCACGGGCCGGGGCACGATGCGCGGCCGACTCGAGAGGAACGGCGCCGCAGGGGGCACGACCTCCTCGACCTGCAGGTGACCATCGGCACCGAGCTCACGAACCTGGGGCCGGGCGCTCTGACCGCGCAGAAGCAGATCCACTGTGCGGGCCACATCGCGGTGCACCAGCCAGCGGTGACGGCTGTGCATCTCCACCGCCAAGGAGAACGTGGGCTCGGCAGCGCGCTCCAGCACGGTCTTCTGGGTGCGGCGGCGGCGGGCCTCTTCATCCCCCAGGGTCACCGACTGAATGCCACCCACCAGATCAGAAAGGGTGGGGTTTTTGATCAGGTTCTCGAGGGCGTTGCCATGGGCCGTGGCCACCAACATCACGCCCCGCTCGGCAATGGTGCGGGCCGCCTGGGCCTCGAGCTCGGTGCCGATCTCATCGATGACGATGACCTCGGGCATGTGATTTTCCACCGCCTCGATCATCACCTGGTGCTGCAGCTCAGGCCGCGCCACCTGCATCCGCCTGGCGCGACCGATGGCGGGATGGGGGATGTCACCGTCGCCGGCGATCTCGTTGCTGGTATCAATCACTACCACCCGCTTGCCCAGGTCGTCAGCCAGCACCCGGGCAATCTCGCGCAGGGCGGTGGTCTTGCCGACGCCGGGTCGGCCCATCAGCAGCAGTGACTCGCCTGAATCCAGCAGATCGCGCACCATCGCCACCGTGCCGAACACGGCCCGCCCCACCCGACAGGTGAGGCCGACGATCTCGCCGCTGCGGTTGCGGATGGCGCTGATGCGGTGCAGGGTGCGCTCGATGCCGGCGCGATTGTCGCCGCCGAAAATCCCCAGCCGCTCCACCACCGCCGCCAGATCGGAGCGCTCCAGGGGCAGCTGACCCAGAGCCCGAACCTGGCCGGGGTAACGGGCCTCAGGCACCCGCCCCAGATCCAGCACGACCTCCAACAGATGCTCCCGCGCCTCCTCTGTCGCCAGCGACGTCTGCACCACCTCAGGCAGCAGCTCCAGCAGACGGTCGAGGTCGTCGGTGACGCGCGTTGGAGCCGTAGGGGCAGGGCTGGACACCGAATCGTCGGGCATTAGGTCTGTTCTAGCCAGGGAGCCACCAGGGCCTGAGCCAGCTCCAGGGCCTCGGGCCAGAGGGTCTCATCGTCCAGCAGGGGACGCCCCCGGCCCTGGGCTTCCAGCAGCAGCGGTTGCAACAGCCGGCGGGCCACCCCACCAAAGGCCACCCCAGCAATGTGGTGCCGCAGGGGAGCAGCCGCCTGCAACTGGGGCAGGGTGTGGGCATTGGTGCCCCCCGCCAGCTGCACGGGGCCAGGGGGAGCGCAAGCCAGCACCGCTGCAGCCAATTTGACGGCGGCATGGGCCGTACCGGCCCCCACGTCGCCACTCATCGGTCGGCCATCCAGCTGCCAGAGGGGTCGGAGGCCCTGGGCGCGCAGCATGGCAAAGCGCTGCCACAACTCGGCGGCCAAGGCCGCTGGCCGCTGGGCCGTGCCCTCCAGGCCAGCGCTCACCGCCAAGCGCTGCAGCGGCACACCACTGGCCACCACCTGGACCACCCGCTCGGCAAAAGCCTCACCCCGACCTGGCTGGGTGTGGAGTTCCACCGCATCGGGCTGCAATTGGCCCAGCAGAGGTGCCACGCCCCCGGCCTCCAGCACCTGGCCACGCTCCTCAATCAGGCCATCGGGACAGGCCGGCAGGCAGCGACCGCAGCCATAGCAGCGTTCAGCCAGCACCCCAGGCCCACCGGTGGCCGCCACGCCGATCGCCAGGGCCGGACAGACCCGCTCACACGGGCGGGGGCAGTCCGGCGGACAACACTGCGGGTCAAACCAGGCCTTGCGGAAATGGGGATCGGCCCCATCGCTGAGGCTCACCATCAACCAGGGCCGGGCCGCTCCCCGCGCCTGCGCCCAGGCGATGCCGCGACGGGCGGCGGCAGCCACGGCCACATCGGCCGCCACATCAATGCAGTGGACGCCAGCCAAGGCGAACACCCCGCAGACATCTTCAATGGCCGCCAGATCCTGGTTGCTGGCGCCGCAGATCAGTTTGACCCAGCTGCCGCGGGTCAGGGCCGCCTCAGGCGTCAAGCAGCTGCTCGAGGGGCTGCCAGCGGAGGGCCCGCGCCCCTCCCATCTCCACCACCAACTTCAACCGCGGCTCACGCCGGCAGAGGGACACCAACGACCCCAACTCGGCCCGCGACAGCACCTGGCCTTCAAGCAACCAAAGCAGGATCGGCTGGGTCCCCTCCAGCAGGCTCCCCAACTGGGGCATCACCCGCTGCACCTCCCCAACGGCAGCCCCACGACCCACGCTCTGGTGACCGAGGTGCGGCGGACGCACGCCATGCAGCTGCAATAAATAGGCTTCCGGATCCCCCAGCCCCCGGGCCGAGGTGAGCTGGGCGCGGTACCCCGCCGCCCGCATCCGACGCATCAGACGGGTTTCTGCACCACCTTCGAGCGGGGCGAAGAGGGCCAAGGCCCCAGCCCGCTCTAGGTCCTGCCGGAAACCGCGCCCGGAGAGCAGCAGAGGCATCGCAAAGGATCACAGAGCTCCAAAGCAGTCTGACAGCTCACGCCAGCGCCACGCAGGGGGAAGCTGTCAACCCGTGAGGTAAGATTATCGACTGCGCTGATGAATTGTGCCCGTCCGCTAGCCGGGCCTCCAGTTCCCAGCGCACGGTCGCCAGTGGTGGTGGCCGTCTTCGGCCAGCACGGAACCAGCAGCTGTCACAAGTTGCACGGTCCGTCGGGAAACTGTTTGAACGCGCCACATCTCCTTCCAAGGTTGTGGTCCGGTTCAGATAAGTCCCAGCCGCGCTGATCCAATCCAGATCAGCCTTGCTAGCCCTTGGAAATCGCAGCCGCGTCCGCCGGAGTTTCGTCTCGGGCCACGCCATGCGGCCACCTTGGCCGAGCCAGGCAGTACCTCGATTTGTTCAGCTTCACCGTGACGCATGAGCCCTGGGCTCTTGTTGTGCGGTGGTCCAGCTGGCGTTGTTTCCCCTCCTATGTCCATCGGCATTCTTGGGAAGAAATTGGGCATGTCCCAATTCTTCGATGAAGAGGGCAGATCCATCCCGGTCACCGTGATCGAGGCTGGTCCCTGCCGTATCACCCAACTCAAAAGCACCAGCACCGACGGCTACAACGCTGTGCAGCTTGGTTTTGGCGACATTCGCGACAAGCTCGTGAACAAGCCGGCCAAGGGGCACCTTGCGAAGTCCGGCGATGAGGCCCTGCGTCACCTGAAGGAATATCGGGTTGACAGTGTGGACGGCCTTGAGCTGGGTGGCTCCATCACCGTCACGGCCTTCGAAGCAGGCCAGAAGGTCGATGTGAGCGGCGACACCATGGGGCGTGGCTTCTCCGGCCTCCAGAAGCGCCACGGCTTCAGCCGCGGACCCATGACCCACGGTTCCAAGAACCACCGTGAGCCGGGTTCGATCGGCGCCGGCACCACGCCCGGCCGCGTCTACCCCGGTAAGCGCATGGCAGGTCGTTACGGCGGCAAGCAAACCACCACCCGCGGCCTCGTCATCCTGAAAGTGGATGTGGAGCGCAACCTGCTGGTGGTGAAGGGTTCAGTACCCGGCAAGCCCGGCGCCCTGCTGAACATCCGCCCGGCGAACCGGGTGGGCGCCAAGGCTGGGAACTGAGGAGAACACCGATGGCTAACTGTGTAATCCGCGACTGGCAGGGCAAAGAAGCCGGCAAGGCTGCTCTCGACCTCAAGGTCGCCAAAGAATCGTCCGCCACCGACTTGGTGCATCGCGCCGTGGTGCGTCAGCTGGCCAACGCCCGCCAGGGCACAGCCAGCACGCTCACCCGTGCCGAAGTGGCCGGCGGTGGTCGCAAGCCCTACAAGCAGAAAGGCACGGGTCGGGCCCGCCAGGGTTCAATCCGCACCCCCCTCCGCCCCGGTGGTGGCGTGGTGTTTGGCCCCAAGCCCCGCAGCTATGCCGTGGCGATGAACCGCAAGGAACGTCGCCTGGCCCTGCGCACCGCGCTGATGAGCCGCATCGACGACATCACCGTGGTGAAAGGTTTCGGAGCGGGGCTCGACACCCCCAAAACCAAGGAGATCACCGCTGCTCTGGCCCGCTTCGGCATCGAAGCCGGCGCCAAGGTGCTGGTGGTGCTCGACGGTGCTTCCGAGGCGGTGCGGCGTTCCGTGCGCAACCTCGAGAAGGTCAAGCTGATCGCCGCTGATCAGCTCAACGTGTTCGATCTGCTCCACGCCAACAAGTTGGTGGTGAGTGAGGAAGCACTCGCGAAGATTCAGGAGGTCTACGGCGATGGCTGAGCGTTTTTCAAGTCGGCTTGCGGATGTGATCCGCCGGCCCCTGATCACCGAGAAGGCCACCCGGGCCCTCGAACAAAACCAGTACACCTTCGAGGTGGACCATCGGGCCGCCAAGCCCGACATCAAGGCTGCCGTTGAACAGCTGTTCGACGTGAAGGTCATCGGCATCAGCACCATGAATCCCCCCCGCCGATCCCGGCGCGTGGGGCGCTTCGCCGGCAAACGTGCCCAGGTGAAGAAAGCGGTGGTGCGCCTGGCCGAGGGCAACGCCATCCAGCTGTTCCCTGAGTCCTGAGGGGTCTGAAACGACATGGCTATTCGCAATTACCGCCCCATCACCCCCGGCACCCGCACCCGCGTCGCCAGCGACTTCTCTGAAGTCACTGACCGTGGTCGGGAGCGGGGCCTGGTGGTGGCCAAACACCGCCGCAAAGGCCGCAACAACCGCGGCGTGATCACCTGCCGCCACCGCGGCGGCGGGCACAAGCGCCTCTACCGCATCGTCGACTTCCGCCGGGACAAGCTCGGCGTCGTCGCCAAGGTGGCCGCGATCCACTACGACCCCCATCGCAACGCCCGCCTGGCACTGCTCTTCTACGTCGATGGCGAGAAGCGCTACATCCTGGCGCCGGCTGGCATCGAGATCGGCCAGCAGGTGGTGTCCGGCCCAGAGTCGCCCATCGAAACCGGCAACGCCCTTCCCCTCTCCGCCATCCCCCTCGGCTCAAGCGTCCACAACGTGGAGCTCTATGCCGGTCGGGGTGGCCAAATGGTGCGTACCGCCGGGGCCAGTGCCCAGGTGGTGGCCAAGGAAGGTGACTACGTCGCCCTCAAGCTGCCCTCCACCGAGGTGCGGCTGGTGCGCCGCGAGTGCTACGCCACCCTCGGCGAAGTGGGCAATGCGGAGGTGCGCAACACGAGCCTCGGAAAGGCTGGCCGCAAGCGCTGGCTGGGTCGCCGTCCTGAGGTGCGCGGTTCGGTGATGAACCCCTGCGACCACCCCCACGGTGGTGGTGAGGGCAAGGCCCCGATCGGTCGCTCCGGCCCTGTGACCCCCTGGGGCAAACCAGCCCTGGGCCTCAGAACCCGTAAGCGGAACAAACCCAGCAATCGGTTTGTGCTCCGGAAACGTCGCCGCATCTCCAAACGGAGCCGTGGCGGACGCGATTCGTGATGATCCACACCGCTTTGCTGTTCGCTTAATCCGCCATGGGACGTTCACTCAAAAAAGGACCGTTTGTTGCCGACAGCCTGCTACGCAAGGTTGAAAAGCAAAACGTTGCCGATGACAAGTCCGTGATCAAAACCTGGTCACGTGCTTCCACCATCCTGCCGATGATGATCGGCCACACCATTGCCGTTCACAACGGCAAATCCCATGTTCCCGTCTACGTGACAGAACAGATGGTGGGCCACAAACTCGGGGAATTTGCCCCCACCCGCACCTTCCGGGGCCACATCAAGGACAAGAAAGGAGGCCGCTAACGCTATGGCAAACACCCCTTCCAACCAGGCCCTCGCCCACGGCCGCTACATCCGCGGTTCCGTGTCGAAGGTGCGCCGGGTTCTCGATCAGATCCGTGGCCGCAGCTACCGCGAAGCCCTGATCATGCTCGAGTTCATGCCTTACCGCTCCACCGGGCCCATCACTAAGGTGCTGCGCTCTGCGGTTGCCAACGCTGAGCACAACCTGGGGCTGGATCCTTCCACCCTGGTGGTCGCCACGGCGATTGCCGACATGGGTCCTTCCCTGAAGCGCTTCCGCCCCCGCGCCCAGGGTCGTGCCTACGCGATCAAAAAACAGACCTGCCACATCAGCATTGCTGTGGCTCCTTCCGCCTGACCCCGAGGACACCGACCGATGGGACACAAGATCCATCCAACCGGCCTGCGCCTGGGGATTACCCAGGATCACCGCTCGCGTTGGTACGCCCCCAGCAAGACCTACCCGACCCTCCTCCAGGAGGACGATCGGATCCGCAAGTTCGTCCACAAGAAGTACGGCGCTGCCGGTATCAGCGATGTGCTGATCGCCCGCAAGGCTGACCAACTGGAAGTCGAACTGAAAACCGCCCGCCCCGGCGTGCTCGTTGGCCGTCAGGGCAGCGGCATTGAGGAGCTGCGCACCGGCATCCAGAAAACCCTCGGCGATGCCAACCGTCAGGTGCGCATCAACGTGGTTGAAGTCGAGCGTGTGGATGCCGACGCCTTCCTGCTGGCCGAGTACATCGCCCAGCAATTGGAAAAGCGGGTGGCCTTCCGTCGCGTCATGCGCATGGCCGTGCAGCGGGCCCAACGGGCTGGCGTTCTCGGCCTGAAGATCATGGTGGCCGGACGCCTCAACGGCGCCGAGATCGCCCGTACCGAATGGACCCGCGAAGGTCGTGTGCCCCTGCACACCCTGCGCGCCGACATCGACTACGCCACCAAGCTGGCCAGCACCACCTACGGGGTGTTGGGCATCAAGGTGTGGGTGTTCAAGGGCGAGGTGCTGCCTGGCCAGAAAGAGCAGATGCCCGTGGGCGCTGCCCCCCGCCGCCGGACTAGCCGGCAGCCGCAACAGTTTGAAGACCGCTCTAACAAAGAGTGATCCGGAGCCCTGAACCATGCTGAGTCCACGACGCGTCAAATTCCGCAAACAACAGCGAGGCCGCATGCGCGGCGTCGCCACCCGCGGCAACACCATTGCCTTCGGTGAGTTTGCGCTGCAGGCCCAAGAATGTGGCTGGATCACCTCCCGCCAGATTGAGGCCAGCCGCCGGGCGATGACCCGCCACGTCAAGCGGGGCGGCAAGATCTGGATCCGGATCTTCCCCGACAAGCCCGTCACCATGCGCCCGGCCGAAACCCGTATGGGTTCCGGTAAAGGCAACCCGGAATTCTGGGTAGCTGTGATCAAACCGGGCCGGATCCTGTTTGAGATGGGCGGTGCTGAAATCACCCCCGAAATCGCCAAGGAAGCCATGCGCCTGGCGCAGTACAAGCTTCCGGTGAAGACCAAATTCCTGAGCCTGGCGGATCAGGACACTGCAGCCCCTGTGGAGGCCTGACCGATGGCACGACCCAACATCGCCGACGTGCGCAAGCTGAGCGGCGAGCAAATCAACGAACAGGTCAGCGCCACCCGGCGCGAACTGTTTGAGCTGCGCTTCCAGCAGGCCACCCGCCGCCTGGAAAACCCTCACCGCTTCAAGGAGGCCCGCATCAAGCTGGCCCACTTGCTGACGGTGCAGCAGGAGCAAGAACGCTCCGCCGCCACGGCTGATTCAGCCTCCTGATACCCCCCTCGATCCCCATGGCACTCAAGGAAAGGGTCGGCACCGTCGTCAGCGACAAGATGGACAAAACGGTGGTGGTGGCGGTGGAAAACCGCTTCCCCCACCCCATCTACCAAAAGACGGTCAGCCGCACCACCCGTTACAAAGCCCACGACGAAGCGAACAGCTGCAAAGTGGGCGACCGGGTTCGCATCACCGAGACCCGCCCACTCAGCCGCACCAAGCGCTGGACCGTGGCCGAAGTTCTCACCAACAGCACCGCCGGTTGAAGAGAGCAGACCCATGATCCAACAGGAAACTTTTCTGAACGTCGCTGACAACAGCGGCGCCAAGCGCATCCAATGCATCCGGGTGCTCGGCACCAACCGTCGCTACGCCCACGTGGGCGATGTGATTGTTGCCGCCGTCAAAGACGCCATGCCCAACATGGGCGTCAAGAAGTCGGATGTCGTGAAGGCTGTGGTGGTTCGCACCAAGGCGACGCTGCGTCGCGACACCGGCAACTCGATCCGGTTCGACGACAACGCTGCAGTGATCCTCGGCAACGACAACAACCCGAAGGGCACCCGGGTCTTCGGCCCCGTCGCCCGTGAATTGCGCGAGCGCAACTTCACCAAGATTGTGTCGCTCGCTCCGGAGGTGATCTGAGATGGCGACCGCAACCCCCAAGGCCAAGTCCCCTGAGCGCATCAAGATGCGCCTCAAGCAAGGCGACACCGTTCAGGTGATCTCTGGCAAGGACAAGGGCAAAACCGGCGAAGTGCTTCGCACCCTGCCGTATGAGAACCGGGTGGTCGTGCAGGGCATCAACCTGCGCACCCGCCACGTCAAGCCCACCCAGGAAGGCGAGACCGGCCGGATCGTTACCGAAGAAGCGTCCCTGCACGCCTCCAACGTGATGCTCTACTCGACCACCAAACAGGTGGCCAGCCGCGTCGAAATCGTCGTGGAAAAGGATGGCACCAAAAAGCGGCGCCTCAAAAAGACCGGGGAAATTCTGGATTGATCGATCCCGTTCCCGTTCACCGTCTTCCACGTCCATCTCTGTCCCTGTCCGCCTTCTGACCCCGACCAGAAGCGCACCCCCTCCCTCCGTCATGTCACTGAAACAGCGCTACCGGGAGACGATTCAGCCCAAACTCCTCAAGGATCTGAATCTCTCCAACGTTCACGAAGTCCCGAAGGTGGTGAAAGTCACCGTCAACCGGGGCCTCGGTGAAGCCGCCCAAAATGCCAAGGCCCTTGAGGCTTCCATCACGGAGCTGGCCACGATCACCGGTCAGAAGGTGGTGGTGACCCGTGCCAAGAAGGCCATTGCCGGCTTCAAGATCCGCCAAGGCATGCCCATCGGCGTCGCCGTCACCCTCCGGGGTGAGCGGATGTATGCGTTCCTGGAGCGCTTGATCAATCTCGCTCTACCGCGCATCCGCGACTTCCGCGGCGTGAGCCCCAAGAGCTTTGACGGCCGGGGTAACTACACCCTGGGGATCCGCGAGCAGATCATCTTCCCCGAGATCTCCTTCGACAAGATCGATGCGATCCGGGGGATGGACGTCACGATCGTGACCAACGCCCGTAACGACGAAGAGGGCCGGGCCCTCCTCCGCGAGATGGGAATGCCGTTCCGCAGCAACTGAGCCCTC
>JBIPLV010000028.1:0-20084 GCA_044369475.1 Cyanobium sp. | reverse complement strand
TGCCCATGCCGGAGAGCACCGGTCCGGTTGCCCGCGCCGATCGCACTGTGGCGCTGGTGCCCCCGCCTGTGGCTGCCGCTCTGCCGGTCCCGGAGCCGCCACCAGCCCCCGAGCCGCCACGAGCCCCAGAGCCCGCAGCACCCGAATCTGCGGACCCCGCGCCGGAGCCGGAGTTGCCGCCGCTCAGCCCGCCACCACCGCTCACCCCCCCTCCGGCTGCGGTCCTGCGCAGCCGCCTGGAGGAGCGGGAGGAGGCCGCCGAGGGTGGCATCTGGCCGGTTGTGATCGCCCTGGTGCTCTCGGCCGTGGTGGGCACCGCCCTGGGCTGGTGGTGGCTGAGCCGCGGCCGCTTGGCCCTGCCCACCCCCGATGCGGCCCTGCAGCTGCCCAACAGCCTGCCGCCCGCTGAGGTTGACCAGCGCCAGCAGCTGCTCAACCGGCTGCGGGCGATGCAGGTGGATCGGGGCTGGTTCTTGAAGTTGGTGGACGCCAGCCTGCTGGCCCAGTTTCCAGAACGGGGCGGCCGCCTGCCCAGCGACTCCCTTGAAGACGCGCCCCTGCGCAAGGTCTGGAATGAGCTCGCCGAGGAGTGGCTGGCCCGGGTGGAGCAGCTGCCCCTCGAGATCCGCCGTCGTCTGGGCAGTTACACCAATGGCGACTGGGAGCGCCGCCAGCAGGCCCTGGTGAGCCAGGGGCTCAGCCCCGCGGTGCTGCGCCAGTTGGTGTCGGGCAGTGCCCAGAGTCTGCTGCCGGGCCGCCCCGGTGCCGATATTCCCGCCGAACCTTTCCGCCAGCTCTGGTTTGCTGCGGCCGAGCAGAGCCTGGCCAATGTGCAGATTGAGGCGATTCAGGCCCAGCCCCAGGAAACCCGGGTGCTCTCGGCCCAGGTGGAGGCCGGTGGGGCTCGGCTGTTCCCGGTGCGGCTGCCGGCTGGCTATCGCTTGGTGCTGGGGGTCAACGGCTCGCCCCTGATGCAGATGAGTGTGTTCGGCCCCGACGGTGATCTGGTGGAGGCCAAGGGGCCCCTGCGGGTGGTGAGCCTGGGGCCGCAGAAGCGCTCGCCGGTGCAGCTGCTGGTGACCAACGAGGGTGTGGCCCCGGCCCTGATCACCCTGTCGCTGCGGGCGGATCCGCCGGCGGAAGCGCCGCAGGCTTCCCCCCAGCCGCCAGCGGCCCAGCCGCAAACGCCCCTGGCACCCCAAGTGCCTGCGGCGCCCGAACCGCCACCGGTCGCCCCATCGGCGCCGCCGCCGCCGGCGCCACCGCCAGTGAATTGAGCCCAGCCGGGGTGGTTGCTGGGTTGCGCGTCTCCCAACTTCCGCCTCCGGGATTCTGTACAGGCTGTACAGAATCCCGGAGAGGCATCCGCACTCAGGCCGCCCCCCCCGGCCCGTGAATTCAGAGCCGCGCGATGGCGACCTTGGCGTCCTTGATGTCCTGCTTGCGGCGCTCCTCGTGGCGCTTGTCGTGCAGCTTGCGGCCCTTGGCCAGGCCGATTGTCAGCTTGATCCAGGAGCCCTTGAGGTGCAGGTTGAGCGGGATCAGGGTGAGGCCCTTCTGCTCGAGCCCCACCCGCAGCTTGTCGATCTCGCGGCGATGGGCCAGCAATTTGCGGACCCGCAGGGGCTCGTGGTTGAAGTAGGCCCCGGCATGGCTGTGGGGCGAGATGTGCACGTTGTGCAGCTGCAGCTCCCCCTTGCGGATCAGGCAGAAGCCGTCGCGCAGGTTGCACTGGCCGGCCCTGATCGATTTCACCTCCGTGCCGAACAGCTCCAGGCCGCATTCCAGGGTTTCGAGGATCTCGTACTGGTGGCGAGCAAAGCGGTTGTCGGCCAGCAGTTTGTTGGCGGCATCGCGCTGGGCCTTGGCGCTCTTCTTGCCCCCGCCCTTGGCCATCGCTGCTCCGCAACCGTCCCTTCGATCTCCCGACCCTAGGGAGCCCCCGGTACCCTCGCTGCATGGCGATTGTTTCCTCGGGATCTCCGGCGCCCCGCGGCCGCCCCAGCCGCGATCCCAGCGGCCCCGGTCGGAAGGCCAGTCACTTCGACGTGCCGCCGCGCCTGGTCGATCCCACCCCCGTGCCGGAGGAGGTGGCACCCGCCCGGGAAGATGGCCTGCGGCCCCGGCGACTGGCCGACTACATCGGCCAGAGCGAGCTCAAGCAGGTGCTGGCCATCGCCGTGGAGGCCACCCGCGCCCGCCAGGAGGCGCTCGACCACGTGCTGCTCTACGGCCCCCCCGGCCTGGGTAAAACCACCATGGCCCTGGTGCTGGCGGAGGAGCTGGGGGTGCGCTGCCGCATCACCAGCGCGCCAGCTCTGGAGCGCCCGCGCGACATCGTGGGCCTGCTGGTGAACCTGCAGCCCCACGAGCTGCTGTTCATCGACGAGATCCACCGGCTCAACCGGGTGGCTGAGGAGATCCTCTATCCGGCGATGGAGGACTTTCGCCTCGATCTCACCGTGGGCAAGGGCACCACGGCCCGCACCCGCAGCCTGGAGCTGCCGCCCTTCACCCTGGTGGGGGCCACCACCAGGGCCGGCTCCCTGAGCTCGCCGCTGCGGGATCGCTTTGGCCTGATTCAGCGGCTGGAGTTCTACGGCCTCGACGACCTGCAGGCGATCGTGGAGCGGGCCGCCGGCCTGCTGCAGATCGAGCTCGAGGCCGATGCCGCCCTGGAGGTGGCGCGCCGCTGCCGCGGCACCCCCCGCATCGCCAACCGCCTGCTGCGCCGCGTGCGCGATGTGGCGTCGGTGCGGGGCCACGGCCGGATCGGTGCGGCGCTGGTGGCTGAGGCGCTCAGCTTGCATCGCGTCGACGACCGCGGCCTGGATGCCAGTGACCGGCGCTTGCTCACCTTGATGCTGGAGGGCTATGGCGGCGGCCCCGTGGGCCTCGACACCCTGGCGGCGGGCCTGGGCGAAGATTCCGCCACCCTGGAAGCGGTGGTGGAGCCCTACCTGCTGCAGCTGGGCTTCCTGCAGCGCACCCCCCGGGGCCGGATCGTTACCCCAGCGGGCCGCCGTCACCTCGGCTGGCCCGCCGGGGCAGCGGCATGAGCGGGCCCCAGTCGTGATGTCCACCCTGTTGGCTCTGCTGCTGGGGGTGCAGCTGCTGCTGCCCCAGCTGTTTGATCAGGCCCTCAGCGCCAGCCGCGAGGGGCGCTTTGCCGAGGCCCTGCCGCTTTGGAATCAGGTGCTGGAGGTGGCCCCGGGTGATGCGGCGGCCTGGAGCAACCGCGGCAATGTGCAGCTGGCCCTCGGCGATCCCCGCGCCGCCATCGCCGACCAGAGCCGGGCCATAGAGCTCGATGGCGAGAGTCCCGACCCCCATCTCAACCGCGGCACTGCCGAGGAGGCCCTGGGCGATTGGGCTGCCGCCGAGGCCGATTACCGCTGGATCCTGGAGCGGGCCCCGAGCGACGCGGGCGAACCGCAGGCCTCGGCCCTCTACAACCTTGGCAATGTGCAGGGCTCCCTGGGCGACTGGGAGGACGCGCGCCGCTGCTTTGAGGCAGCCTCCTTGGCCCGCCCGGGCTTTGCCATGGCCCGCTCCAGTGCCGCTCTTGCCGCCTTTCAGCTGGGGGATCGGGCTGAGGCCGAGCGGGAGCTGCGCAACCTGATCCGCCGCTATCCCCTGTTTGCCGATGCCCGCGCCGGTCTCACCGCCCTGCTGTGGCAGAAGGGGGCCAGCGGCGAGGCTGAGAGCAATTGGGCCGCGGCTTCCGGTCTCGATCCGCGCTACCGGCAGCAAGAATGGTTGCGATCGACGCGGCGCTGGCCGCCCGTGCCGGTGGAAGCTCTGGCGCAATTCCTGGCCTTGTCTTCCTGAACACGGCCTCCTGAATGAAGGCCTCCCGCATGACAGCCTCCCGCTTGACAGCACCACCCTGCACCTTGGATTGGCAAGCGTTGGGGCTCGAGGATGCCCTGGCCGGGGTGTTGCCGGAGCTGATCCAGCTGCGGCGCCACATTCACCGCCATCCCGAGCTCAGCGGCCACGAGCAGCAGACGGCCGCCCTGGCGGCCGGTGAACTGCGCCGCTGGGGCTGGCAGGTGCGCGAAGGCGTCGGCCGCACCGGGGTGCTGGCGGAGTTGGGGCCCCAGCAGCTGGCCGATGGCAGCCCCGCGCCCCTGGTGGCCTTGCGGGTCGATATGGACGCCCTGCCGGTGGAGGAGCGCACCGGCCTCGACTACGCCTCAACCCAGCAGGGCCTGATGCATGCCTGCGGCCACGATCTGCACACCGCGGTCGGGCTCGGGGTGGCCTGCCTGCTCGGTGGGCTGGCTGAGCGCCGCCCCGAGCTGTTGACGGCCCGGGTGCGGCTGCTGTTTCAGCCGGCCGAGGAAACGGCCCAGGGCGCTGCCTGGATGAAGGCCGATGGCGCGATGGAGGGCGTCGAGGCCCTGTTTGGCGTGCATGTGTTCCCCAGCCTGGCGGCGGGCACGATCGGCGTGCGCAGCGGCAGCCTCACGGCGGCGGCAGGAGAGCTGGAGGTGGAGGTGCTGGGCGAGGGCGGTCACGGCGCCCGGCCCCACCAGAGCACCGATGCCATCTGGATTGCGGCGCGGGTGGTGAGCGGCCTGCAGGAGGCGATTAGCCGCCGCCTCGATGCCCTCCATCCGGTGGTGGTGAGCTTTGGGCGGATTGAAGGCGGCAAGGCCTTCAACGTGATCGCCGACCATGTGCGCCTGCTGGGCACCGTGCGCTGCCTTGACACCGAGGTGCACGCTCAGTTGCCCGGCTGGATCGAGGACACCGTGCAGGCCCTCTGCCGGGGCCATGGCGGTGAGGCGCGGGTGCGCTATCGCGTGATCTCGCCGCCGGTTCACAACGACCCTGCCCTCACCGAGCTGGTGGCCGAAGCCGCGGTGGAGCTGCTGGGCCGGCCCCAGGTGCAGTGGCTGGAGCAGCCGTCGCTGGGGGCCGAAGACTTCGCCGCGCTGCTCGAGGGCACCCGCGGCACGATGTTTCGGCTCGGGGTGGCCGGGCCGGATGGGTGCACGCCCTTGCACAGCAACACCTTTGCCCCCGATGAGGCGTCTCTGCCGGTGGGCATCCGGGTGCTCACCTGGAGCCTGCTGCGCTGGATGGAGCGGAGGCCGTGAGGCGCCGGCCCTGGTTGCGGGGTTTGCTGGCCCTCTCCTCGCCCCTGTTGATCCTGCTGGCCTTGTTGGTGCTGCTGCAGCGCCGCGGCGTCGACCGCTGGCCGGCCTTGCCGGCTTTGCTGATCGGCACAGGCCTGCTTGTGACCAGTGCCCTGGGCCAGCGGCGGCGGCGGCGGGAGTTGCTGGCGGCCCTGCGCCACGATGGAGGACTATGACCCTCCCTTCCCCCGATCTGTCAGCCCTGCGGGACGCCATCGTGTCCGGCGATCCCAGCCGGGCCATGCCCGCCCTGGTGGGCCTGCGGGAGGTGCCGGATGAGCAGGCGGTGCCGCTACTTCTGCTGGGCCTGGAGCAGGGCATTTTTATTGTGCGCTCGCTCAGCTGCGCCGGCTTGGGCGTGAAGCACAGCGAGGCGGGCTGGCAGGCGCTGGTGAACGCCATGCAGCACGACGAGGACGCCAACGTGCGGGCCGAAGCCGCCAATTCCCTGGTGAGCTATTCGTTAGAGCGCTCCTGGCCCCTGCTGCGGGATGTGTTTGCGGCCGACCAGCAGTGGCTGGTGCGTTGCAGCATCCTCTCGGCTCTGGCCGAACAGCCAACCATTGATCCAGCCTGGCTGTTGGAGCTGGCAGCGATGGCCATCACCGACGCTGACGGCACCGTGCGGGTAGGCGGGGCCGAGATCCTCGGCCGCCTGGTGCGCGACCACAGCGATGGCCAGGCCCGCGCCCTGCTGCAGCAGCTCCAGGCTGATGCCGACCATCGGGTGGTGGCCGCGGCGCTGAACGGGTTGCAGGGCTGAGCCCCGTCCGGTTTCGGCCTTGCTAGGTTTCGAATGTCACTAGGGGTGCCCCGCTGCCGGCCCAATCAGCCGCGCAGCCTCGGGCTGAGATCACACCCTCCGAACCTGATCCGGGTCATGCCGGCGCAGGGAAGTGGAAACGAACTCGGCATCGGCACAGGACCCCCTTCACCGCTCTTTTGCGGTCACCTGTTCTTCGCCACCGCCCATCATGCGCAGCGCCTGGATTGAGAAGCGTCGCGGCACCGCGAACTATTCCCAGATGCATTACGCCCGCCAGGGCGTGGTGACGGAAGAGATGGCCTATGTGGCCAAGCGGGAGAACCTGCCCGAATCGCTGGTGATGGAGGAGGTGGCGCGGGGCCGGATGATCATCCCGGCCAACATCAACCACCCCAATCTGGAGCCGATGGCGATCGGCATCGCCAGCCGCTGCAAGGTGAACGCCAACATCGGCGCCTCCCCCAACGCTTCCGATCTCGATGAGGAGGTGGCCAAACTTCGCCTGGCGGTGAAATACGGCGCCGACACGGTGATGGATCTCTCCACCGGGGGCGTCAATCTTGATGAGGTGCGCACGGCGATCATCAACGCTTCGCCGGTGCCGATCGGCACGGTGCCCGTGTATCAGGCGCTCGAGAGCGTGCACGGCTCGATCGAGAAGCTCGACGCCGACGACTTCCTGCACATCATTGAGAAGCACTGCCAGCAGGGCGTCGACTACCAGACGATCCACGCCGGTCTGTTGATTGAGCACCTGCCGTTGGTGAAGGGTCGCCTCACCGGCATCGTCAGCCGTGGCGGCGGCATCCTGGCCCAGTGGATGCTGTATCACCACAAACAGAACCCTCTGTACACCCATTTCGATGACATCATCGAAATATTCAAGCGCTACGACTGCACCTTCTCTCTGGGCGATTCGCTGCGGCCGGGTTGCCAGCACGACGCCTCCGATGCGGCCCAGCTGGCGGAGCTGAAAACCCTGGGCCAGCTCACCCGCCGCGCCTGGGAGCACGACATCCAGGTGATGGTGGAAGGTCCGGGCCACGTGCCGATGGATCAAATCGAGTTCAACGTCAAGAAGCAGATGGAGGAGTGCAGCGAGGCGCCCTTCTATGTGCTTGGCCCGCTGGTGACCGACATCGCCCCCGGCTACGACCACATCACCAGCGCCATCGGCGCGGCGATGGCCGGCTGGTATGGCACGGCGATGCTCTGCTACGTGACCCCCAAGGAGCACTTGGGCCTGCCCAACGCTGAAGATGTGCGTGAGGGCCTGATCGCTTACAAGATCGCGGCCCACGCGGCCGACATCGCCCGCCACCGCCCCGGTGCCCGCGATCGCGACGACGAGCTCAGCCGCGCCCGCTACGCCTTTGATTGGAACAAACAGTTCGAGCTGTCTCTCGATCCTGAGCGGGCCAAGGAGTACCACGACGAAACCCTGCCGGCTGATATCTACAAGCAGGCCGAGTTCTGCTCGATGTGCGGCCCCAAGCACTGCCCGATGCAAACCAAGATCACCGACGCGGATCTGGAAGGCCTGGAGCAGGTGTTGGCGGAGCAGAAGGCGGGGGCTGCTGCTCCAGCGGCGGTCTGAGCTGTCAGTCGTTCAGCTTGGCAATCTTGAGAGCCCGGGGGATCGTCCCCGGGTTTTTTATTGGGCGCTTCGTTTAAGCCTGCAGTCACAAAAAAGCCCCGCCTTGCGGCAGGGCCTGGCTGCTGGCGACCTGGGGCAGGTCGCCGTTGGCTCAGCCCAGGGCCTTGGCCTTGGCCACGACGTTCTCGACGGTGAAGCCGAACTTCTCGAGGCAGACGGGGCCGGGGGCGGAGGCGCCGAAGCGGTCGATCGACACGGTGTCGCCGTCGAAGCCCACATACTTGTGCCAGCCGAAGGAGCTGGAGGCTTCCACCACCAGGCGCTTGCGGCAGGCGGCGGGCAGCACGCTCTCCCGGTAGGCGGCGTCCTGCTCTTCAAACAGATCGACGCAGGGCATCGACACCACGCGCACGTTCTTGCCTTCGCCGCGCAGCTGGGCGGCGGCCTTGGTGCAGAGCTCCAGCTCGGTGCCGGTGCCGATCAGGATCAGATCGGGGCTGCCGTTGCTGTCTTCCAGGATGTAGCCGCCCTTGGCCACATGGGCCGCGGCCGAACCGGGCTGGTTGGCCATCGCTTGGCGGCTGAGGGCCAGCACCGTGGGGCGCTTGCGGTTGGTGACGGCCACTTGGTAGGCGCCCATGGTTTCGTTGCCGTCGCCCGGACGCATCACCAGCAGGTTGGGGATGGCGCGCAGGTTGGCGAGGGTTTCCACTGGCTGGTGGGTGGGCCCGTCTTCGCCCAGACCGATCGAATCGTGGGTGAGCACGTAGATCACACCCAGCTCACTCAGGGCCGAGAGGCGCATCGCGCCGATCATGTAGCCCGCGAACACCAGGAAGGTGCCGCCGTAGGGGATCAGACCACTGCCGTGATAAGCGATGCCATTCATGATCGCCGCCATGGCGTGCTCGCGCACACCGAAGTGCAGGTAGCGGTTGGCCTCACCACCTTTCTGGAAGCTCGCCTCGCCTTTGATGTCGGTGAGGTTGGAGTGGGTGAGGTCGGCGGAGCCGCCGATCAGCTCGGGCAGGTTGGGGCCGAAGGCGTTTAGCGCGTTGTAAGAGTGCTGGCGCGTGGCCAGGCCCTTGTCGTCGGGGCTGAAGCTGGGCAGGGAGGCATCCCAGCCCTGGGGCAGTTCACCGCGCAGCTGGCGCTCAAATTCAGCCGCTTGGGCAGGGTATTGGCTGCGGTAGGTGGCCAGGGTGGCGTTCCAGGAGGTTTCGAGCGCTTCACCGCGGCTGATCGCCTGACGCCAGTGGTCGTAAGCGTCTTGCGGCACCTCGAATGCGCCGTAGCTCCAGTCGAGGGCCTTGCGGGTGAGTTCGGCTTCATCGGCGCCGAGGGCGGCCCCGTGCACACCGGCAGTGTTGGCCTTGTTGGGGGAGCCGTAGCCGATGGTGGTGGTCACCTTGATCAGGCTGGGCTTGTCGGTGACGGCCTTGGCGGCCTCAATCGCCCGAGCGATACCGGCCACATCGGTGTTGCCATCGGCCACGTGTTGGACGTGCCAGCCGTAAGCCTCATAACGCTTCAGCACATCCTCGGTGAACGACACCGAGGTGTTGCCATCGATGGTGATGTGGTTGTCGTCGTAGAGGGCGATCAGTTTGCCCAGGCCCAGGTGGCCGGCCAGGGAGGCGGCTTCACCGCTCACGCCCTCCTGATGGCAGCCGTCGCCCATGATCACGTAGGTGTAGTGATCGACGAGCTCGCAACCGGGCTTGTTGAACTTGGCGGCCAGGTGGGCTTCGGCGATCGCCAGGCCCACGGCATTGGAGATGCCCTGGCCGAGGGGGCCGGTGGTGACCTCAACGCCTGCGGTCTCGAAGGTTTCCGGGTGCCCAGGGGTGCGGCTGCCCCACTGGCGGAACTGCTTGATGTCGTCCAGGGTCACCGAGTCGTAGCCGGTGAGGTGCAGCAGCGCATACAGCAGCATGCAGCCGTGGCCGGCCGACAGCACGAAGCGGTCGCGGTTGAACCACTTGGGGTTCTTGGGGTTGTGCTTGAGCACCTTGTCCCACAGCGCGAAGGCCATGGGTGCGCAGCCCATCGGCAGGCCGGGGTGGCCGGAGTTCGACTTGTTGATCGCGTCGATCGCCAGGAAGCGAATGCTGTTGACGCAGAGCGACTCGACGGACGTGGAGGGGGCGACGACCATGGCTAAGGCAGGTGGGGGAGTGGGAGGAGGAGGCTCACGCCATGCGGCGAAACGCCAGGCAGACGTTGTGACCGCCAAACCCGAAGGAATTGGAGAGCACCACGTTGAGGGTGTGTTCCCGGGCCTGGTTGGGAACCACATCCAGATCACAGGCCGGATCCGGATTTTGGTAGTTGATGGTAGGCGGCACCAGGTTGTGCTCCATCGCCAGCACAGCAGCTACCGCCTCGATGCCGCCGCTGCCTCCGAGGAGATGGCCGGTCATCGACTTGGTTGAGCTCACTGGAATCTGATAGGCGCGCTCTCCGAGGGCGCTCTTGATCGCCGAGGTCTCGTTGCTGTCGTTGGCCTGGGTGCTGGTGCCATGGGCATTGACGTAGTCGACCGCTTCGGGCTCCAGTTGGGCATCCCGCAGGGCCAGGCGCATGGCCTCGGCGCCACCAACGCCGCCCGGGGAGGGCGAGGTGATGTGGTGGGCGTCGCAGGTCATGCCATAGCCCACCACTTCGGCCAGGATCTGGGCGCCGCGCGCTTGGGCGTGCTCGAGGCTCTCAAGCACCAGCACCCCAGCCCCTTCGCCGATCACGAAGCCGTTGCGCTCCGCGTCGAAGGGACGGCTGGCTGTGGCGGGATCGTCGTTGCGGAACGACAGGGCCTTGGCGCTGGCAAACCCGGCCACCCCCAGGGGGGTGATGGCGGATTCAGCCCCACCGGCCACCATCACGTCGGCCAGGCCGAGCTGGATTAGGCGGTAGGCATCGCCGATGGCATTGGAGCCGGCGGCGCAGGCGGTGGCCACCGCGGTGCTCGGTCCCTTGGCCCCCAGGGCGATCGCCGTGAGGCCCGCGGCCATGTTCGGAATCATCATCGGCACGCAGAACGGGCTGACCCGATCCGGACCGCGAGCGTTGAGCACCTGGGCCTGGGTTTCCATCATCAGCAGTCCGCCGACGCCGGAGCCGATGGCGGTGCCAACCCGATGTTGGTTGGATTCATCGATGGTGAGGCCCGCATGGGCAACGGCCTGCTTGGCCGCCACCACCCCAAACTGGCAGAAGCGATCCCAGCGCTTGGATTCCTTCGGCTCCAGCCAGCCGGAGGGATCGAAGTGTTTCACTTCGGCCGCAAACCGGCAGGCATGGCGACTGGCGTCAAACAGGGTGATCCCCGCCACGCCATTGCGCGCCGAACGCAACCCTTCCCAGTAACTGGAAACGTCGTTGCCAATCGGTGTGACCGCGCCGAGCCCGGTGACGACGACGCGCTGGAGACCCTGCACCATGGAGTGGCTCAGGCCTGCTTGTCCTGGATGAACTTGACGGCGTCACCCACGGTGGTGATGCCTTCGGCAGCTTCGTCAGGAATTTCGATGTCGAAGGCCTCTTCGAGGGCCATCACCAGCTCGACGGTGTCGAGGGAGTCAGCGCCGAGATCGTTCTGGAAGTTGGATTCGGGCTTGACCTCCCCGGCATCCACACTGAGCTGCTCGGCAACGATCGAGCGCACTTTCTCGAAGATCGCTTCCTGGGACATGGCCGCTGTGAGAGTCGACGCACTCTACGGGTCGCCCTGCGGGTCGCCCCGCGGCGTATGAACAAGGGTGACGGGCTGTCGCAGGCTCGGCTGCGGGCTCAAAAGCTTTGGGTACGTTGGGCACCACGCCGTTTGTTATCGGCCACCTCCCCATCGAGGCCCAATGTCCCACGCCGTCAAGATCTACGACACCTGCATCGGCTGCACCCAGTGCGTGCGCGCCTGCCCCCTCGACGTGCTCGAGATGGTGCCCTGGGACGGCTGCAAGGCCGGTCAGATCGCGTCGTCGCCCCGCACTGAAGACTGCGTCGGTTGCAAGCGCTGCGAAACCGCCTGCCCCACCGACTTCCTGAGCATTCGGGTGTACCTGGGTGACGAAACCAGCCGCTCGATGGGTCTCTCCTACTGAGTTTGGTGCCTCGGCGCCACTGCCAATAAGCTCAAGCCCGGCCCTTTGCCGGGCTTTTTTGTTGCGCCCCCTTTTGCGCCCCTAGTTGGCCCTGGCCTATGTGCGGCATCGTTGCCCTGATCGGATCGCGGGAGGCGGCTCCCCAGCTGCTGGAGGGCCTGCGCCAGCTGGAATACCGGGGCTACGACTCAGCCGGGATCGCCACGGTGGATGCCCAGGCCAATTTGGGGCCGGGCCGGCTGCACTGCCTCAAGGCCGAGGGCAAGCTGGTGAATCTCACGGCGCGGTTCGAGGCCCAGGGCGCCTCCGGGCACTGCGGCATCGGTCACACCCGCTGGGCCACTCATGGCAAGCCGGAGGAGCGCAACGCCCATCCTCACCTCGATGGCAGCGGCCAGCTGGCGGTGGTGCAGAACGGCATCATTGAGAACTACCGCAGCCTGCGGGATGAGCTCCAGGCGGAAGGCGTGGTGTTCCGCTCCGAGACGGACACGGAGGTGATCCCCCACCTGCTGGCCCGTCAATTGGCGCGGCTGCAGGTGGGCGTGGAAGGTGGGCGTGGCCGGGTGGCCAGCGGGAGCCTGTTGCTGCAGGCACTGCAAGAGGTGCTGCCCCTGCTGCAGGGGGCCTATGCCCTGGCGGCGGTCTGGGCCGAGGCCCCCGGGGCGTTGGTGGTGGCCCGCAAGGCGGCGCCGTTGTTGATCGGCTTGGGGGAAGGGGAATTTCTCTGCGCCAGCGACACTCCGGCGCTGGCGGGCTTCACCCGCACGATCCTGCCCATGGAAGACGGCGAGGTGGCCCTGCTCACCCCGCTGGGCATCGAGCTTTACAACGCTGCAGGGGAGCGGGTGCAGCGCAGCCCCAGCCTGCTGAGCGGCACCGAACACGTGGCGGACAAGCGCAGCTTCCGTCACTTCATGCTCAAGGAGATCCACGAGCAGCCCGAAACCGCGGCCCTGTGGGTGGCCCGCCACCTGCCAGAGGCTGTGGCCGGGGGGGCCACTCCTTTGGTGGCCCTGCCGCTGGCGGCGGAGGTGCTGGAGGGGGTGGAGCGGATCCAGATCCTGGCCTGCGGCACCAGCCGCCATGCAGCCCAGGTGGGGGCCTACCTGTTGGAGCAGCTAGCGGGCATTCCCACGGGCGTGTTCTACGCCAGTGAATTCCGCTACGCGCCGCCGCCGCTGACGCCCCACACCCTCACGATCGGCGTCACCCAATCGGGCGAAACAGCCGACACGTTGGCGGCTCTGGCGATGGAGCAGGAGCGGCGCCAGCTGGTGGCCGATCCGGCTTTTGCGCCGCGGCTGCTGGGGATCACCAACCGCCCCGAAAGCTCCCTGGCACGGATGGTGGACCACATCCTTGACATCGGCGCCGGTATCGAGGTGGGGGTGGCGGCCACCAAGACGTTTCTGGGGCAGCTGCTGGCTTTCTACGGCCTGGCCCTGGCCTTTGCCGAACGGCGGGTGGGCCAGCGCCAGGGGGGTGGCAGCTCGGGCCGGAGCCGTGAGGAGCTCAAGGCCCTGGTGGCCGCGTTGCGGCAGCTGCCCCAGCAGCTCGAAGCCCTGGTGGCCGACCACGACCAGCGCTGCGCTGCCCTGGCCCACCGCTTTGAGGGCACCCAGGATGTGATCTTCCTGGGGCGGGGGATCAACTACCCGATCGCCCTGGAGGGGGCGCTCAAGCTCAAGGAGATCAGCTACATCCACGCCGAGGGCTACCCGGCCGGCGAGATGAAGCATGGCCCGATCGCCCTGCTCGACGCCAAAGTGCCGGTGGTGTCGATCGCGGTGCCCGGGCTGGTGTTCGAGAAGGTGCTCAGCAACGCCCAGGAGGCCAAGGCTCGCGATGCCCAGCTGGTGGGTGTGGCGCCCGACTGCCCCGATGCGGAGTTGTTTGATGTGCTGCTGCCGGTGCCGGTCGTGGACGAGCTGCTCAGTCCGCTGCTGACGGTGATTCCGATGCAGTTGCTGAGTTATCACATCGCCGCCCACCGGGGCCTGGATGTGGATCAGCCCCGCAACCTGGCCAAGAGCGTTACGGTCGAGTAGCGGCGACGCTGTCGCTGCGGCCATACCGGTCTTCGAAGCGCACGATGTCGTCTTCGCCGAGGTAAGTGCCGCTCTGGACTTCGATCATCTCGACGGGGATTTTGCCGGGGTTCGAGAGGCGGTGACGGCACCCCAGGGGGATGTAGGTGCTCTGGTTTTCGCTGAGGAGTTCCTGGCGGCCGTCTTTGTCCACCAGAGCTGAGCCGGCCACCACGATCCAGTGCTCGGCGCGGTGGTGGTGCATTTGCAGCGACAGGCTGGCGCCAGGGTTCACCACGATCCGCTTCACCTGCCAGCGCTCGCCTTCGGTGACACCGTCGTAGGACCCCCAGGGCCGGTAGATCTTGCGGTGGGCCTTGCTCTCGGGCGCGCCCTCCTTCTCCAGCAGTCCCACGATTCCCTTGATGTCCTGGGCCCGGTTGCGGTGGGCGACCAGCACGACGTCGTCGGTTTCCACCACCACCAGATCCTCCACGCCGAGACCCACCACCAGCCGGTGCTCGCTGCGCAGGTAGCAGTTGCGGGCGCCTTCGTGGATCACCCGGCCCCGCAGCACGTTGCCCTCGGCATCCTGGTCGGCGGTTTCCCACAGGGCGCTCCAGCTGCCCACATCGCTCCAGCCGGCCTCCAGCGGCAGCACGGCGCCGCGGTTGGTCTTCTCCATTACCGCCACATCGAGGGCCACGTTGGGGCAGCCGGCAAAGGCCTCCCGCTCCAGCCGTAGGAAATCGAGGTCGGCGCTGTCCTGCTCCAGGGCGGCCCGGCAGGCGCTCACCACCTCAGGGGCCAGCCGCTCCAGCTCCGCGAGGATGGCGCTGGCCTTGAACAGGAACATGCCGCTGTTCCAGGTGAAGCGGCCTGTGGCTAAAAACGCTTCGGCGGTGGCCCGATCCGGCTTCTCAACAAAGCGGGCGATCGGCACCGGCGCGCTGGCAGTCGCCAACGACTGCGCGGCCTCGATGTAGCCATAGCCCGTTTCCGGGGCGGTCGGCACGATCCCGAAGGTCACCAGTTGGCCGGCTTCCGCCGCTGCCGTGCCTGCCGCGATCGCGGCCTGGAAGGCCGCCGCATCCCTGATCACGTGGTCGGCCGCCAGCACCAGCAGCAGCGGATCGTCGGCCTGGGCCGTGGCTTGTAGCGCCGCCACCGCCACGGCTGGGGCGGTGTTGCGGCCGATCGGCTCCAGCAGAATCCCGGCGGGCTCCACGCCGATCTGGCGCATCTGCTCGGCCACGATGAAGCGGTGGTCCTCGTTGCAGATCAGCAGCGGCGGCGCCAGCCCGGCCAGGCCTTCCAGGCGCTGCTGGGTTTGCTGCAGCAGGGTCTCCTCACCATTCCCCGCCAGAGGCCAATATTGCTTGGGGTAGCTGGCCCGCGAGAGCGGCCACAGCCGCGTGCCGGTGCCGCCGCACAGGATCACCGGTACAAGAGGTGTCATCGCGTGGGGGTGGAAGCCAGTCCTGCGGCTATTCCAGCAGCCCAGGCGGCGCTTTGCCCGTAGAGGCGTTGCGCGAGGCTCGATAAGGGGTCAGTCCGGCGCGGCTCCGTCTTTGTCCTGGGCCATCCCTAGCTCCAGCAGCCCCGGCGGCGGGGTGATGCCAACCCAGCCTTCGCCCAGGTGCACTTCGGGCACGATCGCCTTCACAAACGGAATCAGAATCCGACGCGCACCGCTCGGGCTGTCCTGCTCCACCTCCAGCAGGTCATTGCCGGCGTGGATCAGGTCGCAGACCCGTCCGATCACCTCACCTGTCTCCAGCAGCCGCACGTCTGTGCCCACCAGATCGAGCAGATGGAATTCACCCCGGGCCAGCTTGGGCCGGTCGCTGGCGCGCACCAGCAGCTGCTCGCCCACCATGGCTTCGGCCGCCTCGCGGCTGTCGACATCGGCCAGCCGCACCACAAACAGCCCCTTGCCTGGCAGCTGCCGGCCACCGCGCAGCTCTACTAGCCGCGGCGCCTCGTCGTGTCGCTGCAGCCAGCGTTGTCCGGCCCGGGTGAAGCGTTCGGGGAAATCGCTGAGGGGCAGGATCCGCAGTTCCCCTTTCAGCCCCTGAGCGGCCACGATCTTGCCCACCACCATGAGCTCATCCGGGAGGGTGTCGCCGGGACCGTTGGCGTTGGTTGGATCGGCCATTCCGGTTTGGTCCCCTCGTCAGTGCTGCTCCCCCCGATAATGAACCGACGCCGCGCCTGAACCATGGCCGACCTGCTGCCGATCCTGCCGGGCTCCACCGTGGTGGTGCGCGACGGCCGCTCGATTTACAACGGCTACCGGGGCTTCGTCCAGCGCATTAGCGGTTCGCAGGCTGCCGTGCTGTTTGAGGGGGGCAACTGGGACAAGCTGGTCACCATGCCGCTCAAGATCCTCGAGCAGGCTTGAGCACCGCCAGGGCGGCCCGGGCCGCTTCCTGTTCGGCGCTGCGCCGCGTGCGGCCCCAGCCTTCCTGCCCCCCTCGTTCTGCCCCCCCCTGGCTGCCGACCGTCACCGTGCAGCGAAAGCGTCGCGGGTCGGCGTGGAGTTGGCTGCACTCTTCGCAGGTGTAGTGGGGCAGGCCCAGCCCAGCGGCTTGGGTCCATTCCTGCAGGGCTGATTTCCAGTTGTGGCGGTCGGGGTCGGCCAGCAGTTCGGTGCTGCTGCGCTGCCAGTGGGGGGTGAGCCAGCGGTGCACCGGCTCCAGGCCGCCTTGGCCGGCACCCCAGACCTCATAGAGCCCGCCCAGCAGGGCCTCACAGCATTCGGCCCGCACGGTGGCCCGCCCGGCCCGGTCGCCGTGGGCCATCGGGCCCAGGTGCAGCACGGCTTCGATGCCGCAGCACGCGCCCAGTTCGGCCAGCCAGCGGTCGCTCACCAGCTGAGCCCGTAGGGCCGAGCAGCGCCCGACGCGCAGGCTTGGGTAGTGCCGTTGCAGGAATTCGGCGGCCGCTAGGCGCAGCACGGCATCGCCCAGAAACTCCAGCCGCTCGTGGTTGACGGCCCGGCCCGCGGACGTGTGGGTCAGGGCCTCCTCAATGGGGGCCAGATTGCGGTTGCCGGGCTCCAGGCCCAGGGACCGCAGGAAGGCAACCAGGTGCTGGTGGCGTTCGGGTCTCATGGCTGAAGCGCATCGTTGGCTGGAGCAAAGGGTGAAAGCAGGACGTAAGCCGGGTTCTGTTCTCCCATCCGCAAGCCCGGAGGCCAGGGGCGGGGGGTGATCATCTGTCTGGGACCGCCGTTGCCGGCGGCCTCGAGCGGCGCATTTGAAGCGGGACGGGTGTCATGGCCAACCGTTGTCCCTGGGCCTTGCTCCCAGCCGGGGTTTACCGAGCCAGCATCTCTCGATGCTGCTGGTGCGCTCTTACCGCACCTTTGCACCCTTGCCTGTTCAGGGGGCAAGCCCCCTGCCATCGGCGGTGTGTTTCTGTGGCACTGTCCTCACGGTCACCCGCACTGGGCGTTACCCAGCAAGCCTGGCCATTGGGGAGCCCGGACTTTCCTCAACCAGGCGCCAGGGCTGCTCGTAAAAGGCATCCGAAGACGCTTCCCACGCGTTGCCCGAGCCCTGATCGCGATCACCTCGCCTGCTTTCGAGGTCCATCATCGCCGGTGGCCGATAATGACCCTGGCGGGCCCGTTCCGCTGGGGGGCTGTAGCTCAGCCGGATAGAGCGACGGTTTCCTAAACCGTAGGTCGTGGGTTCGAGTCCCGCCAGCCCCGTGCTTCAAAAGCCCACTTGCGGCAAGGGTTTTCAGGGAAGCAAGGGCCGAAAAAGCCGCTTCCACGAGGCTTTGGCGTTAGGCAAAAAACTAGGCAAATCGGCCCGGATCGACCACGATTAGGCAAATGGTTAGGCAAATCCGGTGCCCCCCTCCGACCCCTGGCTGGCCCGCCAGAACGCTGCTCTGAAGCTGAAAGGTCACGGGGTCACCCTCGATGTGGCGGGTGGTCGGGTGCGCCTGCGGGCGACCATGCCGCCGCGGCCGACAGACCCGCCCGGCTCTGAGCCCAGGCAGCACCGCATCAGCACCGGTCTTGCCTACCCGGATCAGGCCACGGAGTCGCTGCAGCTGGCTGAGCAGCTGGGCAATGCACTGGAGCGCCATCGCCTCGGGCTGGAGGCATTCGATTGGGCTCCCTGGATGCCCAGAGGGCGTCAGAGGAAGCCGGCGGCCGTTCCAGACCAGCCTGAGGGGATCAGCGGCCGGCAGGCCATCCGGATCACCCATCAGTGGTGGAGAAAGCAACGCCGCAGAGGCCCCTCAGCGGACGACAGCTGGAAGGTGGATTACGACGCTCCCTTGGCGCCGCTGCTGGACATCGGCCCTCTGTTGCCTGAGCACCTGGTGGCTTTGGTGGAAGCAACGCCATCCGGCAGCCGCTCACGACGGCGGTCATCCCAGGCCGCGGCCACCGTTGCCCGTGCGCTCGATTGGCCCGATGCACTGGTGTCCCAACTGCGGGAACTTGGCAAGGGTTACAGCGCGTCCCGCAGCCAGGCGCCCCGTGATCTGCCCAAGGATGAGGCGATCGAAGCCTTGATCGATCGACTCTCAGCCGCGTGGCAGTGGCCGGTTGCGGTTGCCGCTGTGTACGGCTGCCGGCCCCATGAAGCGCTGCTGTTCGCTGAGGTGCAACCGTCCGGACTGCTGCGCATTGCCGATGGCAAGACCGGGGCCCGCCAGTCGCTGGCTCTGCCCCCCGAATGGATCGAGCGTTGGTCCCTGCACAACAAGCGGCTGCCGGGGTTCAATCCGGAGCGAAGCCATCGTGATGTGGGTGCACTGATGGGGCAGGCATTCCGCCGGGCTGGAGCAGAGTTCCAGCCCTACGACCTGCGCCACGCCTGGGCGGTGCGGGCGATTCACAACCCGAAGATCTCCCCCTCGCTGGCGGCCAAGTCGATGGGCCACAGCCTTGCAGTGCACAGCAGCGTCTACCAGCGCTGGTTTGACGCCCACGAGATGGAGTCGCTCCAGGCCGTTCTCAGGGCAGCGTCCTGATTCAGCTGCTGAGGTTCCCGCAGGCCGTGAGTGGAGCTCCCTTCACTGTTGCCGGTGCCCGCAGTTCCAGTGCCTTGAGGATGTCGATGATCGAAATGGCAAAGTTGATGTTCTGATTTAAGCGATCAGAGCCCGCTATTCCATAGGTGTTGACCCCGAGCAGCTCCCCGCGGGCGTTCACCAATGGGCCGCCACTGTTGCCGGGGCTGATCGCAGCATCGTGCTGAATCAACAGGACGTTTTCGGGCGCAAGTCCCTTGAGTTGATCAACAGGTTTACGGACTGCACTCACCACGCCTTTGGTGACTGTTCCAGCGATTCCGTCTGGAGATCCAATGGCAATCACATCCTGACCGGCCTTCGGATAGGCCATGTAGCAGACGGGAATCGGTGGTGCCGAGATCCTGGAATCGGTCTTCAGCAGGGCAAAGTCGAGCTTCTTGTCCACATAGACAAGGACGGCTTCTGTCTTGGCACCGTTGTCGGCAGTGACCTGATACTTGCCCACGCCGCTGCCGGCGATGACATGCCTGTTGGTCATGATCAGGCCGTCAGGCGAGAAGACAAAGCCACTGCCAAGGGCCTTGTCGCTTCTGATGGAGACAACAGATGGGATGACGCGGGGAATCAGGTCCTCAGCGGCGAGATTTGATTTGCTTGCACGTCCAACAGCGATGGAGAGCTGAGGTTTTGTCCAGCTCTTGGTCTCCATCTGGAAGAGTCTTGATAGTGATTGAAGGGTTTCCTTGCCAATCGGAAACACCACGCTGGAGCGCCGGCCTTTGGAAAGCTTGATCGAGAGCGGTTGATCGCCTTTGCCTGCGATGACGGCGTCAATGAATTTCTGCGGCAGGGAATATTCGCCATCGTTGCCGTAGAGCAGGAACGATTCGCCTGCATAGAAGAGTTCGACCGTTCCAGAAAATTCGCGGAAGTCCGATCCGCCGGTGCAGGTCCAGAAGCCACAGCCTCCATGCATGTACTCGTAGCCGGTGACTGAGTCGCTGCTCCAGCGGGTGATCATCCCCTCAGTCAGACCGTTGTTTCCGTCTTTCTTGTAGTCACGATCAAGAACAACGTAATAAGAGCTGCCCGATAGCTTCGAGGTTACCTTGATCAGTTTGGACCACTCGATTCCCCCTGCTCTTGGGTTCTTCCAGTCCAGATCGGACTCCCGTTCAATCACCTCGCCTGGAGCGGGCTTGGGGGCGTCGGTGCCCTTGGCGTTGGACTGAGCCAGGGCTGGCGTCCAGGTCCCTAGAGCTGCAAAGGTGGCTATAGCGAGAGCTCCGAGGCGTTTATGCCGAGCCATCTCAGATCTGTGAGCTGAATGCCCCTCATCATGCCTCCGACTGCCGCCTGGCTTCCAGGGCTTCAGCGCAGCGTCCTGAGATAGCGCTCCACGTTCACCAGGTAGGTGTGGCGCTTGCCGGAGACGGAGGG
>JBIPLV010000005.1:0-62572 GCA_044369475.1 Cyanobium sp. | reverse complement strand
ATGCCAGGTAAAAACTTCATTCCATCTTCTGGATGATCAGCTTTGGCTGCCTTCTGGGTTGCCTGACATGAGCTGATCATTTTGAAAGCAAAAGGCCACCCTCAGGGGTGGCTTTTTTGTTGGGCGCTACTCTCCAACCATCGATGCCGTGAATCCAAGGTGTGGTTTCCATTGCTGCATCCCGCTCGTCGACTCCGGCTGATGTGCAAAATCCGCCGATTTCGAGCGTTCTGGCTGGCTTATCGGCTTTGGTTGCGGATGGATTGTGTCGATCTAAGCGCCGCCTTTGCTTATCACAGTCTGCAATCAGTCTTTCCCATCCTGCTGATCGCCTTATCGCTGGCGGCGAAGTTGTTGGGCAGTGATGAAGGTTTGGTTGAGCGCTTGCTCAACATCGTTTCGGATGCGCTGCCTAGTACAGCGATCCCGGTGTTTTCGGCGACGTTATCGGCTTTTTTGCGACAAGGCCTAGGTGCTGGTCTGTTGGGTGTGGTGGTGCTTGTGTTAACTGCCAGCAATGCCTATCTCACGCTGCAGCGGGGAGCGGATCGCCTCTGGTGGGATCGCCCCGTTGGATTTGAGGGGTTGCCGTGGACGGCCTTGGTGCGCCGCTATCTGCAGTTGCGGATCAAGGCCTTTGGGCTGGTGTCGTTGTTTGCCCTGCTGATCGTCGTGGATCAAGCATTCACCAATATGCGATTGCTGGGCTCCTCCGGACTGCGCGACGGACTACTGGCCATTTGGCCCTGGGCTCGCGGCATCCAACAGCCCGTGTCCTGGGGTGTGGATTTGATCATTTCCCTGTGCCTCGGTATTGCAGCCTCGCTGCTGTTGCTTTGGGTGCTGCCATCGCGTCGGATTCCCTGGCAACCCCTGCTACCGGGCGCTGCGCTGATCGGGGTTTCGCTCACGTTTCTGAACCTGGTGCTGGGCCGTGTCTTGGTCACCCTGGGTGTCCGGTTTCAGGCCTATGGATTGGTTGGCGGCGTGTTGGTGCTGAGTCTCTGGGTCTGGTTGGTGGGCGTGATTCTCTACTACGGCCAATGCCTCTGCGTCGTTCTCGATCGGCCTGGCCGCGCCAGGATGGGCTTCTCCTGACGGCCTGGACAAGCGGCGATGCAGCGCTCGAACACCTGGATCTGGTTGTTGTTGGTTGCTCTGCTGTTGTTGGCGCCTGGGCCCCTCGGGCGTTTCGTGCTCGACCTTGTGGGCGGCATCACCCTCGCTGTGCTGTTGTTGCCGTTGCTGCTTGGCGCTGCTGGGTTCGTGGCTTGGCAGGTGATCCAGCGGCGACTGCGCACCTGTTCGACCTGCGGGTTCACCAGCATGGCCACCGACACCTGCCCTGCTTGTGGCACCCAATTCGGCGATGGCACCGATTCCGAATCCCCCGTTGACCAACTGGATGTCAGCAACGTCACCATCGATGTGGAGGTGGTGGAGGACAGCTGACTGAGCAGCAACCATGGGCCGCAGGCGCCATGGCGCTAAGCCTCATCACACTTCACGTGCGGGCAAGTTCCTCAAGGCGGCGTTCCCTGAGATACAAAAACAGTGGCGCTCCGCAGGCAAAGGCCAACGTGACGCAGCTCAACAGCACCCAAGCCAGCCCGCGCATCTGCAGGCGGCGGCTTTCCTGCACCATCCAGATCACCACGGCGGTCGCCCCGATGGCCAGATCGCGCGATAGCGAACTCGCCGCGGCATTGGCATTGGCCAGTTGCACGAACAGTCCCAGGTCAAAGCTTCCGCCGTATTCGCGGATGAACGCAAGGTTGGACAGCCAGGGCAGGATCGCTCCTGCGATCGCCAGGGCGAGATAGAGCCATTTCACGGCTCGGGGGCCGCTGCCCAGTTGGGTGGCGGTGTCGGATGTCAGTTCGGTTGAGGGGGCCATCGTGTTTGCAGGGTGCAGAGGGATTTGGGCATCAAGGGGATTGAGACCTCAGGGGGATTCAGGCATCGGCCCGGCTGCCTCGCTGCTGTCATCCCACAGCAACAGCTCCTGTTCCACGCTTCCGAGCACGGTTTCACAGCGCTCGATGTAGGCCCGCGCGCGCCGATACAGGCCGGTCATCTCTTCCACGTCAAGGTCATTGGCTTGGAGGGCGGCCAGGGTGAGTTGCAGAGCTGTTTGTGCTTCGTTGTAGGTGAGATCAGCGGCGGCCTTGGCAGCCGCGTCATCCCCTCTGGTGCTGGTTGTTTGTCGAGGTTTCGCCTTGGGCATGGTTCAACGTGACGGGTTTGGCTGGGCCTCAGCCTGAATGTCGCGCACCACGGCATCGGCGAGGCCATCCCGAAGCTGCAAAACCACGGGGCTTCCCCCCTGCAGCTGATGGATCGACCGCACCAGGCTGCCGTCGGGGGTACGGAGCAGGCTGAAGCCGCGGGCCAGCTGGTGCTCGGGTGAGAGTGCCTGCAACAGCTGCTGTGCCTGCAGCAGGTGCTGGCGTCTCGATGCCAGCAGCCCGCGGGGGTGAAGCCCCAGCAGGCGCTCCCGCTCTCGCCCTAAGCGTTGCCCTTCTGCCTGGAGCCGCCACTGAACCAGCTGACGCAGATGGCGCGCCTGCTGCCGCAACCCCTGGAGCGTGGCGTGGCGATCGGGCAGCAGGGCTACGAGCGCGGCGGTGGGGGTGGCGGCCCGCAGGTCAGCCACGAGGTCGGCGATGGTGGTGTCATCTTCGTGGCCAATGCCGCTCACCACGGGCACCGGGCAGGCTGCCAGGCAGCGGGCGACCTCTTCGTTGTCGAACACCGCTAGATCTTCGCGGCTGCCGCCACCGCGGCCGATCACCACCGCCTCCACCCCAAGGGCCTCCGCCTGGCGCCCCAGCTGCTGCAGAACACGGCAGATCTCGTCTTGAACCGGGCCCTGCACGGGAATCGGCACCACCAGCAGCCCGGTGGCGGGCCAGCGTTCCCGCGCGGTGCGCAGCATGTCGGCAAGGGCCGAGCTGGGGCGGCTGGTGAGCAGGGCAATGCGGCGCGGGAAGGGGGGGAGGGACCTTTTGCGGGCCGGATCCAGCAGGCCTTCGGCCGTCAGCCGTTCGCGCACCTGCTCAAACTGCCGCAGCACGCTGCTGAGGCTGGGCCGGATGTCGAGGGCCTGGACGCACAGGCTGGCCCGGCTGCTCCAGAAGTTGAGCTTGCCCACCACCACGACGCCGTCGCCGTCTTCGGGAAGAAAGCTGAGCTTGCCCAGTTGGGAGGCCCAGACCACCGCGGAGATCGAGGCCTGGTCGTCGACCAGCGTCATCCACAGATGGCCTTTCTTGATCTGGGGGCGGCCGACGGTGGCATCGAGCAGGAAGCGGGGCGCAAAGCCACGCTCCAGCAGGCTGGCGACGGCCCCATTCAGCTCTGCCACGCTGTAGCGAGGGATGGCGGCACTCGCCCCTGCGCTCGTCATTGCTGCAGCTGGCGGTAGCAGCTCCACCAGTAGAGGCTCACCAATCCGGCGATCAGGGCCACCGCCTGGCCGATGGGATGGTCGATCCTGATCAGCCCTGCCCCACAGATCATCAGGGCGCTGCTCAGCAGCCGCGAGCCATCACGGCGGTTGTTGACGTAGAAACGGGCCAAACTGGCAGAGCCGGAAGGGATCAGTTTGGACCAGCCACTCTTGATTCCGGCTTGACAGCTCTGGGTGCCTCCCTTAGGCAGGGGCGGTCAGCGGTTTCCCTCATCACCTCCCTGCGCCCATTCACCGGCCCGTCCCTGCGCCAGCGCTTGCAGGCCCAGTTGTCGGCACCCTTGCCGGAGCGGCCTGAGCTGGTGCTCGTCACCGACCTGGATGGCACCCTGCTGGGCGGATCGCTAGCGGAGCGCCGCCGCTTCTACGCCTGGTTGGCACAGCAGCGTGCCCGGGTGCTGCATGTGTTCTGCACGGGCCGCGACCTGGGCTCCGTCGCCCGGTTGCTGGCGGAGGACGAGCACGTGGGCCTACGGGCGCCGCACCTTGTGATCGGCGACGTGGGCTGCACTGTGGCCTGCGGAGCGAGCCTGGAGCCGCTGCCCCTGGCGGTGGATCCGATCGAGGCCCGTTGGCAGGGCAAGTCCGACCGTGTGCTGGCGGTGATGGCCGGGGCTGCGGGGGTCTCCGCCCAGCCGATCAGCAGCCAGCGGAGACTCGCCTACTACTACGACCCGGAATCCTTTGACCACGGCCTGATCGTGGAGCTGGAGGCCCACGGTGTCGATTGCCTGCTCTCCGACAACCGCTACCTCGATGTACTCCCTGCCGGAGTCAACAAGGGCAGCACGTTGCAGGCCCTGGTGCACGCCCTGGAGATTGATCCAGCCCTGGTGGTCACCGCGGGCGACACCCTCAACGACCTGGCCATGTTTGAAACGGGTCTGGCCGGGGTGATGGTGGGCAATGCCGAGCCGGCGTTGCGGGCGGAGGCCCACCGTTTGCTGCGCACTTACGTGGCCCGCTCCCCGGGGTGTGAGGGGATCTGCGAAGGCTTGCACCACTTTGGATTTGGCCATTTGCTGCCCCAGGGCTAACGGTTGCGCTCCTGGAGGCGTGCCTTGGTGAGTGCGGTGGCCTGGGCCTGGCGTGGATCCTCTGGCCAGGGGTGCTTGGGGTAGCGCCCCCGCAGCTCCTTGCGCACCTCCGAATAGCCGTGTTGCCAGAAGCCGGCCAGGTCTTGGGTGATGGCCGCGGACCTGCCCGCCGGAGTGAGCAGGTGCACCGTCACCGGCAGGCGGCCGTCGAGCACCGTGGGGTTGGCGCTGGCGCCGAACAGCTCCTGCAGCTTCACTGCCAGCACCGGCTGGCCGCTGCTGTAGTCGAGGCTCACCGTGCGGCCGGAGGGCACCGGCAGAGCGGGCGGTAGCAGCCGCTCAAGCTCCGGGCGCAGACTCCAGGGGCAGTCGCCCCAGAGGGCTTCCGCCAGGGGCAGGCCCTGAAGCTCGTCGCGGCTGCGCAGCCCCAGCAGATGGGGGCCCAGCCAGTGCTCCAGGTCGTCCAGCAGCCGCTGTGGGCTCCGGTCGGGCCAAGGATCGCCCAGCTGCTGGTGGGCCAGGGTGAGGCGCTGCTGCAACTGGCGGCTGGTGCGGTCCCACGGCAGCACCTGCAATCCCAGCTGCCGGAGCCCGTCGAGCAGAGCGCTGCGGATGCGCTCGGGTTCGGCCTCCGCCCACGGGTGGCGCTCCAGCACCAGGGCTCCGAGGCGCAGGCTGCGTTCGCAGCGCACCCGCTGGCTCTCCCCATCCCAGCGCGCCTCCAGCACAGTGGTTCCCTGGCTGCCAGGCTGCTCGGCCAGCGCGCGCAGCTGCTCGGGAACGAGGGGCACGGCCAGTTGAATGCGTGCATCCTGGCCCTGGCCATCCAGCTGGGCGATCGCCAATGCGGCGCAGGCCACGAGGGGATCGTCAGGGTGAAGCACGGCGCCGCGGCCGCCGCTGAGCAGAAACCGGCCGGCTTGCCCGGGGCGGGCCAGGGCCAGCCGTTCGGGAAAGGCCGCGGCCACCAGTTGGGCCACGGTTGTTGCGGGGCTTGCGGTTGTTGCAGTGGGTGCAGTGGTTGCAGTGGTTGCGCCGGCGGTCTGGGGTGGCTCCCTCTGCTGGGAGGGCAGCTGGTGCACCTGGCGGCGCAGCTGGGCCTGCAGCTGGCGCAGGCGTCGCCGTGGCCCATCGGGGGCACCCGCTTGTTCCAGCCAGTCGAGGCGGCGCAGCAGATCACTGCCGGCTTCCTGGCGTGTCAGGGGATCGCGCTCGCTCAGCAGCACCGCCAGGGCGCAGGCCAGATCGAGTTGCCCCAGGGATACGCCCAGCAGCAGCAGCTGGGCCAGGCGCGGGTGCAATCCCAGCTGGGCCAGCCGCTGACCATGGACGTTCAGTCGTCCTTGCGCGTCGAGGGCGCCGAGCTGCTCCAGGCGCTGGCGGGCCTCTTGCAGGGGGGCCGGAGCGGGCGGGTCGAGCCAGGCCAGGTCTGCCCCCAGGGGATCGCCCCATTGGGCCAGTTGCAGAGCCAAGGGCAGGGGATCGACCTCCAGCAACTCCGGCGGGTCGTAGGCGGGGCGCCGTTGCTGTTCGGCGGGCGACCACAGGCGCAGGCAGCGGCCGGGGCCGAGGCGGCCGGCCCGGCCGGCCCGTTGCTCGGCGCTGGCCCGGCTAGCGGGCACGGTCACCAATCCGTCGAGGCCACTGCCGGGATCGAAGCGGGTGCGGCGACTCAGGCCGCTGTCGATCACCAGGGTGACGCCCGCGAGGGTAAGGGAGCTCTCGGCGATGGAGGTCGCCAGCACCACCTTGCCGGCTGGTTGGCGGGCCGGCCCGATCGCGCGACTCTGGGCGGCCAGGGGCAGGTTTCCGTGTAGGGGAACGCAGTCGATCTCCCCGCCCCAAGCGGTGGAGCAGATCGCCCGGCTGCAGGCTTCGATCTCGCGCAGTCCAGGCAGGAACACCAGCACCGTTTCGCCATCGCCCCGCTGGTCGAGCCAGTGCTGCTCCAGCCCCCGCACCACCTGCTGCTCCAGCCGCTCGCCCGGTCGCGGAGGCTGGTGGCTGATCGCGACCGGATGACTGCGTCCCTCGCTGCTGAGCACGGTGGCCTCCGGCAGTTGCGCGGCCAGGGGGGCGAGGTTGAGGGTGGCCGACATCACCACCAGCCGCAGATCCGGCCGCAGCAGCTCCCTCACCTGGCGCACCAGGGCCAGGGCCAGGTCGGTGTCGGCGCCGCGCTCGTGGAACTCGTCGAAGATCAGGCAGTCCACCCCCTCGAGAGCGGGTTCGCGCTGCAACCGGCGTAGGAACAGGCCGTCGGTGAGCACTTCCAGGCGGGTGGCCTCCGATGTGCGGGATTCCAGCCGCACGCTGTAGCCCACCCGTTCCCCCACCGCTTCGCCCAGTTCGGCCGCCAGCCGCTCGGCTGCTGCCTTGGCGGCGAGGCGGCGGGGCTCCAGCATCCAGATCCGTGAAAGCGCGGGGGCGCCCGTGGAGGACTCTGCGCTCAGCCCTGTCATCAGGGCCAGGGGGACCCGGGTGGTTTTGCCGGCGCCCGGCGGGGCCTGAAGCAACACCGTTGCCCCCGGGGAGCAAGCTTCCAGCAGGGGCGCCAGCAGGCCATCGATGGGCAGGGGCGCCGGCGTGGCGGCCTCAGCGCACGTGGCGAACGCCATCGACCGGGTGGTAGGCCTCGCCGGTGAGCTCTTCGTACACAATCGCCGGTAGGCCGGTTTCAAACATGGTCTGGAGGGCTTCTTTGAGGTAAGGGTTCCAGCCGCCCGTGCTCACCTTGCCGTGGCGTACGGTCCAGTCCCAGGTGCCCTGCAGGTCGCGGGGGATGCGGCCTTCGCGGTCGCGCCGCGCCACCAAATCCTGGGATTCAACCAGGCCCACCAGGATCGGATCTTTGCCGTAGGCAGGGGTGATGCTCAGTTCGAGCCGGATCGGATCCTCCTTGATCAGCTTGAGGCGGAAGCGCGGCGGCAGCTTGAGATTGCGCAGCACTGCAGCCACGATTCGGGTCCGTTGATCCACCGTCTGTCTCCGCTGAAAAGCACGTGCTCAACGGTGAGCCTATTCAGCTGGGGTCACCGGGGTAAGCCGGCTGTTCGTTGTCGCCACTGAAGCGCACGGTGAGCAGGTCTTCCTGGGTGAGCTGGCCGTCAGCATCCAGCAGTTCAGGGTGGATGGTGAGCCGCCCGGTGCGGTCGTTGTTGGACCGGGGCGTCTGGGCTGGGTCGCTGGCGGTTGCCGTTGTGGTGGTGCTGCTGCCGGCCGCATCGCGATCACCGGGGCGCGGAACGGCCCGAAAGCCCTGGCCCATCACCTTGAACGCCTGCCAGAGCAGGACCAGGAAACAGGCGCCATACAGAAGCGGAAAGAGCTGGGAGATCAAGGCGTTCATGGCCGGGAGGTTGGCCGCAAATCAGGGGAGTCGTGTCGCATCCCCATCATTGCCTGATCTGTGCTGGTGGTGTTGGCCAACATCCAGGCCCACAGAGTGGTGCAGGCTGCGCCAAACGCCAGGAATGCAAGCAGGAGCCGTCCCGTGTCCATGGATTGATGGAAATGTTTACTAACAGTAGGGGTTTTGGCGCGTCTGGTGGGGGATCACCCCCTGGCGGGTTGGGTGGATCTGCTTAGGGTTTCGACAGTTCTCAAGCAGCGGTGATGGCTGGTTTGCGCACCTGTCCTTGGCTGTGTTCCGGGCTGGTGGCCGCTGGGCTGCTGGTGTCGGCGGGAGGAGGGGCTGGTGGGTTTGGATCCGGCCTGGGTGCCGGTGCCGCGCGGGCCCAGGGGGTTGTCGCGCCGAGCCTGGCCCGTCAGTCGTTTGTGGCGGCGGCCGTGCGCCGGGCGGGGCCAGCCGTGGTCACCATCGACACCGAACGCACCGTGGTGGTGCCCGGGGCTGGTGGCGGGTTGCCGCGGGGTCTGCTCAACGACCCCCTGTTCCGCCAATTCTTCGGCATGCCCCAGCTGCAGCAGCCTTCGCAACGCACCGAGCGCGGCACCGGCAGCGGCTTCATTTACCAGGCTGATGGCCTGCTGCTCACCAATGCCCATGTGGTGGAAAAGAGCGACCGGGTGACCGTGGGGATGCAGGACGGCCGCCGCCTGCAGGGCACGGTGGTGGGATTGGATCGCCTCACCGACTTGGCGGTGGTCAAGCTGGCCGGCGTCGGCCCCTGGCCGGTGGCACCCCTGGGTAATTCCGACACGCTGCAGGTGGGCGAATGGGCCATTGCCGTGGGCAATCCCTTCGGGCTCGACAACACCGTAACGATGGGGATCATCAGCAACCTCAACCGCAACGCCAGCAAGCTCGGCATCACCGACAAGCGGCTGGACCTGATTCAGACGGATGCGGCTATCAACCCTGGCAATTCCGGCGGCCCCTTGCTCAACGCTGAAGGCGAGGTGATCGGCATCAACACCCTGGTCCGCACCGGTCCGGGGGCTGGATTGGGGTTCGCGATTCCCATCAACAGGGCTAGGGAGATTGCCCGTCAGCTGGTGGCCACCGGTCGTGCCAGCCATCCCGTGATCGGCGTGGGCCTCGACGCGGTCAAGCCCGGTGATGGCTCTGGCCTGAGTCAGGGGGTGCGCGTGATGTCCGTGCAGTCGGGTAGCCCGGCGGCCCGGGGTGGCCTGCAGCAGGGCGATGTGATCGTGGCGGTGGGCGGACAAGCCATGGCCAACCCATCCCAGATGGTGGCAGCTGTGGAGCGGGCTGGGGTGGGGGGTAGTTTGCTCCTGAGCGTGAACCGGGCCGGACGGGTGCTTCAGATCACGGTTGTGCCAGCCCAGTTGGGCGTCGCGCCCTAGGCCTCTTGCCCCCACTGGTGGGCGAGGCCTGGAGCAATCTGGGATGGTGCGCCGAGTTGTTGGCGCATGACCCACTGAGTGGCGGCCTTTTGGCTGTGCCAGGCCTGCAGGAGCTGTTTGGCGATGCCTTGCAAGGTTTGGGGATCGGCGGTGGCCTCGATGGCCCTGTTCATCCGCTCCAGCTCAAATTGCTGGCCGAGGCTGAGGGCGAGTGGTTCGGACATGGCACGCACCGCTGGGAGCTGTTGGATGCCCCAACGCTACAAAGTGTTTCAGTTGCGTGCGTAGCGGTTGCAACAGGGCGCCGTCTCTGTGCGCATTTGCTGTCGTTCGTTTGGGGTGACCCGCGGAGTTCAGGGTTGCTCGCGCAGCTGTTCCACGCAGCGGGTCACGCAGGCGCCGTCGTCCAGGGAGCAGGTGGTGATGCACTCGAAGTACACCTCCAACGCATCGCCGCCGTTGAAGGCCTCGCTCTGAGCGGTCATTCCGGCGTGTTCCATGCCGAAGCCGCCACCAGCCAGGGGGGCTCCGCTCAGGTTTCCGGTTCCCAGGTGTCCGGTTCCCAGGTTTCCCATTCCCATGTGTCCCATTCCCATGATCTCCACCAGCAGCGACGTCTTGTCAGCCTATGCACACCAAACCAGGGGCACCACTGAAATGAGTCTTCCTGCCTAATGGACCGTGAAGTTGTGTGTTGCTCCGGGTGTGTTGCGCCGGCGGCGGGATCCCTTCAGCTCGCTTTGGCCTGAAGTTTGCGGGAGGCCTGCTTGGCTTTGTTGGTGGCCTGTTTGGCTGCCTTGCGCTGGGCTTCGGCCTCCTGGCGTGCCAGTTCGGCCTCTTCCTCTTTCTTGCCCAGGTAGTAGGCGTAGTCGCCCCGGTAGAGCACCAGCTGGCCATCGCGGATTTCCACGATCCGATTGGCCACCCGGGAGATGAAGTAGCGGTCGTGGCTCACCAGCAGGGCGGCGCCCTCGTAGTCGATCAGGGCGTCCTCCAGCATTTGCTTGGCGGGAATGTCGAGGTGATTGGTGGGTTCGTCCAGCACCAGCAGGTTGCAGGGGGAGAGCAGCATCAGGGCCAGGGCCAATCTGGCTTTCTCGCCACCAGAGAGCTTGCCAGCCTCTTTGAACACGCTCTCGTTGGAAAAGCAGAAGTTGCCCAGCAGGGAGCGCACCTGGGTCTGGGTCCAGTCGGGAACCACCTCGAAGATCGTGTCGATCACGGTTTTGGACAGGTCGAGGGCCTCGGCCTGGTTCTGCTCGAAGTAGCCCGCCACCACGTTGTGCTCCCCCAGCCGAGCGGCGCCGTCTTCAGGTTGCTCAGTGCCCATGATCAGCCGCAGCAGGGTGGATTTGCCGGCCCCATTGGGTCCAACAAAGGCAATGCGGTCTCCCCGCTCCACCTCCAGCTCCGCCCCCAGAAACAGGATCTGGTCGCCGTAGCTGTGGGTGAGGTTCTGGATCTCGGCCACCAGCCGCCCTGAGCGGGGGGCTTCAGGGAAGCGGAAGCGCGGGCCGCCGACACTCTCAATCGGCGCTTCCACGCGCTCAACTTTCTCGAGCAATTTTTCGCGGCTCTTGGCCTGGGTGGAGCGGGTGGCGCTGGCCCGGAAGCGATCGATGTAGGCCTGCTGGGCACTCAGTTCCTTCTGCTGCCGCTCGAAGGCGGCCTGGGTGGCCTCGCGCTCCAAGGCTTTTTGCTCGAGGTGCTGGCTGTAGTTGCCGAGGTAGGTGCGCGACACCCCCCGCTCCGTTTCCACGATCTGGTTGCAGACCCGATCCAAAAAGGTGCGGTCGTGGCTGATGACCACCAGAGCTGCGGTCTGCTCGACCAGGTAGCCCTCCAGCCACTGGATCGTTTCAACATCCAGGTGGTTGGTGGGCTCGTCGAGCAGCAGCAGATCCGGCTCCTGCAGCAGGATCTTGCCCAGCGCAATCCGCATCTGCCAACCGCCGGAGTAATCGCCCACCAGCTGCTCGGCGCCGTCGGGCGTGAAGCCGATGGTGGGTAGGAGCTTGTCGATCCGGGCATCGAGCTCGTAGCCGTGCAGAGCTTCGAAGCGGCTGTGCAGCTGGCCGAGCTCGTGGATCAGCGCATCGAGATGGTCGGGATCGCTGGCCGCTTGCTCGCTGGCCATGGCGTGCTCGACCGCGTGCTGGCGCATCAGCACCTCAGCCGCTTCGCCGAAAGCCTGGAATAACTCCTCCCGCACCGTGCGGGTCGGATCCACGTCGAATTCCTGCTGCAGGTAGGCAATGCGGGGTTCGCCCTGCTTCACCACCGCGCCGCTGCTGGGCTCTTCCAGGCCAGCGATGATCTTCATCTGGGTTGATTTGCCGGCCCCATTGACGCCCACCAGGCCGATGCGATCGCCGGCCTTCACTTCCCAGGTGACGTCTCGCAGCACCTCACCGGTGGGATAGATCTTGCCGATGCGTTCGAGGCGGAGCACGGAGTCTGGGAAAGGGGAGGGGCGGGCAACCGGGCCAGCTGCTCCAAACCATCATCCCTGGTGGCCGATCTGGAGAGGGCCTGGGCCTGGGCTGACTGGTGCAGACTCCATTCAGAGAGCCCAGTGCCAGCGATGATCAAGCGCTTAGAGCAGGTGGCGGCCCTGGTGGTCGCAGCTGGCCTGGCAATCGTCAGTTACTGGCTCTTCTTTAGTTGGGCCGGTGGCGACCGGGATCGGCGTCCCGACCGGGAGCGGAGCTTAGAGCCCGCCTCGGGCCTTCACCAGCCACTGCTTGCTGTCGCTGTCATCGAGGCTGGCGACGTATCGGCGCACCTCCTCAGCGGTGACGGGCAGGTTGAAGGTCGCGCCGAGGTCCACAATTCGACCCACAGCGCCGTTGGGATCCTGCAGGGCCTGCCGGAACAGGGCTTGGGTTAGCTCCTGGTCTGCGCTGATCCGGCCGTAGAGCTCGGCGGCATTGCCTGCATTCACGTTGTTGGCAGTCAGGTTGTTGGCAGTCACGTTGCTGGCAGTCATGGCAGACAGCTCGATGGGCCGAGGTTACTGGCTCTCAACCAATGGCACACAGCGCGATTGCTGCTTGGGCAGGCGCCATCACGCCGCGCGACGTCCGTCGCCGCTTTCCGGCGTACCGCAGGCGGAGGCATCTTCCATGCTGCGGGCATCGAGGCAGAGCACTTTGCGCAGCTCGGCGTAATTGGCGGCGAGTGCCTGGCGACCCTCCTGCTCGGCGCCGTATTCGGCCCGTTGCAGCACGTGATGCAGGTGGGTGAGCAGGTAAGTGCTGATCACGGCCGACACCAAGACGTCGCTGCGCTCGGCGGTAAGGCGTTTGCGGCTGTTGGTCGCGACCCCAGCGGATCGGGTCGAGGCCGAACGGGTTGTGGAGGAACGGGTTGTGGAGGAACCGGTTGTGGAGGAACGGGGCACGGGGTGCACCTCCGAGGGGATGAGTGCCATCAGCATAGTCTTGGATACTACCCTTGCCTACCTCTGTACACTCGTCCGTAGCCAGTGGGCTCTGGCTTTCAAATCCTTTCGCTTTCTCTCCTGATCCACGCGTGGCGACTCGGCAGACCTCTTCCAGTGGCAAGGCCAAATCGCCGCGCATTCAGGTGGTGTTGCCGGAAGACCTCTGCCAGCGCCTCGCTGAGCTGGCTGAGCTCGAATCCCGCACGGTGAGCAACATGGCCAAGGTGCTGATTCAGCAGGGGGTCGAGCGGCTGGAGCAGGCCCCAGTCCCGCCCGATCCACGCGCCCAGGCCGAGCTGCAGGCGGCCTTGTTCCGCCAGGGGCTGGAAGCCCGTCAGGGTCAGGCACCCCAGCGCCTGCGGGGTGCTCCGCGGCGGGTTCGACTGCAGCGTCCGGGCTGAACGAGAAGCGTGCGCTCAGGCCTGGGGCCTGGCACAGACCCCGAGCACCGCTGCCCGGCTGGCTCCGGTCACCGACGGCAGACTGCCCCGGTGGCCCCGGGCGTGCCACCAGGCGAGCAGGGCAAAGGCCAGAGCTTCGCGTTCGGCTTCACCGATGCCCAGCTCCTGCAGGGGGCGCACGATCAGGCCGCGGCAGCGTTGCCGCAGTTGCTCCATCAGGAATCCATTGCGGCAGCCCCCGCCGGCCACCAGCAACTCGATCGGTTGCGGGCCATGGCCCAGCTCCTGGGCGACGACCGCGGCGCTGAAGCCGGTCAGGGTGGCCAGGGCATCTTCTGGGGTTCGGTCCCCGAGCTCCCTGAAGCGCCGTTCCAGGTCGGCTTGGCCGAACAGCTCGCGGCCCGTGGACTTCGGCGGCCGCGTTTGGAAGTAGGGCTCGCCCAGCCAGCGTTGGATCAGGCTTTCGTCGATCCGGCCGCGGCGGGCCCAGGCCCCATCGGCGTCGTAGGTCAGCCGACCACCGCTGAAATGGCGGCTGGCCAGATCCAGCAAGGTGTTGGCCGGGCCGCAGTCCCAGCCCTGCACCGGCAGATGGCGCTGGGGGCCGCTGGCTGGCGGGATCAAGGTGAGATTGGCGATTCCCCCCAGATTCAGCACGGCCCGCCAGCCCCCACTGCGGCCCAGTAGGGCCTGGTCGGCGGGGGGCACCAGTGGCGCCCCCTGGCCGCCAAGGGCCAGGTCGGTACTGCGGAAATCGAACACCACAGGTCGGCCTACCAGCTCGGCCAGCAGCTGACCCTGCAGCAGTTGCCAGCTGGCCCCCCGGCGGCCGGGCTGGGGCGGCCGATGCCAGAGGGTCTGGCCGTGGCAGCCCACCCATTCGGCCCTGCCGGTTGGGTCACAGGCTCGCGCCGCCAGCGCTTGCTGTTCGGTGACGGCTTCCGCCAACTCCAGCAACTCCGCCGTGCTGCACGGTTGCCCTTGACCGATGCTGATCAGCTGCCGTTGCAGCTCGGCGGGGTAGGGGGTGAAGTGATGGGCGTCCAGTTGCCAACGCGGGTGTTGGGGTGGGCCGGCAAAGCTGGCCAGCACGGCATCGACGCCATCGGCGCTGGTGCCGCTCATCAACCCCAACACTCGCATCAAGCCCGACTCACTTGTTGGGCTGGGGAGTCATGCGCAGGTAGGGCTTCACTTCGGTGACGCCTTTGGGGAACTTGCTGCGGGCCTCGTCGGTGGGGATGGAGGGCACTACGACGCAGTCGTCGCCATCCTTCCAGTTCACCGGGGTGGCCACGGAGTGGTTGTCGGTGAGCTGTAGGGAATCGATCACCCGCAGGATTTCATTGAAGTTGCGGCCGGTGCTGGCGGGGTAGGTGATCTGCAGGCGCAGCTTCTTGTTGGGGTCGATGATGAACACCGAGCGCACCGTCAGGTTGTTGAGCGCGTTGGGGTGGATCATCCCGTAGAGATCGCTCACCTTCTTGTCCGCGTCCGCCAGGATCGGATAGTCGACGGTGGTGTTTTGGGTCTCGTTGATGTCGCAGATCCAGCCGTTGTGGCTCTCGGCGGAATCCACGCTCAGGGCGATGGTTTTGACGTTGCGCTTCTGCCACTCGGGGCGCAGCCGTGACACTTCGCCCAGTTCGGTCGTGCAGACCGGGGTGTAGTCGGCGGGGTGGGAGAACAGCACCACCCAGCTGTCGCCAGCGAAGTCGTACAGGTTGATCGGACCCAGCTGGGAATCCTGGGTGAAATCGGGAACGGTGTCGCCGAGTTGAAGGGCCATGGCGGCTGCAGGGCAAGGTGCAACGAAGTGCCGATCGTGCCACAACTCAGCGCTCGGATGTGGTGTTCGTGATCCCCCCGCCATCGACCGGCCAGCTGCGTAGCTCCTGGCGCAGGTGCTGCAGTCCGAGGCAGGCGGTGGCCGAAACGAACAGGGCTGTCGGCTCCAGGGCCCGGGCCCGCTCCATTTCTCCGGCGGCACAGCGGTCGATCTGGTTGGCAATCAGGCGCCGTGGAGCCACCGCCCCGAGTGAGTCGAGGATGCCATTCACCGTGCGCCACTGCTCTGGCCAGGCGGGATCGGACAGGTCGACCACGATCAGAAGAGCATCGGCCTCCAGGGTTTCCTCCAGGGTGGAGCGGAAGGCCTCCAGCAGGGGCGGCGGCAGATCGCGGATGAAGCCCACGGTGTCGGTGACCAGCACCGGCTCCGGCAGTTCGATCCGGCGGGTGGTGGGGTCGAGGGTGGCGAACAGCTTGTTCTCCGCTAGCACCGCCTGCTTAGCCGTGGCGCGGGTGAGGCCGTTGAGCAGGGAGCTCTTGCCGGCGTTGGTGTAGCCCACCAGCGCCAGTCGCCGCAGGCCCTGGCGGCTGCGCCGCAAGCGGGCCCGGTGGTCGCCGAGCTGGGTCACCTCGCGCTGCAGCCGCTCGATGCGGCGAGCAATGGCGCGGCGGTCTTTTTCCAGTTGGGTTTCCCCCGGCCCCCGCGTGCCGATGCCGCCCCCCTGCCTGGACAGGCTGCGGCCGCGGCCCGTGAGCCGTGGCAGCCGGTAGCGCAGTTGGGCCAGTTCCACCTGCAGCCGCCCGGCCGCGCTGGCGGCGCGCTGGGCAAAAATGTCGAGGATCAGTTCGCTGCGGTCGCTGACCGGCAGGTCGAGCAGGCGCTCGAGGTTGCGGGCCTGCACTGGTGTGAGTTCCCGGTCGGTCACCACCAGGGTGGCGCCCACGCGCCGGGCCTCCAGCGCCGCTTCGAGCACCTTCCCTTCGCCCCAGAGGGTTTGGGGGGCAACCTGGCTGCGCCGCTGTTCCACCACCCCCACCGGCACCGCACCAGCGCTGCCCACCAGACCTTCCAGTTCGGCGATCAACCGTTGGGCGGCGCCGCGATCCCCGGGGGTGAGGGCCAGCAGCAGCACCCGTTCTGGGCTGGCCTGGCTGGGGGCGCTGGCCGTGGTGGTCGAGGCCTGCCCCGGCGATGGCGTGATGGTGAGGGGATCGCGGCCGCACAGCTGGGCCAGATCTGCGTCGCCGTCGCTCACCCATGGGTCTGGCGCGTCGGGCTGGGCCATGAACAGCTGCGCGGGCCACTGTCCCCCGGATTGGGGCTGGTCGCCGAAGCGCAGCCACAGCCGGGGTGCCAGATCCAGCCCCACGATCCCTTCCTGACGGCCGGGTTGGAGCTGTTTGGTCCTCCCGCAGCAGGTGAGCAAGCGCAGGTCTGTGCCCTGGCGGCGGTCGGATCCCGGCAGGCGCTCCAGCAGCCGGCCCGATTGCTCCAGAGGCCCCACCCACAGCAGCCGGCACAGGCCGCGGCCATCCACCACCAGGGTGAGGGGAAGCTCGAGCTCACTGCTTTCGCCGGCCAACCGTTGCAGGCAGAGCAGCTCGGCCACCTGGTCGTCGGGATGGCGCCGGTGGCAGAGGCGCTCGAGGCGCCGTTTCTGGGACGGCCGCAGCCCGGCTGTGCGCCCCGCCAGGACGCCTTGCTTCACCACCGCTTGGCGAGGGGGGCGACGTGGTTCACGGGCGCTCCACCTTCACCCAGCGGATGCCGGCAGCGTGGGCCCCGGCGCCATCTTCCGGGCTGTCGCCCACGTGCCACACCTCCGCGGCGGTCAGGTTGAGCCGGGCCAGGGCCTGCTGATAGGGGCGGGGATCGGGTTTCGCTGCTCCCGCCGCCGAGGACACCACCACGGCCGCCAGCCACTGTCCCAGGCCCAGGTTGTCCAGCAGCCCCGGCAGGCGGCTGTCGAAATTGCTGACCACCGCCAGCCGCAGGCCGCGGCGGTGCCAACCCTCGAGATGGGCCGGAACATCGTCGTAGACCCGCCAGAGGTCGGCCTTGGAAAACCGGCTGAACAGCGCCCGTCCCAGCTCCGGTGGCAGCTCGGATTCCAAGCCCAAGCCCTTGCCCGCACCGACGCCCATACCCTCGCTCTCAGCTCCGGCGGCGGCCAGCACCTCGGCAATCCGGGCGCTCCACCAGCCGATCTCGGCCTCCTCAAGGGCTGGGCTGTCCAGAGCCGGGGAGGCCAGATCTGGGAAGGCCAGGGGTGGTGCCTGCCGGTAGATCCGCGGAAAGTGCCGATCGATGGCAGCGGCATCCACGGTGAGGCCGTGCCGTGCGGCCAGCTCGGCATAGGTGGCGCCCACGCTGGTGCGCAACCCGATCAGGGTGCCCATGGCATCGAGCAGCAGGCCGCGCGGCGTCATCGCGGCCAGTCCGCCAGCCATCCGGCGACCACTTTCAACTGGTGGGAGGGGCCTGGTAGGCGGGTCAGGTAGGCGAGCTTGCGGATCTGGAACGCCGCCGCACCGGCCAGGGTGAATCCCCCCCCCGTGAGGCTGGCCTCACCCTCGCCAAGGCTCATCATTTCGCCGAGGTCGTTGTAGTGAAAGGGGTCTAGCGGCTCCTCGGTCAGCGACTTCAACAGGTTGCCGGCCAAGCACTCGGCCTGCTGGAAGGCCACCTGGGCCGTCGCGGGCAGGGCTTGGTCCCCGTCCTCGGCGTCGACGTGGGCGATATCGCCGAGTGCGAACACGTGGGGGTGGTTGCGCAGCTGCAGGCTGGGCTCACACATCAGTCGCCCGAGGCGGTCGGTTGCAGCAGCAGGGGCGGGACTCAGCTCCGGGGCCTGGAAGCGCAGGCCGGCAGTCCAGATCACGCCATCGACACTGAGGTGCTCGCGCCCGCCTGGCCCCTGTAGCGACAGGCCACCGACTTCCACGGCCTCCACAAGGGTGTGGGTGCGCAGGCGCACATCCCGCCGCTGCAGGGCCAAATCCGCTTGCTCGCGGTTGAACGCTTTGGCTTGGGGTAGCAGACCTGGCCCCTGTTCAATCACCTCGACAATGGCGCTGCCCTGGAGCTGATCGGCCAGCTTGCAGGCCAGTTCCACGCCGCTGGCCCCGGCTCCCACCACCGCCAGCCGTTGCAGCGGCCTGGCCCGCTCCTTGAGACTGTGGATCAGGCGCTGCAGCTGCTCGACATCGGCCAGGCTGCGGAAGCCGAGGCTGTGCTCCGCGACGCCCGGAATTCCAAAACTGTTGGACTGGGCTCCGGTGGCGACCACCAGCCGGCTGTAGGGGAGCTCTCGCCCCGCGGTGGTGTGCACCCGAGCGGCTTCGGTGTCGATCCGCACCACCCGATCCTGGAGCCAGGCCACGCCTTTGCCGGCCAGAAGCGCGTCGTAGCGGGGGGCAATTTCCCAGCTGCGCAGTTCACCGCTGAGGAGCTCATAGAGCAGCGGTAGAAACAGGAAGCGATCGTTCGGCTCGATCAGCAGGATCGGTGGATGCTGGCGCCGGGCGGCAAGCGCCAGGGCGGTGTAGAGGCCGCCAAAGCCTCCCCCCACGATCACCACCGGGGCTGTTGCCGGCGTCGCCACAGACTCCGCCATTGGTTGTGGTCCACTGCCGACACCGTCGAGCGAACCCTAACCAGCAGCCCAGCCCAAGGGCGATGATGGCCTGATGCAGACGGCCTCCGCCCCCAACCTTCCTCTCGATGGCGCCGGTCAGCCGATTGATCTGGCGGCGGCACGGCAGAACTTGGCTCAGCTGTCGGCCCAGGAGCGGCTGCGCTGGGCCCAGGACAGCTTCGGTGCGGGGTTTGCCCTCACCACCAGTTTCGGCATCCAGTCGGCGGTGCTGCTGCACATGGTGAGCGCGCTGGGCGAGCAAACCGGCCTCCCGGTACCGGTGATCTGGGTGGATACGGGCTATCTGCCCGCAGAGACCTACCACTACGCCGATCGGCTGGTTCAGCAGCTCCAGCTCCACCTGGTGGTGGCCCAGTCGCCGATCAGCCCGGCTCGGATGGAAGCGCTGCATGGCCGGCTTTGGGAAACCGAGCAGGTGGGCGATCTAGAGCTTTATCACCGCATCCGCAAGGTGGAGCCCCTCGACCGGGCCCTCACTGAGTTGGGAGTGACCTGCTGGGCCAGTGGAGTGCGCGGCAGCCAGACCGATCACCGCCGGGCCATGGAGCCGCTCGATTCGGTGCGGCAGCGCTGGTCGCTACGGCCGCTGCTGTCCTGGAGCAAGCGCGATGTGTACTACTACATGGAAGAGCATCAGTTGCCCCAGCATCCGCTGTTTGAGCAGGGGTATTCCACCGTGGGCGACTGGCATTCCAGTGCCCCCGACGCTGGGGATGTGAGCGGCCGGGCCACCCGCTTCGGTGGCCTTAAGCAGGAGTGCGGCATCCATCTGCCAGGGTTGATGGGCGAGGGCATCTGAGCGCCGATCCAGCTGGGCAGGCTTGTTGGCTGTTGATCGGCAACAGCCGATGGCACTGGGCCGCGGGCCTACCCGGATCGCTGTGCTGCTGGAGCGGGCCCCCAGGCGTGGAGAAGCCCAAAGGGCTGGTGGGTTGGGCTGCCGTGGGTCCGGTGCCCGCCTGGTTGCCCCTGGAGCGACGCGTGCTCAGCGCCGAGGTGCCCCTGGGTGATCTGCCCGCTTGGGTAGGGGTCGATCGTGCCCTGGGGGGCTGGTGGGCCTGGCGGCAGAGCGGGGGGCCGGTGCTCGTGGCCGATGCCGGCACCGCCTTGAGCTTTACCCGGGTTGGCGCCGAGGGCTGTTTTGCAGGGGGGCAGTTGATGGCAGGTGCGGCCCTGCAGCTGCGGGCCCTGGGGGCCGGCACTGCAGGCTTGCCCTCGCTGGAGCTCCCCATGGCGCTGCCCGAGCAGCGCTGGCCCAGCGCCACGGCCCAGGCCATGGCCGCCGGGGTGCTGCGGGGGTTGGCGGCTGCGGTGGCCCAGGCTGCGCGTGAGGCCGTGAGGGAATCCCCCCACTGTCGCCTCTGGATCACCGGCGGGGATGGGGAGCTGCTGCTGCCGCTGGTGCGAGAGCTGTTGGGAGAGCGCACCCAGGAGGTGCAGCTCGCCCCCGCGTTGGCCCTTGAGGCTCTGGCGGCCCTCAGGCCAGGCCTAGATCGCTGAGGATGGTGTCCGCCATGGTTTCGGCCTTCACCTTGGTGTAGATCTTTTCGAGCTTGCCGCCGGCATCCACCACGAAGGTGTGGCGCATCATGCCCATGTACTCCTTGCCCATGAACTGCTTGAGTCCATAGCTCTCGTAGGCGGTCGCCACGGGGCAGGGCTCCCCATCGCTAAGCAGGGTGAAGGGAAGGCTGTATTTGGCGATGAACTTGGCGTGGCTGGTCGCCCCGTCCTTGCTGATGCCCAGCACCGTGATGCCGTGCTGCTCAAAGGCTCCCCACTGGTCGCGGAAATTGCAGGCTTCCTTGGTGCAGCCGGGCGTGTCGTCCTTCGGATAGAAATAGATCACCACCCGCTGTCCCTTGAACTGGGACAGGCTGATCGATTCGCCCGCCTCGTTGGGCAGGTTGAAATCGGGGGCTGGATCACCAATCTGTAGGGCCATGGAACTCTCCAGCCAGGATGCCGGAATGACACGCGTGTGAGCCTAGGCATCGGTTGGAATGGTTCGCTCACGGCTCCTCCGCAGGAGCCGCAGCTCTGGTTGTGCCCGCTGCGGGGCGCGGACCTCAGCAGCCTCTCCGCCCTTGAGCGGGACTGGGGTGATGGCCTGCGGGAGGCCCAGCGCCAGCGCTACTGGCACAGCCGGGCCGCACTGCGGCAGCAACTGGCCCCAGTGCTGGGCCTTGGGCCGGCCCACGTTCCCCTGCACAGCCCGCCTGGCCGCCCGCCCCGACTCGATCAGGGGTTGGGCTGGATCAGCCTCAGCCATAGCGGTGAGGGGGTGTTGATCGGCTACTCCCGGCAGCCGATTGGGGTGGATCTCGAGCCGGCGGACCGCCCCTTGCTTGCGGCCGGGCTGATGCGGCGGTTTTATCCCGTGGCGGAACAGGCGCGACTGCAGGGCCTGGCTGGGGAGGACCTGCGGCAGGCGGTGCTAACCAGCTGGGTGCTGAAGGAGGCGGCCATCAAATGGCGCCAGCGCAGCTTGGCGGCCGAACTCAGCCAGTGGTGTTACGACCACGCCCGCGGCGGATTGCAGCACCTGGGTGACGGCCTGCAGCCGGATTGCTGCAGTGCGGTGCATGCCGGTTGGCGTTGGGCCGCAGTGGGTGCTGGGTGCAGTCGGCCCAACCTGCACAGTTTGCTGTCGCGTCGTCGCACGGCTTCCACAATGTCGCAGCCTCCTTGATCATGAGGTTGCCGTCATCACTGCGGCAACAGCGTTCGCCAACAGAGCCCCCCCAACAGAGCCTGACAACACGCTCCTGATATGAAGCAAGTTGCTGCAAAAAACGCAAGTTAATCCAGGAGACCGGGTGAAGTGTTGCACTTTTGTATCAATGTGTCCGCGTCACTTGCATCTTTTGTGTCATTCGGAACTGCGTGGCTACGTTTGAAATGAACTGATCCCAAAACTCTCGTGATCAAGCGTTTGCTGGCCGGCCTTTTTGTGGGTACGGCCCTCTCGGCGGTAGCCCTGCCAGTGTCCGCCGCTGTGGATAACAATCTTCCGGTTCGTTGGAACACCGGTGGTGCCGTGTGGTCCACCAACCAGGATGCCTTCAACACCTTTCTCGAGTCCGGTCAGATCACCGACCGGGGTCTGGAGGGTGGTCTGAACCGTTCCGGTTGGACCTCCGAGGAGGTGCGCGAGGGCATGAACAAGACCTACAACGTTGACTTCGTTGGTGTCTCCCGTTTCCTCTATTCGGATGCCGGTGTGAAGTTCCTCAAGAATCAGACCACCAGCTACTTCCCTTACTGGAGCATGAACACCTACGCCGTGCAGGCTCTGCGTTCGGCGATCGTGGCGGATGCCCGTGACGGTCAGATCTCCTCGGCCGGCATCATGAAGGCCCTGCCCACCGATATGCGCCTGGCCGACTTCTGCAACACCTACACCGGTTCACAGAACGTCTGTGCCGAGGGCCGTTGCCAGGGTGAGGCCCAGTGCACCTCCCTGCTCTCTTGGTATGTGTTCCTGCCCGCCTGCATCCAGGCCAACCAGATGGCGGACCCCGTGGCTGCAGTGCGCGCTATGCCCGCTCCTGTTCAGCAGACTCAACCCGAAGCCATCCGCGGCCTGTGGTGAGCAACGGCTCGTCGCAGACGAGCCCCCTGCGAGTAGCCCCGGCATTGCCGGGGCTTTTTTATGACGTGCAGGTCATGGTTGCTGGGCTCGCAGCAGGGTGTGCACAACCGTTTGGGGCAGCTGTTGGCCCAGTTGCCGTTGGAAACCCTGGTGCAGCGTCTCGATCGCAGCTGGGGGCAGGGGGGCACCCCGCAGGACGTTGAGCTGCCGCAGATAGGTGCTCTCGGGTGCCAGCCAGCGCGCCGTCAGTGCTGCTGACAGCTCAAGCTGGAGGGATTCCTGCCAGCTCTGCTGATCCACGCACCAGCCCTGGTCGATCAGGGCTTGCCGCGCAAGCTTGCCGGGGTTGGGCTCCTGCTGCAGCTGTTGGCGCTCCAGGGCCGTGAGCTCCTCGAGGAGTGGCTGGAGAGAGGGTTCTGTTGCGCTGCTCAAGGCCTGTAGCCCGGCGGCTGGCCCCAGTTGGGGGGTGCTGAACAGCAGTCGCCATTGGCCGTTGGCACTCAACTGGGCTCCCACGGCGGCAATCCACGTGTCGATTTGTTGGGCGTTCAGCCCGCGCCAGGGTTGCCGTGCCACCACCCAGTCAAAGCGAGATCCCTCGCCGGGCTCGAGTTGGGATCGCAGGCTGTCGGGCGCCTCTGCTGGCACCACCAGCAGCTGGGGCTGGCGCAGGGCATCGAGCACCTGCAGCTGGGCTTGCAGCCGCTTCCGGTCGGATGTCTGCCCCACGGTGATCACCACGCCGCCCTCCGGGGTGGCGGCGAGCGGATCGAGGGCCCACAGCAACGATCGCGCCTCCAGCACCAGCACCCGGTCGTGCCGCTGCCAATGGGCGCCGTCCCAAAACCGGCGCCTCAGGTTGTCGAGCCGTTCTCCTTCGGCGGTGGCCTGGCGCTGCAGCCAGCGCTCTAGCTGGGGATCGTCCGGGCTACTGCTCAGCACATCACCCTGATCGGCGGCCAGTTCGGCCGCGGCAGCCAGCTGGGCGGCCCGTCGATGCTGGAGCTGCTCGCGCCGGCGGCCCTCCCAACCCAGGGGCCCGGGCTGCCAGAACACCTCACCTTGCAGGGCACTGGGGAGGTATTGCTGGGCGACCCAGTGTTCGGCGTAGGCATGGGGGTAGCGGTAGCCCACCCCATCTCCGAACGCCTTGCCATCGCGATGGCCATCCCTCAGGTGGGATGGCACCTGCTGGCGGTTGGCGGTGCGCACACTGGTGAGGGCATCGAAGAAGCCCAGCAGGCTGTTGCTCTTCTCGGCACCCGCCAGGTACAGGGCAGCTTGAGCGAGGGGGTAAAGCCCCTCCGGCAGCCCCACCCGCTCGAATGCGGCCGCACAGGCTTCCACCACCACCATCGCCTGCGGGTCGGCAAGGCCGATGTCTTCCCCCGCCGCGATCAACATGCGCCGGAAGATGAAGCGGGGGTTCTCCCCGGCTTCCACCATGCGGGCGAGCCAGAACAGAGCCGCATCCGGATCGGAGCCGCGCAGCGATTTGATGAAGGCGCTGATCGTGTCGAAGTGGGCATCCCCTTGCTTGTCGTAGAGCACCGCCCGCTGCTGGATCGACTCCTCGGCGATGGCCAGATCGATCGTGATGGCGCCATCCGCGCCGGGCGGAGTGGTTTCCACCGCGAGCTCCAGGGCATTCAGCAGGCTGCGGGCATCGCCGCTGGCCACATCCACCAGGTGGTCGACCGCCTCGGGGGTCACGAGGATGGAGCGCGCGCCGTAGCCCACCTCGGGGTCGTGCAAGGCCCGTGCCAGCAGCTGGCGCAGGTGCTCGGGTTCGAGGGGCTGCAGGCGAAACAGCCGCGAGCGGCTCACCAGGGCCTTGTTGACTTCGAAATAGGGGTTTTCGGTGGTGGCCCCAATCAAGTTCACCGTGCCGTTTTCCACCCAGGGCAGCAGCGCGTCCTGCTGGGCGCTGTTGAAGCGGTGCACCTCGTCGATGAACAGGGTGGTGCGCAGGCCATGGTGCGCTAAGCGTTGCTGGGCCGCGTCCACCTCGGCCCGCAGATCCTTGACGCCGGCGAGCACCGCGTTGAGGCTGCTGAAGTGGGCCCTGGTGCTCCCGGCGATGATGCGCGCCAGGGTGGTTTTGCCCACCCCCGGCGGGCCGTGCAGGATCAGGTTGCCCACCTGGTCGGCGGCGATGGCGCGGCGTAGGAGCCGCCCTGGTCCGAGGATCGGCTCCTGGCCAGCAAAGTCGTCGAGGCTGCGGGGCCGCAGCCGATCGGCCAAGGGCGCCACCCGGGCCAGGGTGGTGTCGCGGTGATGGCTGAAGAGGTCGCTCAAGGGGGCTGAAGCCAGGTCCCGCTGGCTCCCATCATCGACCCGGTGGCGATACGCTCCGGCGATGCGGTTTGTCCACTCCACCATCCGCACCATCCGCACTAGCGGCACCGTGGGCTTCAACGTGGGCCTGGTTGCAGCCCTGTTGCTGGTGGGCTGCCGCCATGATCCCGGGGCCCTCCAGCGGCCGCCACGGGTGCAGACCCAGGCGATCGAGCCCGCCGTGTTTCAGACCAGCATCGACACGGTGAGCACCCTGGAGGCTGAGGCCGAGGTGGACCTGGCGGCCCAGGCCGGGGGGCGCATTCAGCGCCTGCTCGTGCGCCAGGGCGATCGGGTGCGCCAGGGTCAGCTGCTGTTGGTGCTCGATCAGACCCAGCTGCGGGCGGAGGTGGCCAGCCTGCGGGCCCAGATGCAGACCAACCGGCTCAACTACAACCGCTACCGGGAGCTTGCCCTCCAGGGCGCCGCCAGTGCCGTGCAACGGGATGAATTCCGCCAGGCTTACATCGCCGCCCGCGAAGCGCTGGTGGCCCGGGAGGCGGATCTGTCCTTTAAGGATCTGCGGGCACCGATCACCGGCACCGTGGCCGACCTGCGCGTCAAGCAGGGGGATGTGATCGCGCCGGGGGTGCGGATCACCCGTTTGATCCGCAACGATCGCCTCTGGGCCCGCATCGATGTGCCGGCCACCGCAGTGCAGCGGGTGCGGCCGGGTCAGCGGGTGTTGCTGCTCGACCCCGCCCGGGTCGAACCCTTGGCGGACGGCCAGGTGGATTCGGTGGATCCGCAGGTGATGGCCCCAAGCCAGACCCTCCTCGTGAAGGCGGCCTTCGCCAATCCCCAGGGCACGCTGCGCAACGGACAGCGCCTGCGCACTCGCCTGCTGCTGGATCGCCGCGAGGAGCTGGCGGTGCCCTTCACCGCCGTGAGCCAGTTGGCCGGCCAGTCATTCGTGTACGCGCTGGGCACCCTGGCCGAGCTGGAACGGCAGCCGGGCAAGGCCCCCCTGGCGGAGCTTCGCAAGCTGCCGCCAGGCACCCTCTTTGCGCTGCAGACTCCGGTGCAACTCGGCGATCTCCAGGGCAACCGCTATCCCCTGCTCCGCGGGCTGAGGCGCGGGGATCAGGTGATCAAGGCGGGATTGCTCAACCTGCGTCACGGGGTACCGGTGCAGATTGCGGCAATTCCTGCCAGAGCTGCCCCTTAAGCGGGGCAACTCTGCAGCAATCCACTTAACTTGTGGCCACATGCCCCGGTTTTGTGGCTCGAGCGGTTCCAGCGCTGTCGTTGGTGGGTTTGTTGCTGGTGGGCTGCGCCGCCAAACCGTTGGCGCGTCAGCCGTTGGTGGTGCAGACCGCAACCATCGGTGAGGCCAGTTTCAGCCCGTCGATCGACGTGATGAGCCAGTTGGAGTCCACCACCGACGTAGCCCTGCGTCCCGAGGTGGATGGCCGGGTCGTCAAGATCCTGGCCACCCAGGGGCAGAAGGTGAAGGCTGGCCAGCCGATCTTGGTGCTCGACAACGTGCAGCAGACCGCGAGCCTGGATGCGAGCAAGGCGGAAGCGCGCAAGGACAGTGTCAATGCGGAGCGCTACATCTTCCTGAATGAGCAGGGCGCCGTGTCCACCAAGGACCGCGATTTCTACGTCACCCAGGCGATTCAGTCGCGCGACCAGGCGCGCGCCAAGGCGGCGGACCTGGGCTACAAATATGTCACCGCTCCCATCAGTGGCGAGATCGGTGACCTCGATACCGTCAAGCTCGGCGATTACGTCCGCCAGGGGCAGGCGATCACCGGCATCGTCGACAACAGCGATCTCTGGACCCTGATGGATGTGCCGGCCACCCAGGCTTCCCGGGTGCGGATGGGCCAGCCTGTACAGCTCAAGTCCCAGGGAAATCCACCGGTGATCAGCACTGGCAAAGTGGTGTTCATCTCGCCTTATTTCGGCATCAGCGGCAACCAGTCGTCGCCGAACACGGTGCTGGTGAAGGCCTCCTTCCCCAACCTCACCGGCAAGCTCAAAACCGGCCAGTACGTGCGCAACCGGATCATCACCGGCAGCACCCGCCAGCTCTCGGTGCCAGTGCAGGCCGTGATGATGCAGGCCCAGCAGCCTTTCGTTTACCGCATTTTCCGCCTCAAGCAGGTGCTCGCCAAGATCCGGGCCTCGACTCAGATTCCCGACGCCCAGAAACAGAAGTTGGAGGCCCTGCCGCCGGAAACGCCGATCGTGGTGCAGATGCCGGTGAAACTTGGAATGTTGCAGGACAACCGCTATCCCGTGCTCTCAGGCTTGGTGGCCGGAGACCAGGTGGTGGTGAGCAACACCGCCCTGTTGCGCACCGGCATGCCGGTGAAGTTGGCCGGCGGTGCCGCTCAGCCGGGTGTGAACTGAGGATCACCCATGTCACTCTCCGATACGTTCATTAAACGGCCGGTTCTGACGACCGTTTGCAGCATCTTGATCGTGCTGATGGGCATCATTGCGATCCCAACCCTGTCGATTGAGAACCTCCCCAACATCGCGCCGCCCTTGATTCAGGTGACGGCCAACTACGGCGGCGCCAATTCAGTGGTGACCGAACAGGCGGTGACCAATCCGCTCGAGCAGCAGATCAACGGTGTGCCTGGTGCGGCCTATATCTCTTCAACCAGCTCCAATACGGGGCAGAGCATCATTCAAGTTTATTTCAACGAGGACACGGACATCAACATCGACCAGGTGAACGTGCAGAACCGCGTGTCCCTGGCCATGCCCCAGTTGCCGCAGCAGGTATCGGCCACAGGTGTGTCGGTGATGCAGAGCACGCCCTCGATCCTGCTGGCCTATCAGGTCACCTCAACTGAGGGTCAGTTTGATGCGCCCTACATCAACGGCTTGATCTATGAGCAGCTCTATTACGAGCTGGAACGGGTTCCCGGCGTTGCCCAGGTGAACATGTTGGGCGGTAGCAACCCTGCCTTCTGGTTGTTCGTCGACCCCAACAAGCTCACGGCCAACCAGCTAACCGCCGATCAGATCGTTAATGCTGTCAAGAGTCAGAACAGCGTTGCGATTGGCGGTCTGATTGGTGGCCCGCCCGCCGGAGGAGACCAGCTGTTCGCCTACCCGATCCTGGTGGCCGACAACGGCAACCTGATGTCGGTTGAGCAGCTCAACGATCTGATCGTGGGCAAGTCACCCCAAGGCAACCTGCTGCGGCTCCGGGATGTGGGTCAGGCCACCTATGGCTTTAACACCTTTGCCCAGCAGGCGGTGAGTGTCGAGGGCTATCCGGCTATCACCGTGGCGGTGTTCCAGACGCCTGAGAGCAACGCGCTGGATGTGTCGGAAGCGGTTGTTGCGGTGATGGATCAGTTCGCCCAGACCGTGCCAGCGGGGATCACCGTCAAGGAGATCTACAACATCGGCCAGTTCATCGAGTCGGCCGTGGACGGCGTGACCGATGCCCTGGGTCTGGCGATTGTGCTGGTGCTGGTGATCCTGTTCTTGTTTCTCCAGAATTGGCGCGCCACGGTGGTTCCCAGCCTGGCGATTCCGATCTCCCTGATCGGCACCTTCGCTTTCATCAAGGCGTTTGGGTTCTCGATCAACCAGCTCACCCTGCTGGGGTTGGTGCTCGCCACCGGTCTGGTGGTGGATGACGCCATCGTGGTGATTGAGGCCGTCTCCAAGAACCTTGAAAGCGGCATGAGCCCCCGCAAGGCGGCGATGGAGTGCATGGGCACCCTGATCGGAGCTTTGATTGCCACCTCCTTGGTGTTGATGGCTGTATTCGTGCCGGTGGCGTTCTACCCGGGCGGCATCGGGATCATCTACAAGCAATTTGCGCTCACGATCGCCTTCTCGATCGCCATCTCCACCTTCAATGCCCTTACCTTCTCGCCGATGATGTCGGCCCTGATCCTCAAGGCAGAGCAGCCCCCGAAGCCCAAGGGTTGGGGTTGGACCATCGGTGGTGTGGTCGTGGGTTTGGCGTTCGGTCGCTTCAGCGCCGCGTCCTTCGGCATGGGTGCCTACGTGTTCGGAGTCGTGCTGTTCGGCATTGCTGGCAGCAGGCTGGCCTTGATTTTTGAGCGTTTCAACCGTTTTTTTGCCTGGCTTCAGGGCCGTTATGCCCGGCTGCTGGAGGTGTTGATCCGCAAGCGCAAGCTTGTCTTTGCGGGTCTGGTTGGCGGCATCGTGCTCACCGCTCTCGCGTTCTCTGCCCTGCCTTCGGCGTTCATTCCGGAGGAAGACCAGGGCTACGGCGTGGGCATCTTCCAGCTGCAGAACGGTGCCTCCCTCACCCTCACCCAGCAGACCGGCCTGGAGATCGCCAAGGTGCTCAAGCAGGAGCCCGACATCACGGCGGCTTCGGTGGTGAGCGGCTACGGCTTCAACGGCTCCAGCCCAGATCAGGGGGTGTTTTTCTTTGGCCTGAAGCCCCTGGAGGAGCGCAGCGGAGCCGATCAGAAAGCCCCAGCCATCGTTCAGCGGCTGAACGCCAAGCTCTCCAAGATCAGCAGTGGCCTGGTGGTGGCTGCCCAGCCCCCGGCGATTCCGGGCTTCTCGGCCCAGGGTGGCTTCTATTTTCAGTTCAATGACCTCAGCAACGGCTCTTACAGCTTCAACCAGCTCGATGCTCTAGCCCAGCAGCTCGTGGCCGCCGGCAACGCGTCGGATCAGTTTTCCAGCCTCTACACCCAGTTCATACCCAGTGCGCCGGCCTTTGGGCTGACGATTGATCGCTCGATCATGGGCACCCTCAACATCGACTTCCAGCAGGCCATGCAGACGATTGCCGTGCTCGCTGGCGGCAACTATTCCGGACTCACCTATGAGAACGGGCAAGTGCGCAACATCTATGTGCAGTCTGAAGCGTCTGGGCGCAGCAATCTGGAGGATGTGCTCAGCTATTACGTGCGCAACCGTGACAACAAGCTGGTGCAGGTGAGCGAGTTTGCCTCGTCTGATCTCACCAGTGCGCCGCCAGTGATCAGCCACTACAACCTATACCGCACCATTTTGGTGCAGGGTGCTGAAGCGATCGGCAAGAGCTCGGGACAGGCCCTGACGGCCATTCAGCAGATCTTCCAGAAGCTGGATTTCAACAACATCGGTTACGCCTTCACGGGCCTGGCGTCGTTGCAGCTATCAGCCGGGAGCGCCAGCGTTCTGGTGTTCGGCCTGGGCATCCTGATCGTCTATCTGGTGCTCTCCGCCCAGTACGAGAGCTATGTCACTCCAGTGATCATCCTGATGACGGTGCCGCTGGCCATGCTCGGAGCTCTGGTGTTTCTGGCGTTGCGCTCGATCGACCTCAACATCTACGCCCAGGTTGGTCTGGTGACTCTGATCGGCCTGGCGGCTAAGAACGGCATCCTGATCGTGGAGGTGGCCGAACAGCACCTGGAGGAGGGCATGGGCGTTGCCGAGGCGGCCATGGCCGCCGCCGAATCCCGCATGCGTCCGATTCTGATGACGGCGATCGCCTCCCTGGCCGGCTTTTTGCCTCTGGTCGTGGCCACTACGGCCGGGGCCAACAGTCAGCAGTCGCTGGGTACGGTGATCTTCGGCGGCCTGCTCGTCGCCACAGTGCTGTCCCTCGGAGTGGTGCCTCCCTTCTATGTGCTGATCAAGCAGCTGGAGGCGCGTTGGTTTGGCGAGGGTGGCGGCGGTGACTCCAGAACCGTTGCTGTTCCCACCATCTCCGGACAAGATTGATGGCTGCTGACCCTCGCCATTCAAGGCCTTGGGGGTTTGGAATGATGACGAGGATTGTCTACGTCCATCAGGCTGTCTGCTTTGCCTTCTTTTTGGCGGGACTTCGCATTTTCCCGTCCCGTGGCATCAATGAGCTGGTCCTTCCGCATCTGATGGGAATTGCAATTTCAGTTGCGGTTCTGATCGCCATGTTTGGTGTTGCGGCCAGGAAGTCGCTGAAGTCTCTTTCCTGTCTTCGAGTGATCTTGTGGATAGCGGTAGTCAAGATCCTTGTTTTGCAACTCTGGCTGCTCACCAAAGGTCAAACTCAGTTGTTCTCTTCTATTCATGTCATGTTGAGCAACGAGCTGATCGCGATCCCGCTGGCTTTGTACTGGTCAAGATCAGTTCACTCGAATTATCTGGCTTCCTTCAAGCGTTCGTCCCCTGCTTTTATGCCGTAACTCTTCTTGCCACCCTTGAAGGCGCCTGCTTGGCGAACAGGCCTGATCAGCTTGGCCGTTGGTTGTTTAATCGCAATTCCGTGATGTGCTGCACCACATTGACCAGTAGTGCGGTGCTCCAGCCGGCCATCAGCAGGCCATTCACCGCTAGACCGACGCTCAACAGATGCCAGCACTCGGGCAGCACGACATCGCCGTAGCCGACCGAGGTAAAGGTCATGGCGCTGAAGTAAAAGCTGTCATGCAGGTTGGTGAACAGCTTCAGGGCCCGCAGAAGCACGGCCCAGAGCAGGATGTCGCCCACTAGACCCAGGGCCGTGAGTCCAACCCCAGTCAGCATCGCCAACGAACGCCTGGTGAGGTGCTTGCTGCACCAGTCCCTCAGGCGCGGCGCATGGCTCAGCTCCGCGATCACCACGGTGATGCCCATTTGCCAGAGGCAGGTGAGCAGCAGCATGGCGCTGCTGATCGCCAGGAGCGCCATGCTGCCGGGGGCACTGCAACCTACGGGAGCTCCGGCAGAAGCGGCCTTGACGGAGATCGGAATCAGACCGCTGAATGCTCCTAGCAGCAACGCCAGCCTCTGGTGAAGGGATCTGGGGATCGACATCACCTGGTCGGTTGCAGTTGGGGTTGAGATAAGGCCAGCCGGCATGCCTTTTCAATGGTGGCCGGCAGCAGATCCTGCCGTTGAGTGCGCGCTATCACGTCATCGCTGATCGATAGCGATGTGATCGATGCCTCAGGTGATCACCGTGGGGCGATCCATCCCTGTGCGGGTCTTGATTTCGGCCAGCGCGTCGATTGCCGTGATCAGATCGCCCAGGGCGGCCTGGGGATCCTGGGCCAGGTTGCCGTTGGGCTGCACATAGCTCTCCAGGTACACCCGCAGGGTGGCGCCCTGGGTGCCGGTGCCGGAGAGGCGCAGCACCACGCGGCTGCCGTCGTCGAGCAGCAGGCGCAGGCCCTGGCCGCTGGTGAGCGAGCCGTCTACCGGGTCGGTGTAGGCGAAGTCGTCGGCGGTGGCGATGCTGCGGCCCGCGAAGGCCTGGCCCACCAGTGCAGGCTGCATCTTCTTGATGCGGTTGTAGAGGCCGTGGGCGGCCTCGCTGGCGATCGCTTCGTAGTCGTGGCGCGAGTAGTAGTGCCGGCCGAAACGGCTCCAGTGCTCGGCCATGATCCGGCTCACCGGCTCACGCCGTTTGGCCAAGATTTGCAGCCAGAACAACACGGCCCAGAGGCCGTCTTTTTCGCGGATGTGGTTGCTGCCGGTGCCGAAGCTCTCCTCTCCGCACAGGGTGATGCAGCCGGCATCCAGCAGGTTGCCGAAGAACTTCCAGCCCGTGGGGGTCTCGAAGCAGGGCAGACCCAGCTCTTTCGCCACCACATCGGCGGCGGCGCTGGTGGGCATGGAGCGGGCCACACCGGCCAGACCATCGGCATAACCCGGAGCCAGGGTGGCATTGGCCGTCAGCACCGCCAGGCTGTCGCTGGGGTTTACGAAGCAGCGAGTGCCAAGGATCATGTTGCGATCGCCGTCGCCATCGCAGGCGGCGCCGAAGCGGTAGGCATCGCTGCCCATCAGCAGCTCGGCCAGGTCGTGGGCGTAGGTGAGGTTGGGATCGGGGTGGCCGCCGCCGAAGTCCTCCAGGGGGATGCCATTGCGCACCGTGCCGGCGGGCGCGCCCAGAACCCCTTCCAGGATGCGGCTGGCGTAGGGGCCTGTCACGGCGTGCATGGCGTCGAAGGCCATCGGGAAGTCGCCCCGCAGCAGATCGCCGATCTGGTCGAAGTCGAACAGGCGCTGCATCAGCGCCACGTAGTCCTCGACGCCGTCGATCACGTCCACCTGCAGCGCGCCGATGCTGCTGCGGCCGGCGGCCGAGAGGTCGAGATCAGCCCCGCCCTCGCAGATCTGGTAGCTGTTGAGCTTCAGGGTGGCGGCGTAGATCGCGTCGGTGATCGACTCCGGGGTGGGGCCGCCGTTGGCGCCGTTGATCTTGACGCCGAAATCGCCCTCGGGGCCGCCGGGGTTGTGGCTGGCCGAAAGGATCACCCCACCTATGGCCCCGTGTTGGCGGATCAGGTGGGAGGCTGCGGGCGTGGAGAGGATGCCGCCTGTGGTGGTGATCAACCGTGCCGCGCCGTGGGCGGCGGCCATGCGGGCGATCACGGCGATGGCCTGGCGGTTGCCAAAGCGGCCATCGCCGCCCACCACCAGGGTGCCGCCAGCCACGCCGGGCAGCACCTGCAGGCTCGCCTCGATGAAGCTCTCCAGGTAGTGGGGCCTCTGGAACTGGCGGCTGCTCTTGCGCAGGCCCGAGGTGCCGGGTTTCTGGTCGGTGAAGGGCTGGGCGAAGGAAATCTGCCTGACGCTCACGGGACTGCTGCTGGTCATCGGCCGAGCCCACCGGGGCGTTGGGGGCACCAAATTAGCCCTGGCTTGCGACCCGCCCGGAGCTGGCTAGGGTCCGAGAAAGCAAGGATGGGACCCTCCGTGAAGGCCGTTGAGCAACCAGGAGCGTTCCCCCGCACGAGCGCGCTGTCGCGTCTGGTCCTGGCCGGGCTGGCTCTGGTGGTGGCTGGCGCCGTTGTGGGCCCCGGCCGGGCAGCTGTGATCGGTGGTGCCCGGGTGATTCCCTTCGAGCAGGCCGTGGCACGCAGCCGGGTTGCGGCCGAGGCGGTGATCCATCGCCGCGGCAAGGAAACCTGTCTGCGGGGCAAGCTCACGAATGCCCTGCTGGGGCTGTCGGCCAGCTGTGAGGCCGTGGGCCAGCGCAGTGGGCTCTGCGCCCTGGCCGATCAGGCGGTTGTGCAGACGGGGTGGTCGATGGCCTTCATGGATGCCACCGCCCACCGGGTGCTGCAGTTGATTCAGGAGCCCTGAATCAGGCCGAAGCCCTTTTTCTGCTGGGGTTTGTCTTTGTCCTTGCTGGGGACCACCGTGCGGGTCTGCTGTTTGCAGAAGGGAATCACATCCTGGCCGGCCCGGTTGAGGGCTTCGCGCCGCTCATAGGTATTGGTTGGTGCCGGTTTCGCCCGTTCCCGGATCGACCACATGGCGTCTTTGCAGCTGGCCCCGAGCCGGGGGTGGTCCATCAGCGGATCAGCCATGGTGCGTGCCTTGGTGCAACTCTCGGCTGTGTTCTCCCGGCCGCAGATGAAGGTGTTGAGCTGGATTTCGCGCAGCTGCTCCATCGAGGGGTAGGGGGGATCCTGGGGGGCGGCCTGCAGAGGGGCGGCCAGCCCGAGCATCAGTCCCAGGCTGAGCACACGGCCAAAACTGGTGGCCAGGCCAAAACCGGTGGCGGGATGGAGCTGGTGGGGAGCCATGGTGTCAGCGGGGCGGCCCCCATCATGGCGGGGCCGGCAGCATGGCCAGCCCCTGGCGCAGCGGTTGCTGTTGGTGGATCCAGTGGGCGGCGACCGCAGGGCCCACGATCGGGGCGGCCAGGGCCAGGCCACAGCGGAGCCAGGCCTGCTCGCGCAGCTGCTCGCCCCGGCTGGCCTCGGCGGACTGGAGGTGTTGCAGTGCGGCGATTTCCGGTTGTCGCTCCGCCGCGATGGCGGCCAGCACCCGATCGATGGCGGCTCCGGTGGCCCCGCTGCGGAGCAGGGGCACCAGGTGCACGCTGGCCACCCAGGCATCGCGCAGGGCCATGTTGATCCCCTGGGCCCGCACCGGACTCATCGGGTGGGCCGCATCCCCGAGCAGCAGCAGGCCCGGGCGCCACCACGGCGCCGCCAGCCCCACCTGCACCGCCAGGCGGATGGGGGCACTCAGGCCGGCGTGCTCCTGCCGCAGCCAGGCCGCCAGCTCGGGCGGGCCCAGGCTGGCCATTCGTTCGATCCAACCGTCGCTGGAGAGGGCCGGAACGGGGGCACCCTTCTCCAGCACCCAGCCGATTTGCAGGCCTCCGGCGGCGCTTTCGAAGGCGCTGAACACCCCAGCGGCGCCCACCAGGGTGGTGAAGAGGCCCTCCAGGGGTGTGGGTTCGGGGCAGGCCAGCTGGAACCAGAGCAGATCGATGGCACTGGGGGCTCCTACCAACTCCAGAGCGGCCTTCTGGCGCAGCAGGGAGGAGCGGCCATCGCCGCCGATCACCAGGTCGGCCTCGAGCTGGCGCCCGCCGCGCAGCTGCACGCCCGACACGCGACCATCCCTCCAGAGCAGTTCGACCACGGGCTGGCCCCGCTCCAGTGCAAAAGAGGGAGAGGTGGACGCCAGCTCCAGCAGGGCCTCCAGCAGGGCCGGCTGACTCACCAGGGTGCAGGGCCGCTGGGGATCCCCGCCGAGTGGTTCGCGGGCGGTGAACAGCTGGCGGCGGTTGACCACGAAGCGCCAGCCCTGGAGCGGTCGCAGGGGCAGGGCGGCCAGCAGGTGGCTGAGCCCCATGGCCGCCAGGGCCTCGAGGCCCGAGGGCATCAACGCTTCGCCGCGAAACTGGCGTGTCAGGCTCGAGCTGGCTTCCACCAGGGTAACGGCGACGCCGGAACGGGCCAGCAGCAGGGCCAGGCAGGCCCCGGCCGGGCCAGCTCCGACGACCACGACCCTGGGGCCGGAGTTCAACGGGTCACTCAAACGAAAGAGTTGTAGTTGCGAGTGCCGCCGCTCACCGGATCCACATGCCCCATCAGCTGGCTCTTCTTGGCGAGCAGGTAATTCACCAGCTCCTGCTGCACCGCCAGCAGCTCCTTGGTGCAACCCCGGAACGCGGCGCGGTGGCGGATCTCGTCGTGGCGGGTGTGCAGGTCGCGCAGCATCAGCTGGATCGCATCCAGGCTGGCCGAAGTGTTGCGGGAGGCCTGCAGCGAATCCATGGCCCTGGGGCGGAGACAGGACTCCAGCGTAGAAGCCCTGGCGCAGCTCAGCAGTCGCCGAACAGGGTTTTAGACACCTGGTGGAAGGTTTCGAAGGTGTCGTGGTTGTCGAGTCCGCTCACCGCCAAAGACACGGTTTGCTGGCGGGGGTTGCATTCCACCGCCAGGCTCACCGCGCGGTCGCCGTGATCGGCGTGGAAGGCAGCGCTGAGGCCATCGGCGGCGTAGATGGTTTCGGGCGCATGGGTGAAGCCCAGTTGGTTGGCCAGCACCGAGATGCCGGCCAGGGATTCGCTGAGACTCCCCACGCTGCAGATCGCCGTGGTGTACACAACCGGTGCCATGGGTGTGGTGTCCGCGGCTGGCAGAAGCAGGGAATTGGCCAGCGATTTCACCAGGCCGCCCGTTTTCAACAGGCCGCCGGTTTTGACCAAGGACGTCATGGGCTCCTCTGGATCCTGCAGACCGCTGGATGCTACGGGCGAATCACCAGATGTAGTGTGATTGATTTCACCGCTCCCCACAGGTGGTGTGCCAGAGGCGGCGGCTGTTTGTGGTCTCAGGTCCGCTGCGCCCCGCTGCCACAGCGGTTGCGCTGCCGCTCCTGCTTGCGGGCCAGCCGCTCGGTGATCCCCAGCTCCGCCCCCTTCCAGAGCCGGTCGACTTCAGCGCTGAAGTGGGCGGCCAGCATCGGTGAGTCGAACACCAGCAGGGTCTCGTCGTTTTGGTGGGCGGCACTGGGGCTCCAGTTGAAGGAGCCCGTGATCACGGTTTTGCCATCGATCACCGCCAGTTTGTGATGAAGCTTGTCGCCGCTGGAGAGCCGCGGCGTGCCGACTGCCTCGAGGGGGCGCTGCCAGGGGCGATTTGCTGCCTCCAGGCCGCAACGGTGATCGGGCAATTGGGTGCCGAGCAGATCCAGCACTTCGCTGAAGGCGCGGTTGGCGAAGCCGGGATCGGCCAGCAGCCGGATGGTCACCCCATGCTCCTGCAGCTTGGTCATGGCATTGGCCAGGCTCTGCTCCGAGAACACGAACAGGGCCATGTCGAGTTGCCTGTGGGTGCCCGAGAGCAGTTCCTTCAGCAACAGCAGACCGTGGTGGGGATCGCGACGGCGATGGGGGGCGAACAGCACCGTCACCGGCGTTGGTCCCACCTGCACCTGCTGGGCCGCTCCGCTGCCTTTGCCCAGCCCAAAGCGGCTGTCGGGTAGCCCCCCTGGGCCGTCGCCCCACATCCGTTCGAATTCGGCCACAAAGGTGTGGGCCAGCTCGGGGCTGTGGAGCCGCATCAGGTGATTGACGTTGCCGCGGCTGCGCTCAGCCCCGGGGTCGCCGTGGATGCAGGAGGGGGTGAAGTTGGCCGAGCCGGTCACCACCATGGTGCGGTCGACCACCATGAACTTGTGGTGCATCAGGCCGCTGCCCGCGCTGCCATCGGCGGTGTCGTCGATCAGGGGCACCCCGGCCCGCTGCAGGATCGCCACCGCATCACCCCAGCCGAGGGCCTTGAGCTGCTCGTGGCGAGTGCGCTGGTGCACAGCCAGATCGGCCGGGTGCTCTTCGCTCCAGGGGGTGCTGTAGGTGTTTTCCAGCACCACCTTCACGGTCAGTCCTTCGCGGTGGCGCGCTGCCAGGGCCTCGGCCACCTTTGGCAGCGACAGCTCCTGCACGGCCACCAGGATTTCCCGTTTGGCGCCTCGGATGCTGGCCAGCACAAAGGCTTCAAGATCGTCCCCCTGGCGCCACTGGCCGCTGATCGGGCTGCGGTAGCGGCCGGTCTCGTTGTGGTTGAAGGCCAGCTCGATGCCCTCGGGCAGGGGCCTTTGTGGGGCCGGCTGCCCTTGTAGCTGGGCTTCAGCGCTGCAGCTGGCCATGGCCAAGCCCAGTGCGCTGACCCAGGCGAGCGGGTGGCTCAGGGGGGTGGGGTGATGTGTGGTGTGGGTGATGGCGGCCTGCTGCAGCTGCCCTCAGGGTTCCCACGCACTGTCCATGGACTGGTTGAGGCTGGGGTTTGGCTCAGTGGTGGCCAGGCATCTCGGCCGTGCGCAGCATCAGCACAAACCAGGCGGTGCCGATCAGCACGGCGCTGAGCATGGCGGCCGGAAGGCCCAGGCGCATCAACACCACCGGCACGATCAGCGGAATGGCCAGGGCCCCTGCCATGGGGGTGAGGGCCACGGTTGCTCGTTTGAGAGATCCAGCGCGTTTCAGAACCATTCGCTGATGGCCTTGTCGGCAGGGTTGCTGTTGTCTTCCGGGGTGGAGCGATTGAACTCGAGGGTGATGTTGCGCTTCTGCTCGCCGTCTGCGGCCACCGCCTCGATCGGGTAGAGCTGTTGACCATCACGGAAAGGCACCTGCACGCGGAAGGTGCCATCGGCGGAGAGCGGCACGTCTTCGCCGCCGATGGTGAGGCGCGCGGCCGGGTCGGTGGCGCCGTAGACGATCAGCTCGGCATCGGCCACCAGCCAGAACGAGCGTTGCCGTGAGGCCACTCCGCCGATGCCGGATTCGTTGCGACCGCTGGCCCAGATGCCGGCTCCAGAGGCGTTCAGTTCGCTGGTGTCGAGACCGGCTTGTTCGAGTTCGTGGAAGGCCTCAGAACCGCGGCCCAGGCGCCGCCAACGGGCCGTTGCCGTTTGGTAGAGGCGCTCGTGCAGACCGGCGTCAGCCGGTTCCATGGGTGTGGGCAGGGTGGCCGGAGCGGTGTCGAGCGAGAAGGGCACGAACTGGTCGAGGATCTGCTCGCTGGGGTGCAAAGCTGGAACCCGGGCCACAGAAGAGAAGGCCAGCGAGATCCAGCCCCCGCCGGAGCCTTTGCGGTAGCCCAGTTCAACCCGGTAGTCGCGATCGCTCAGGGGCACCGGCAGATACCACTCAGTGGCATGGCTATCCACCACCACCTCCTGAAGAGTGTGTGGGTGGGCAGAGCCTCCCGCTAGTCCGGTGACATCGGCCACACGCAGGCACAGCTGGGATGCGCCGGCGGCCAGCGCGTCGCCCCGATCAGCTTCGGAAATCTCCCAGAACACGTAGGCCCACTGGGGATCCCGGGGCAGGAACACCACGCTGGTGCTGGACGCCGAGGGGCGTGGAGCCGACGGCAACTCGGCTTCGATCGCTTTGAGGGTGCGGGGGTTGTCGTCCTGCCGCCCGTTGATTGCGGCCAGCAACTCATCCTTCGACTTGCGGCTGTAAAGGCTCACCCCAAGATCGCTAGCGACCTGGCGCAGCTGCCGCAGGGTCATGCGTGCCAACGAAGTAAGAGCTTGCGTCACAGCGATAGATTTCTTTTGGGATCAGTGTGGCCAACTCTCCCATTGCCGGCGGTTTTTGCCCTGAGCCGTCAGTGGATCCTGACGGGAGGGTGCAGCAGGGCTGGCCTCTGACGCGCACAAAAAAGGCGGCCCGGAGGCCGCCCCTTGTTGGATTGGTTGCTGCGCTCAGCGGCCGATGCTGCGGTAGGGCACTTTGGACAGGTAATCCATGCTGGTGTTGCCGGACGCGCCACCTTGGCTGCGCATGGCCGGCAGGTTGCGCACCCAGGGCAGGTAATCCTCGGGGAAGCCGCCGCGGCGCTGGCGGGAGCGGGCCGGAATGCTCTTGGCTGGGCCACCGGTGTACACCACCTGGGGGAAGCCCAGGATGCCGCGGTAGTAGGCCTCGTAGCGGGGGCTGGTGAGGTTGAACGGGCTTTCGCCCAGATTGCGGGAGCCCACCACGCGGTTGCGGTGGTAGGGAACGGTGTCGTAGCCGAAAGCTTCGAGGTACTCCTGGCTGTCGAGGATGTCATCGACCATGCCGCGCACGCCGCGGGTCATCAGCACAGCCGACCAGGCGATCTCTTCGGATTTGCCGTGGGTGGTGCGGCCCAGCAGCTTCTCCACCAGGTGGCGGGCCACGCGGTAGTTGCTATTGAGATTATAGAAGCTGCGGGTGAAGGTGTCCGACAGGCACAGGGAGCGGATGAAATCCCGCACCGTGATCTGGCCGTTGCGCAGCTGAGACTCCAAGGTGCGATCCCGGTCGACCTTGAAGGCGTGGAAAAAGATCTGGCGATAGGCCGCTTCGATCACGAAGTTTTGGTCTTCGCGATCCATGGCCTTGTCCATGGCCCCGGCTTTCGGATCCTCATCCGAGCCCACCCGCAGCGGGTTGACCCGCGAGTTCTGGGTGGTGGGCGCGTACTTCAGGAGGGGCAGGGCCACACGACATCAGCATCCGTCGTTGCGGATCGTAGAAGTGCTGTAGGGCCTGGGTTCAGCTGCTTCTGGCAGGGCTCACAGTCCGTAACGTTCGTTACCACCCGAGGGGCGACAGCGGCTGACCTGCTGCCGGCGTCCCGCTGCTGCTGGCGGACGCGGGGTCCGGGCTGGCGAGCACACGGGTTTCCACACAGAACGAGGCCGTGTTGGAGAGGCCCTCGACGGTGCTGGTGCGGAGGCGCACGTTGGGCCCGGCGAAGCTGAACCGCTCCAGGCTGTTCATCGTTTCGTAGCTGGTGGTGAGCAACAGGCCATCGCGCTCATCCATGGCGAACTGTCCGGCAACGGGGGCCGTTTCCGCGTAGCCCCGGTCGCGCAGCAGGAGGCCTGTCCGCCCGCGCGGTTCGGTGGGGATCAGGCCGAACACGCTCTCGCCTTCGTGGGCCTCCCCTGCTTTGTCCCAGGCCATCGAGGCGTTCCAGGTGACCCGGCAGCCGCCCACCAGGCCGGCGGGGTTTTCGCCATGAAGCTCGGCAATGGCGATCAGGCGCGGGTCGGCGGCAGCGAGCTCCACCACCTCAATGAAGGAGCCTCCGGCCTCGGCCCGCCGGTGCAGCAGGTGGTGGCTGCTGCGCTGGGAGCGCCAGCGGCCGCAGCTCAGCCGAAAAAAGCTGAGGGCATCGGCGATCGAGGCGGGGCGGATGTCGTCCACGGGGGTGCAGTGGCTATGGCGATGATCGCAAGGCGTGGTGGGGAGCGGCGGTGGCGATCGGTGTGGCTGCTGCCCTGGCCGCCGCCCTCTGCTGGACCCTGGCCAGCGGGTTATGGCGGCGGCTGCCAACGTCGCTGGGTCCTGCCGAGCTGAATCTGCTCAAAAACCTGATTGCCCTGGCGGTGCAGCTGCCGCTACTGCTGGGGAGCGCCCCGGACCTGCCGCTGGGGGCCACTGGCCTGCTGCTGCTCAGCGGGGTGCTGGGCATTGCGCTGGGGGACAGCTTCTACTTCGCTGCCTTGCGACGGCTCGGCACGCGCCGCACCCTCACCTTTGATGCCGGCGGACCGGCGGTGACGGCGGCGGCCGGTTGCCTGCTGCTGGCCGAGTGGCCTGGACCGCGCCAGTGGCTGGGGATTTCCCTCATCAGCCTGGCGGTGGTGCTGGTGGCCCGGCAGCGGCCGATGGCCGAGGCGGAGGGTGGGCTGTTGGCCCAGCAGCGCCTGGGGGTAGGGCTGGCCCTGGCGGCCCTGTTGTGTGGCGGTTCTGGTGCTCTGTTGGCCCGTGCCGCCTTGCGCACCTCGGGTCTCGATCCCTGGCATGCCGCCACCCTGCGGCTGCTGGCCGCCACGCTGGTGCTGCTGCCCCTGTTGGGGAGGCTGATGACCCATCTGCGCCGGCCTCGACCCAGGCCGCCAGGCCGGCGTTGGCTCCTGGTGCTGGCGGCCACCCTGCTTGGCACCAGTGCGGGAATCGGTCTGCAGCAGTTGGCTCTGGCCCAGCTTCCCGGCGGGCTGGCCGTGGCCCTGTTGGCCACCGCCCCGGTGCTGGCGGTGCCCCTGGCGCCTCTGGAGGGGGACCGCCCCGGTGCATTAGGGGTGCTTGCCGCCCTGCTGGCGGTGCTGGGAGTGGTGCTGGTGGCGCTGCCTTAGCCCCGGCTGGTGTCTCCTTGGCCCAGGCGTCGATCCGCCTGGCGGCTTGCCCAGGCGCTCAGGTCAGCCAATTCCAGGGCCAGTGGTGCCCGGCCCAGCGCGCCGGCGATGGACTCCAGTTGTCCGCCAGTTGCCACCAGTTGCTTCGCCAGGGCGGCCTGGAATGCGGCGTCGTCGGCGATTGGGGGCTGGAGCTGCAGCCAGGCGCCGATGGCTGCACGATCGGGCAGTGGCCCAAGCTCAAATGCTGCTGCTGTTGACCGGGAGATGGCCTGCAGGGTGCGCAGGCCATGGGCCAGGAGCCTGAGGTGGTGACGCTCCAGCGCCGGCAGCAGGGTGGCCTCAAGCTCCGCCAGTTCGGCGAGGGTCAGCGGGCTGTCGGCAGTAGGGCCGTACGGCTCAGGCGTCACGGCCCTGACTAAGGCGGAAGCCGCAGGAGTGGCCCTTTTCCAGACGCCATTGGACCCTCTCCACCTGGCAATCGGGAAAGGTGTGGCGGATCAGCTGTAGCTCTTGATCGCAGACGCAGGGGAACTGCTCGGCGATGCGCATCACCGAACAGTGGAATTCGCTGACCACCCAGGCCTTGTCGTCGTTGGGATCCTGGGCGCATTCGGCCATGTATCCCGCCTGACGGCGCAGTTCCACTAGCCGCTCGAGCCGTTGTTGCAGGGGCCCTTCGCCGATCTGGCCCCGATACACGCCCGCCTGCTGGAGAGCCTGCTGGTTGAGGAGCTCCTGCAGGGTTTCTGAGGACAGGCTGCCCGCCAACGACTGCAGCAGGCCCAGGGCGAAGTGATCGCTGCCATCGGGAAAGTGCCCCTGCCCCTTGGCCGTGAGGCGCCAGCGATTGCTGGGTCGACCGGGACCCTCGGATGCCGGACTGGCTTCCACAAAACCGTCGTCTTCCAGGCTGCGCAGATGGCGGCGCATGGCTTGCACCGACACCAACTGGTGTTCAGCTAATTCGCCAGCAGTCGCCTCGCCCTGTCGCAACAACAGGCTGAGCACCGCTTCCCGGGTGGACGCCGGGTCGACGTGTTGGCGGGAGGTCTGGGGTGTGGCGCTCATGGCTGACGCCGAACTTCATCACCATGCCACGTCCGGCAAGCGGTTGGGGGTCGGGCCGGCACAATGGCCTGCTCTTGTCGAGCCCCAGGCCCATCGCCGGTGCTCTAGGCTCGATAGGAAACGAAACCGAAGTGTTTCGTAACTAGAGCCCTGTGGTCCTGGCCGTTGCTCCGCACGGTCCTGTTCCGTCCAGCTCGATTTCCGTCCAGTTCGATCTGACCATCACCCCCTCCGAGCCATGTCCGACGCCGCGGCCAGTCCGACCTCCGACAGCCTCGAGGTGATTCGGAAGTTTGCCGAAACCTACGCCCAGCGCACGGGCACTTACTTCTGCAGCGATCCCGGTGTGACCGCCGTCGTGCTGGCGGGACTCGCGAAGCACAAGGACGAGCTCGGTGGGGCTCTCTGCCCCTGCCGTCACTACGAAGACAAAGAAGCTGAGGTGTCCCAGGCCTTTTGGAACTGCCCCTGTGTGCCGATGCGGGAGCGCAAGGAGTGCCACTGCATGCTGTTTCTTACCGAAGACAATCCTTTCCGCTGTGAGCAGCAGAAGATTTCTCTTGACGACGTGAAAGCCCTTACTGCCGGCTGATTCGGCTGAATTGCCATGAGCACCGCAACCGTTGGCGACCTTGTTTCGCAGCCGTACAAGCACGGCTTCGTGACGGACATTGAAACCGAAAAGATCGCCAAGGGCCTCAGCGAGGACGTGGTGCGGTTGATTTCGTCGAAAAAAGACGAGCCTGATTTTCTGTTGCAGTTTCGGCTGCGTGCCTATCGCCAGTGGCTGCAAATGGCCGAGCCCGATTGGGCGGCTTTGGGGTACCCACCGATTGACTACCAGAACATCATCTATTACGCGGCTCCCAAGCAGCAGGAGAAGAAGGCGAGCCTTGATGAGGTGGATCCAAAACTGCTGGAAACCTTTGACAAGCTTGGGATTCCGCTAAGCGAGCAGAAGCGTCTCTCCAACGTGGCTGTTGATGCGGTGTTCGATAGCGTCTCGATCGCCACCACCTACAAGGAAAAACTGGCGGAGCATGGGGTGGTCTTCTGCTCCATTAGCGAAGCCGTGAAGGAGCATCCTGAGCTGATCGAAGCCTATTTGGGTACGGTTGTACCCAGTAATGACAACTACTTCGCGGCCCTCAATTCCGCTGTCTTCAGTGATGGGTCCTTTGTGTTTATTCCGAAGGGCGTCGAATGCCCGATGGAGCTTTCAACCTATTTCCGCATCAATTCTGCTGACACGGGCCAGTTTGAGCGCACCTTGATCGTGGCTGAGGAAGGAGCTTCGGTGAGTTATTTGGAGGGTTGCACCGCCCCTATGTTTGATACCAATCAGCTCCATGCCGCCGTGGTGGAGTTGGTGGTGCTGGATGATGCCTCTATCAAGTATTCAACCGTTCAAAATTGGTATGCCGGCGATGAAAATGGTGTGGGCGGTATTTACAACTTTGTGACCAAGCGTGGCCAGTGCCGCGGTGCACGCAGTCGGATCAGCTGGACCCAGGTGGAAACTGGTTCTGCGATCACCTGGAAGTACCCCAGTTGTGTGCTGCAGGGCGCCGATTCGGTGGGTGAATTTTATTCCGTCGCCCTCACCAACAACCATCAGCAAGCGGACACCGGCACAAAAATGATTCATGTGGGGCCCCGCACCCGCTCCACGATCGTGAGCAAGGGAATTAGCGCTGGCCATTCTTCCAACAGCTATCGCGGCTTGGTGCAGATTGGTCCGAAGGCCGTGGGTGCCAAAAACTACAGCCAGTGCGACTCGATGCTGATCGGCGATCAGGCGGCCGCCAACACCTACCCCTACATCCGCGCCCAGCAACCCGATGCAGTCGTGGAGCATGAGGCGAGCACCTGCCGCATCTCCGCCGATCAGCTCTTCTATCTACAAAGTCGGGGGATTGGCTTTGAAGAAGCGGTTTCGATGATGGTGAGCGGCTTCTGCCGAGATGTGTTCAATCAGCTGCCGATGGAGTTTGCCGCCGAGGCCGATAAGTTGCTGGCCCTCAAGCTCGAGGGATCGGTGGGGTGATCAGCCCGCACCCCCTGATTGGTTTCCCGTTCATCGTGTTTGATCCTGCTCCCGATCCTTCCCATCTGATTTTTCTGCTGTGATTCGCTCCGACGCCCCCCTGTTGCTGGACATTCGTGATCTCCACGCCTCTGTGGATGATCAGCCGATCCTCAAGGGCGTCAATCTGACGATCCGAGCTGGTGAAATCCATGCCGTGATGGGGCGCAATGGCAGTGGCAAGAGCACTCTGTCCAAGGTGCTGGCCGGCCATCCCGCCTACACCGTCACGGCTGGATCGGTGCAGTACCGCGGCGCTGATCTGCTCGAGCTGGATCCTGAGCAGCGAGCCCGGATCGGACTGTTCCTGGGGTTCCAGTATCCGGTGGAGATCCCTGGGGTCAGCAACCTGGAATTTCTGCGGGTGGCCACCAATTCCCGGCGCGCCGAGCGGGGTGATGAGGAGCTCGACACCTTCGCCTTTGAGGATCTGGTGCACGAGCGGCTCAAGGTGGTGCAGATGGATCCGGCTTTCCTCGAGCGCAGTGTGAATGAAGGCTTTTCTGGCGGCGAGAAGAAGCGCAACGAGATCCTGCAAATGGCTCTGTTGGAGCCACTGGTGGCCATCCTCGATGAGACCGATTCCGGTCTCGATATCGACGCGTTGCGCATCGTTGCCGATGGTGTCAACCAACTGGCCTGCCCCGCCAACGCCACCCTGCTGATCACCCACTACCAAAGGCTTCTGGATCTGATCACCCCCGACTACGTGCATGTGATGGCTGCCGGCCGGATCCTGCGCACAGGTGGCAAAGAGCTGGCGCTCGAGTTGGAGCGTACTGGGTACGACTGGGTGGATCAGGAACTGGCCCGCCTGGAGCCCGAAACGGTGGAGGTGGCCTGATGCCTGCCGTTGCGCTACCGGCAACCGGTGAGTGGTTGGCCGCTTTGGCGGGGTCGCCGCTGCCTGGTCGCCGCGATGAAGATTGGCGCTTCACCGATCTGGCGCCGCTGCAAAGCGTGGCGGCAGAGCCCTGGAGTGGCCCGGATCCCTTTGCCCTTGCCGCGCTCCCCGATGGGATCACCCGTCTCGAGCTCGCTGAAGCGCAGCAGCTGCGCCACCAGGTGCTGCAATCCACCGGCAGCTCAGGTGCTTGGCCGGTGCAGCTCAACCAGGGTGCTTCGCCCCGTTGCCTGGCGTTGCGGGTGAGCGGGGCTGCGGGGCCGTTGCAGCTCAGCATTGATGCCGGAACTGCCTCTGGCCTGCTGGCTCTGCAACTGCTGCTGATCCTGGAGGACGGCGCCAGCCTGGAGCTGCTGCAACACCACAGCTCCAGTGCTGCCAATGCCACCAGCCTGCTCACCGTGGCCCAGCTCGGACATGGCGCCCGGCTGCATCTGGGTGTGCTGGCCCCGGGTGACGGCCGCGCCAGTTTGCTGAGTCACCTGTCCATCAGCCAGGCCCCCGCCAGTGCCCTGCAACTCACCACGGCCGTGGGCGGTTGGGCCTTGAGCCGCCTTGAGCCCCGGATCTGCCAGGTGGCAGGGGCAGCCCGCACCCGCCTGCGGGCCCTGCAGCTGGTGGACGGCCAGGACCTGGCGGACACCCACAGCCACGTGCGATTTGAGGGGCCCGATGGCGAGCTCGATCAGCTTCACAAGGTGGTGGCCGATGGGGCTGGACGCAGCGTGTTCAACGGCGCTGTCCAGGTGCCCCGCAAGGCCCAGCAGACCAACGCCGCCCAGCTCAGCCGCACCCTGCTGCTCTCGGATCGGGCCCGGGTGGACACCAAGCCCGAGCTCGAAATCGTTGCCGACGACGTCAAGTGCGCCCACGGCGCCACCGTAAGCCGGTTGCAGCAAAATGAACTCTTCTACCTGCAGAGCCGTGGCATTGGCGCCGATCAGGCCTCCAAACTGCTGCTGCGGGGCTACTGCGATGAGGTGCTGCGGGAGCTGCCGGTGGCGGCGGCGGCCCTGAACCCCCTCCAGCTGCTGCTTCGGGAGCGTCCATGACCATGACCGCGCCCCCGGTGCAATCCGACCTGCATCCGTCCAACCCGTCTGCCGGCAATCTCGCCGCCCTCACCCGGCCTGACTTCCCCCTTTTGGCGCAAACGGCTTGTTTGGGCCAGCCGCTGATCTACCTGGATCACGCCGCCACCAGCCAGAAGCCCCGTCAGGTGCTGGCGGCCCTACAGCACTATTACGACCACGACAACGCCAACGTGCACCGCGGCGCTCACCAGCTCAGCGCCCGGGCCACCGAGGGTTTTGAGGGGGCCCGGGCCAAGGTGGCGGCGTTTGTGGCGGCGGCCAGCCCGCGGGAGATCGTGTTCACCCGCAACGCCAGTGAGGCGATCAACCTGGTGGCCCGCAGCTGGGGTGAGGCCAATCTCGGTCCCGGCGATGAGGTGCTGCTCACGGTGATGGAGCACCACTCCAACCTGGTGCCCTGGCAGCTGCTGGCGGCCCGCACTGGTTGCGTGCTGCGCCACGCCGGCCTCACCGAGAGCGGCGAGCTCGATCTGGAGGATCTGCGCAGCCAGATCAACGAGCGCACCAAGTTGGTGAGCCTGGTGCAGGTGAGCAACACCCTCGGCTGCCTTAACCCGGTCGAGCCGGTGGTAGCCCTGGCCCACGCCGCCGGCGCCCTGGTGTTGGTGGATGCTTGCCAGAGCCTGCCTCACCTGCCGGTGAATGTGGCCCAGCTGGGCTGCGATTTTTTGGTGGCCAGCTCCCACAAGCTCTGCGGCCCCACGGGCATGGGCTTCCTCTGGGCCCGCGAGGCGCTGCTGGAGGAGATGCCCCCCTTCCTCGGCGGTGGCGAGATGATCCAGGATGTGTTCCTGGACCACAGCAGCTGGGCCGAACTGCCCCATAAGTTTGAGGCGGGCACGCCGGCCATCGGTGAAGCGATCGGCATGGGCGCCGCCCTCGATTACCTCAGCGCCCTGGGCCTCGCGCGCATCCACGCCTGGGAGCAGGTGCTCACCCGCCAGCTGTTTGATCGGCTGCGGGCGATCGATGGTGTGCGGATCTTGGGTCCCACGCCTGAGCAGCAGCCCGACCGGGGCGCCCTGGCGGCCTTCACGGTGGATGGGTTGCACGCCAACGACATCGCCGCCTTGCTGGATTCCGCTGGCATCTGCATCCGCAGCGGCCACCACTGCACCCAGCCGCTGCACAGGCTCTACGGCATCCCCGGCTCGGCCCGCGCCAGCCTCAGCTTCACCACCACCCCCGAGGAGATCGACCGCTTCGCCGAGGAGCTGGAGGGCACGATCGCCTTTCTGCGCGAACACAGCTAGGACCGATCGAATCGGCAGAGGTTGCTACTCAGGCCGGGGTCAGCACCGCCAGGGCTTCGGCCTGGTGCTGGCCTTGCCAAGCCCATTGCCACTGCCAGCCTGACGCCGCGGCGAGCGTTTCCACGGCGCCCCGTTCGGGCGGGATGTCGAAGCTGCTGAGGTGATCGATCACCTGGCTCTGCTGCTCCGCTGTTAGCGCCGTCCAGCCCTGTCGGATCCGCGCGCTGTAGCGCTGGCGATAGGCGGCGAGCCCCTCGCCTGGCTCGCGGAACACATCGGCCCAGAGCAGCAGCCCATCGGCGGTGATCCGCTGGCGCGCCCCCCGCAGAAACGTGGTCTTCTCGGTGTCGCTGAGGTGATGGATGGCAAAGGCTGAATGGAGGATGTCGACGGCTGGACCCTCCGATTGGCTCCAGGCCAGCAGGTCGCCCTCCTGCCAGGTGCAGGGATAGGGCATGGGGCCCAGGGCCTTCTTGGCCAGGGGAAGTAAGGCGGCGGTGAGATCCAGGCCGGTGTAGCCGCCCAGGGGCAGCCGTCTGAGCAAGGGCGCCAGCAGGGCTAGATCGCCGCAGCCCAGATCCACCATCGCCGGCGGCGGCGCGGTAGTAGAACGCTGGGTCAGCCAGCCCTCAAGGGCGTTGGCTGTGGCTTGTGCCACGGCCCGGTGCTCCATCAGGTCGTGGCCCACCACCGCCCGGTAGGTGGCCCACTGCTGCGAGAACAAGTCCATGGCGCCATTCTGATCGAGCCCCGGGCCCGAGATGGATGGCGAACAACCCGGTGATCCCGCAGCTGTGGATGGTGGTGCTGGGTGGCCGCGCGCCTGGCTGCCACATCGAGCTCCACGACGTGCGGTTCGTGGCCGGACAGACCATCGAAGACACGATCCCGGAGCTTCGGCGGCAGTGGTTCGGGAGGCGTGAGGGCCTGCACCTGGACAGCTATCTGGCGCTGCGGGCGGTGGATGGCTTCGCGGTGAGCCTCGGGCGCGAGCCGTCTGCGCCCCGGCCCGAGCGGCTGTGGTTTGTGAACCTGGGCGCCTACCGCTCCGACTCCCTTGCCGAGCTGCACCACTTCGGCCTGGTGGTAGCCCGCTCACCCCAGGCGGCCAAGGCGGCGGCAAAGCGGCAGTGGTTGCGGGGTGCGCAGCAGCAGCACAAGGACGATCTCGCCGCGGTGGACGACTGCCTCGCGATCGAGCAGCTGGAGCTTTTGGGTGCTGAGCGCTGGCATGTGCAGCTTGAGCCCCACCCGGAGGGCCTCAGCCAGAGTCAGGTGCCGGATTGGTTTGGCTATCGGCCGATCTGAGCGGGGTGGCAGGGCTCGTTGGGGTGCTTGCGGCACGCTCTGGACATGTGTACAGCTTGTACGGATTTCGGGACAGTCCATTTTCGGGACAGACCGCTTTCGGGACAGTTCATGCCGAGACGGTTCGGGCTCGTTGTGGTTTGGGTCAGCACCGGGGGTGGCCTGTGCTCCCCCAGGGATGATCAAGGGCAGATCCTTGCCCCTTCAGCAGCCATGAACATCGACGGCAAGCCCTGGCGCACGATCTGGCTGGAGCCCGATGGCTGCCCAGGGGGCGACGCGGTGGGCGTGATCGATCAGACGCGGCTGCCCCACCAGTTCACGACCCGCACGCTGCGTCGTTGCGATGAGGCCGCTGAGGCGATTCGCACGATGGTGGTGCGTGGGGCGCCGCTGATCGGCGTGACCGGGGCCTATGGGTTGATGCTGGCGCTGCAGGTGGATCCGAGCGATGCCTCCCTGGCGGCGGCGTTTGAGCAGCTCAATGCCACCCGGCCCACGGCGATCAACTTGCGCTGGGCGCTGGAGCGCGTGCGGGCGCTGGTGGCACCGCTTCCGGAGGCCGAGCGCGCCGAGGCGGCCAAGGCCGAGGCCGCCGCCATCGCCGAAGAAGACGTGGCGATGTGCGAGGCCATCGGCGAGCAGGGCCTGGCGATTTTCCAGCAGCTGGCGGCGGCCCGCCCCGCCGAGCGCCAGGGTCAACCTTTCCAGGTGCTCACCCACTGCAACGCCGGCTGGCTAGCCACCGTCGACTGGGGCACGGCCCTGGCCCCCATCTACAAGGCCCATCGCGCCGGGCTCAACATTCACGTGTGGGTCGATGAGACCCGCCCCCGCAACCAGGGCGCCAGCCTCACCGCCTTTGAGCTGGGCAAGGAGGGCGTACCCCACACGGTGATCGTCGACAACGCTGGCGGCCACCTGATGCAGCACGGCCAGGTGGATGCAGTGATCGTGGGCACCGATCGCACCACCCGCCGCGGCGACGTGTGCAACAAGATCGGCACTTACCTCAAGGCCCTGGCCGCCCACGACAACGGCGTGCCCTTCTACGTGGCCCTGCCTGCCTCCACGATCGACTGGACCATCGACGACGGCGTGGCCGAGATCCCGATCGAGGCCCGCAGCGCCGAGGAGGTGACCCTGATCCAGGGCCGACTCGCCACCGGCTCCGCTGCCGGAGAGCTCGCCCAGGTGCAGCTCAGCCCCGATGGCAGCCCTGGCTTCAACCCTGCCTTCGATGTGACCCCCGCTCGGTTGGTGACAGGCCTGATCACAGAGCGCGGCGTGGCGGTCGCCAGCGAGGCTGGGCTGCGGGAGCTCTATGGCCGTGGCTGAGTGGACCACCGAAGACCAAGTCCGCCAGGAGCTGCTGGCGGCTACGCGGCGTCTGAGTGCCGCTGGGCTCAATTCCGGCACCGCCGGCAATCTCTCGGTGCGGATTGAGGGCGGACTGGTGATCACCCCCAGCTCCGTTCCCCCGGAGCAGATGGGGCTTGAGGATCTGGTGGCGATCGACCACCAGGGGCAACCCCTGGCGGGCACGGTGACTGCGCCTGGCCGTGCCCCCTCCTCCGAGTGGCGTCTTCATGCCGATCTGCTGGGCCAGCGGCCGGAGATCCAGGCCGTGGTGCACTGCCACTCGATCCACGCCACGGCGCTGGCCTGCCATGGCCGCGGCATTCCGCCCTTCCACTACATGGTGGTGCAGGCCGGCGGTCCCGATATCCGCTGCGGCGGCTATGCCACCTTCGGCAGCCAGGTGCTCTCAGATCTGGCGGGGCAGGCCCTGGAGCATCGTCAGGCGTGTCTTCTGGCCCACCACGGCCAGGTGACCCTTGGCGTCACGCTGGCCCAGGCCGTGGCCCTGGCGATCGAGGTGGAAACCTTGGCGCTGATGTATCTTTCGGCGCTGCAGCTGGGCGAGCCGCCGCTGCTCAGCGAAGCCGAAATGGGGCGGGTGGCCGAGCAGATGCGGCTGCGCCACTACGGCGCCCTGGGCGCAGCGGGCTATCCCTAGGCCGGTCTTCGCACCACCAGCCCCAGTCCCAGCGCCGCCAGGGTCAGCTCCGCCGCTAGGGCAGTCCAGGCCGACAGGCCCAGGCTCACCAGGGCGATCGGCGCGAAGGCCGTCACCAGACCGCCGCCCAAGAAGGGCTCAAACACCAGCTGCTTGAACGAAAACGCCTCAAGCACGTCGCTGCGGCCGTAGGGATCGGCCATGCGCAGCAGCAGCAAGCCCGTGGCGGTCACGCCGGTGCCCTGGCCGAAATCCGTTAGGCCCCGTTCAAACCAGGCATCGGCAAACAGCCGCGGGGCTAGCCACCAGAACACCGCCAGGTTCCAGGCCAGTCCCACCAACGCCAGCACCAGAAATGGCAGCCAGGCCTCGTCGAGTAAGGGCAGGTTGAGGCTGGCCATGGCGGCGGTCATCAACACATCCATCGCCAGCGAACCCAGGCTGTGCTGCAGGGGAGCATTGGCCAGCTGGGGCTGGCCGGCCCGCAGCAGCAGCTGCTGCACCACCAGGCCGCCGATCATTGCGAGGGGGAAGAGGGGTACGGCCTTCAGCAGGGGCCAGCTGGCCACCAGCGCTTCTTTGAGCAGCATCCCCAGACCCACGGCTGCGCCGATCAGGGCCAGGTTGAGGGTGAGGGCATCGATCGTTGGTGAAGGCCCTGCCGGCAGCAGAGGCCTGGTTATAGGCCCTTCGCCGGGAGCAGGGTCGGCCGCGGCCGTCGCGCTGCTCACCAGCCACTGGCGGCGACGACCGATCGCCACCAGGGTGCTCCCGATCAGCACCGCCGCCAGCACCCCCACCGTGGCCATCGCCAACCCGAGGGCTTCCCCAGAGGCCAGGCCCAGCTCTGCAAAACTCGGTCCCATGCCGGCGGCGGTGCCGTGGCCACCCTCAAAGCCCACCTCGATCAGGCAGGCCAGTAGCGGGTTGACGCCCAGCAACGGCCCGAGCACCAGCAGCACCGTTAGGCCGCCCACCAGGTATTGGCCGAAGCCCAGGACCAGGCCGAAGGCCGTTTGGCTTGCAGCTCGTTGCCAAAGCTGCCGGGGGCTGGGCATGGGCTGGCCGAGAAACAGGCTGGCAAACACCACCGTGATCAGCACGCCCGGCGTCTGGGCCCACACCGTGTACACCCGCTCTGGAAATAGCTTCAGCGGGCTGAAGGGGCCGATCGCCAGTCCCAGCAGGCCGGCGATCAGGGCTTCCGGCAGACCGAGCCGCTGCAGTCGTCGGCTGCGCTGGCGCAGGGCCGTGGCCAGCAGCAGCAACAGGCTTAGGGCCGTGAAGGCCAGCAGCACATCCAGCAACTTCATTGCCGGCTGGCCCCGACCACCAGGCCTGCGCCTCCAAACAGCAGCACCAGGCCAAAGCAGAACCCCGTCCACAGCGGCAGCCCCCAGCTGGCTACCGCCAGCGGTGCCACCACCGTCACCACGCCGCCGGCCAGAAACGGTTGCAACAGCAGTTGTTTGAGCGAAAAAGCCGGCAGAGCCTCGCTGCGATCTTCGGGATCGGCCATGCGCAGCAGCAGCAGGCCACTGGCGGCCACGCCGGTGGCCTGGCCAAATTCGATCACGGCCCGTTCAAACCAGTCGGGCGGCAGCAAGCGCGGGGCCAGCAGCAGGGTGACCGCCAGATTCCAGGCCAGGCCGCCCAGGGCCAACACGCTCAGGGGCAGCCAGTCGGCCTGCAGCAGCTTCAGATTCAGCCCAGCGGTGGCGGCGGTGATCAGCAGATCGGCGCTGAGGGTGCCCACCTGGCTCTGTACCGCGGCCGAGGCCCAGTGGCTGCGGCCACTGCGCTCCAGGGCGAGCCGCACCAGCAGGGAGCCCAGGATCGCCAGGGGAAACACCGGCAGGGCCTCCACCACCTGCTGCATCCCCGGCCCCAGCCCGCTGGTCGCCCAACGCAGGCCCGCCAGCAGCGCTACGCCCACCAGCACCGCCATCCCCGCCAGGGCCAGATTCACGGCCCATCGGGCTGCGGCTTGGCGCAGGGGTGGCTTGGCGGCCTCGGCCGTCTCGGGGGTGGTTGGGTTCGCGGCGCCCTGCACCGGGTTGGCGGCGGCCAACAGCCAGCCGCGCCGGCGGGCCAGCACCACCACGAGCCCTCCCACCAGGGTGGAGCTCAGCAACCCCACGGTGGCCATCGCCAGCCCCAGATCCTGGCCGCCGGGGAAGCCCAGGGCGGCGTAGCTCGGCCCCATGGCTGCTGCGGAGCCGTGGCCCCCCTCGTAGGCCACTTCGATCAGGCAGGCCATGATCGGGCTCACCCCCAACCAGGGCTGCAGCAACAGCAGCACCGCCAGCCCCCCCACCACGTATTGGCCAAAGGCCAGCACCAGCGCCAGCGACACCTGCGCCGACACCGGTCGCCAAAGGCCCTCCAGCTGGGGCAGCGGCTTGCCCAGCATTAGCGAGCCGAACACCAAGGTGAGCAGCACCAGCGGCAGGTCGGCCCACAGGTCCATCACCGCCGGGGGCAGCAGCGGCCAGAGCCCGGCGGGGGCCAGCAGCAGCCCCAGCAGCCCCGCCACCAACGCCTCAGGCACCCCCCAGAGCCGCAGCTGCAGCCGTGTGCCGATCGCCCGGCCCACCGCCAGGATCAGGCTGAGGCAGGCCATGGCCAGCGCCAGCAGCTCCAGGTCGGGCAGCAGCGCGCTGAGCTCGCTCACAGCTGGGTTCACAGCTGGAAGTGGCGCCGGAAGAACGCCTCGGTGGCTTCGAGCACCTGGATTCGCACGTTGCCGTTGCGGAAGCCGTGGCCTTCACCGGCGAAGCGGTGCACCTCCACCGGGATGCCGTTCGCCTTCAGTGCTGCCGCCATGCGCTCGGTCTGCTCGGGCAGCACGACCCGGTCGTCGAGACCCTGAAAAAAGATCACCGGGCAGCGGATGTGATTGGCGTGGGCCAGGGGTGAGCGGGCTTCATAGGTGGCTTGGGCCTCGGGCCAGGGGCCGATCAGGCCATCGAGATAACGGGCTTCAAAGCGATGGCTCTCGCTCGCTAACGCGCTTGGGTCGGTGACGCCGTAGCGGCTCGCGCCGGCGCGAAAGACATCTGTAAAGCAGAGAGCGGCCAGGGCGGTGAAGCCGCCGGCACTGCCGCCTTCGATGGCGATGCGCTCACCGCTGGCTTTCCCCGCTGCCACAAGGGCTTGGGCGGCGGCGGCGCAGTCGGATACATCCACCACGCCCCACTGGCCATCGAGCCGCTCGCGGTAGGCCCGCCCGAAGCCAGTCGAGCCGCCGTAGTTCACATCCACCACGCCCCAGCCTCGCGAGGTCCAAAACTGAATCCCCAGGCCCAGGCCCCGCCGCGCCATGGCGGTGGGGCCGCTGTGGCCCTTCACCAGCAGGGGTGCCTCGGTGTGGGCGCCGCCGGCCGGGGGATAAAACCAGGCGTGGGTGTGCGCCCCGCCGTGGCCGGCAAACCAGAGCGGCTCGGGTCGGCTGATTGCCTCAGGGGGGAGTGGGCAGGGGGCCACCGGCGTGTGGCGCCACGTGCCCGTGGCGAGATCGAGCTCCAGCAGTCCCTCGGGGCTGGTGGGGTTGCTGGCGATCGCCACCAGCCGAGCGGATCCGTCGCTGGAACGCTCAGCGCTCAGGCAAGCCAGATCGTCGAAGGGTTGCTCCAGGGGCTGCCAGGCCGCCGGCGTGCCCACCCTGTCTGGTGTCAGATGCACCCGGCCGAGCTGCCAGGCTCCGTCCCGGCAGGCCGCAGCAATCAGCTGCTGGCCGTCCCAGGCGGTGGTGCGCATGCCGTACACCCATTGCGGCATGGCGAATTCGGCCTCCAGCGGCAGCAGGGGCTGCCAGGCGCCGCAGGTGGTGTCGAGTCGCTGCAGGTTCCACCAGCCCGAGGCGTCGCTGGCCACGACCAGTTCGCTGGGGCTGATCCACAGGGGCTGAAACACCGACAGGGCCGCGGCGTCGCCGTCGCCCAGCCCCTGGCTCCCCACCGGCCGTGCGTTCTCCAGTTCACCGTCCTCCTTCACGGCCGCGAGCCACAGCTGGCTGCGCTGCCAGGGCATGAAGGGCTGCTGCCATTCCACCCAGGCCAGCTGGCCGCCATCGGGGCTGAGGGCGGCGTAGCCGCAGAAGTCGGCTGGCTGATGCAACAGCTGCGGTTCGCCGCCGGTCAAGGGCACCGCCACCAGCTGATCGCGGCCCTCGGCCTCCATCACCCCGAGCCAGCGCCGGCGGGGACCATCGATCAGTCCATCGGCGAACCCCCGTGGCCCTGGGGTGGTGAGCCGCCGCGGGGCGTGGTCGGCGCCGGTGGGGGCGCCGGGCAGATTCAGGTGCCAGAGGCAGCGGTCGCCGTCGTCGACGAACACCAGATCGCTCCCTCCGACTGCATAGACGCCGCCGCCGTACTCGTGCACCCGGCTGCGCAGGTTGCAGGGGCTTGGGGTGAGCTCGACCACGCCGCCCCCCGCCGATCGCAGCATCAAGGTGGTGCGGCCCTGCTCCTGGGGGCGTTGCTCCAGCCACAGCAGCTGCCCATCCCGCAGCAGCGGTTCCTTGAGGCTGGGGGTGCGTCCCTCCACTAGCGCCGCGGCCAGGGGCTCAGGGCGATCTCGGCGGCCGGGTTCAGGGGGCCTCGGGCTGGTTGCGGCAGTGCTCAATGTGGGGCTCGAGCTTGTGTTCAAGAGAGCGGAGCGGTGGAGCGTTTCGCGGGGCTTGCCGGCGAGGGCGCGCAGCCTGGCACTCAAACCCACCGCTTTAGGATGGTGTGCAACGTTTTAAGTATCCCGTTGGCCCGCAGTTCCGCCGGCAGCTTTGCCCAGATGGCTCGCTCCGCCGTGCAGGCCACCCGCAGCGTGCAGGTGCCCAAGGTGGCTCTTGATGAGCCCCCTCTCACCATCCATACCTTGGGTGATGCGGTGCTCCGCACCCCGGCCAAGCGCATCAGCAAGGTGGATGAGAGTGTGCGGGATCTGGCCCGCGACATGTTGCGCAGCATGTACAGCGCCCACGGCATTGGCCTGGCCGCCCCCCAGGTGGGGGTGCACAAGCAGTTGCTCGTGATCGATCTGGATCCCGAAAATGCCGCCACGCCCCCGATGGTGTTGATCAACCCGGAGATCGGCTCCTTCGGGGCCGCCATCGAGACCTATGAGGAGGGCTGCCTGAGCATCCCCGGGGTCTATCTCAACGTGGTGCGTCCAGCTGCCGTGGAGGTCGCCTACCGCGATGAGATGGGCCGGCCCCAACGGGTCAAGGCCGATGGCCTGTTGGCCCGCTGCATCCAGCACGAGATGGATCACCTCAATGGGGTGCTGTTTGTCGATCGGGTCACCGATGAACTCAGCCTCAACGAGGGCCTTCAGGAGAAGGGCTTCCAGCCCGCCGACGTCCACCCCATTCGCTGAGCACGACCCATGCCGATGAAACCTCTGGCTGGGGTGTTTCTCGCCCTTGCCTGTTTGCTGGGAATTGCCTCGACGGGTTCGGTGTTTGAGCTGGCTTATGGAGATCCCGACCTGGGGGTGTCTACCACCCGTTGGATCCTGGGCCTGAGCCTGCCGGGCACCGTGGTGGCTCTGGTGCTGGCCATCCGAATCAACAAGCCGGCTTAGCTCGGGCCGGCCGCTGTGCATACGATTGCGTTCACCGATTCCCCGGATGCCGTGATGCGATTGCCAGCTCTGCGCGCCCGTTCGCTCCCCTTGGCTGCCTGTGCGGCCGTCCTGAGTGCCGGAAGCGTCAGCCCGGCGATGGCCAGCGACTTGTTTCAAGCGGTCGACCTGAGCCAGGAGCGCTTCGTGCTGGTGGCGGCGCCGATCGGGGATGGCACCCGCGCCCAGCTCAACATCTATGAGCAGGTCAAACCCACCCGCCCCTGTTTTGCGGTTGCGCCTGGGGCGCCTGCTGCGGTCGAACCCCTGCTGGCCACGTTTGATTTCAGCGGGATCTGCAGCCGCTTCATCGACGCCAATGGCTACTCGGTGCGGGTTGGGGGCGACGATCTGGCCGCCAGCTATCGGCTCACAGTGGTGCGCCAGAGCAGCGACAACGCTCTGCTGGCCGTCCCCACCAAGGCCGGCGCGGGGCCGGAAATGGTGGTGGCCCGCACTCAGGGTCCAGGTACCGGTTTCCTGCAGCTGGTGTTTGAGCCGGGTTGGCAGCTCAAGCGCCGGGCCTACGGCGGCCGAACCCTTGGCCATGTGTACCTCTACCGCGAAGCCTGGCCCGAGGCCCTGACCCAGCAGGCTGCTCCCGCGGCCCGCCCGGCTTCTGGTGGTGCCGCTGGCAGCTAAGTGTGGCCTGTGCCCGAGTGGGCCCTGGGACAAGCGGTTGCTACATTGGCCAACTCTGTGAGCACTGCAGCGCTTCATGACCCAGGTCACTGTCGGCGAAAACGAAGGGATTGAATCGGCCCTCCGCCGCTTCAAGCGCCAGGTGTCCAAGGCGGGCATCTTTGCCGACCTCAAGCGTCTGCGGCACCACGAAACCCCCGTCGAGAAGTACAAGCGCAAGGCTCAGCAGCGCCGCCGCCGCCGCTGATTCGCGCCAGCCCGTTCAGAGACCCTGGTCAAACGAGCGGTAGGTGAGGGCTTCGGCAATGGCCTCCGCGTTGATCCGCTCTTGGTCGGCCAGGTCGCTGATTGTTTGGGCAACGCGCAACAGACGCGCTCCGGCGCGTGCGCTCAGCTGCCGCTGCTGCAGAGCGGCCTCCCAGAGGTTTAAGGCCTCACTGTCGAGCTGCACCACCTGCTCCAATTGCCCTCCGGGAATGCGGCTGTTGGTGCAGCCCAAGGGATTGCGGTTGGACATCTGCAAACGGGCTCGTTGCACCCGTTGCCGCACGACGGCTGTTGATTCGGCCATGGCGTCGGCCGTCTTGTCGGCTGCCGGGCTTCTAGCGCCCCCTTGGCTGCGGAAGGGGGCCGTTAGGGCTTCGCTCGACGGCCGGCGCATCACCACCTGCAGGTCAATGCGATCTAGCAGCGGCCCGGACAGCCGGCCCCAGTAGCGCCGCCGCTGCCCTTCGCCGCAGTTGCAGCTGCGTTCCGGATCCCCAAACCAGCCGCAGGGGCAAGGGTTTGCGGCGGCCACCAGGGTGATTCGGCAGGGGAAGCGGGTTCGTTGCCGGGCGCGGTGGATCCACACCTCTCCGTCTTCGAGGGGCTGACGCAGTTGGTCGAGCACGGCCCGGCGAAATTCGGCCAGCTCATCGAGAAACAGCACCCCATGGTGAGCGAGGGCTAGTTCCCCAGGCCGGGGCTGGGCTCCGCCGCCGATCAGCCCCGGGGCGGAGCAGCTGTGATGGGGGCTTCGAAAGGGGCGGCTTTGCAGCAGGCCCTGGCTGCTGTCCAACAATCCGGCCACCGAGTGGATCGCCGTCAGTTCGAGGGCTTCGGCGGGATCGAGGGGCGGTAGCAGTCGGACGAGGCGCTGGGCCAGCATTGTTTTGCCGCTGCCAGGTGGGCCGCAGAGCAGCAGGTGGTGCCCTCCGGCAGCTGCGATCTCCAGGGCGCGGCGGCCATGGGTCTGCCCCTTGACGTCGGCCAGATCCTCGGCCGCCCGCTCGGGCGGGGCCGGTTGGGGCCTGGAGAATTCTTCGCGGGCTTGATTGGAGGCTTTGGGGTGCTGCAGCCGCCAGAGCACTTGTCCCAGATCGCTCGCTCCCCACACCGGCAGACCCTCCACTAGGGCAGCTTCCCAGGCATTCGCCTCGGGCACCACAAGGGCCCTGGCGCCATGCTGGCGGGCTGCGATGGCGATGGCGAGAACGCCCCGGATTGGCCGCAGTGCACCGTCGAGGCCAAGCTCTGCGGCACTCCACACCCCATCGCAGCAGGTCTCGCCCAGCTGGCCACTGGCCAGCAGTAGCCCCAGGGCAATGGGTAGGTCGAAGCCTGGACCCTCCTTGCGCAGGTCGGCTGGGGCCAGGTTCACCACCACCCGGGTCAGGGGAACTTTCAGGCCGCTGTGGCGCAGGGCCGAGCGCACCCGCTCCCGGGCTTCCTGCACCGCCGTGTCGGCCAGGCCCACCAGTTGTAGGCCAGGCAATCCCGGGGCGAGATCCACCTCCACCAGTACGGGGCTGGCATCCAGTCCCCGCAGAGCCGCGGTCTTGCACCGTGCCAACATCACGCCTTCGGCTACTACAGCGTTAGTGCCCGAGCTGTCTCACCCCGACTCCACCTCGACGCCCTTGCTGCGATGGCCAGCTCCGCCGATCCGGCCCCGACTGACACGATCTTTGCGCGCATCCTTCGCGGCGAGATCCCTTGCGATCAGGTGTATGCCGACGAGCGCTGTTTGGCCTTTCGCGATGTGGCCCCCCAGGCTCCCGTGCACGTCCTGGTGATCCCTCGCGAGCCCATCACCCAGCTGTCCGAGGCTTCAGATGAGCACCAGCTGTTGTTGGGCCATCTGTTGCTCGTGGCCGCCCGGGTGGCGCGCCAGGAGGGGCTGCAGTCGTTCCGCACCGTGATCAACAGTGGCGCCGAGGCGGGCCAAACCGTGTTTCACCTTCACGTCCATGTGATGGGTGGGCGTCCCCTGGCCTGGCCGCCGGGCTAGGGGCCAGCCCAGCCACAATGCCCTGACCTGAGCCGTTCCATGAATCCCCTCAAGGCCCTTCGCGTTCAGCTGGCCAAGCTGCAGCGCCTGGCCCAGCCCTACTTCCTGCCGGTAGACGACGGCCAGGGCTGGCAGTTTTTGCTGCTTGTGGTCGCCTTGCTCGCTGTGGTGGTGGGCAGCACCCTGCTGCTGCTCACTGGCGTGTTGGCCCTGAGCGGAGCGCTGATACCCGAGCTGCGCAGTCGCTTTCTGCCGGGGGTGCCTGAGCAGGTGGCAGCCATCTGGCGTAGCCCGATCGGCCCGCTGGTCATGGTGGTGCTGGCGGGTGGGCTGGGCTGTTTTGTGGCCCTGCGCAGCAAGTTGCGCCAGGGGCGCTGGCTGCCGTGGCTGCTGATGGGGGTGATCACCTTGCTGATCCTGGTGATCAATGGAATCAATGTGGGGATCAGCTATATCGCCCGCAACATTGAAAATGCTCTGGTGGCCTACAAGGCCGATGAGTTTTGGAAGATCGTTGCGATTTATGCCTTCTGCCTGGTGTTGGCCCTGCCAATCCGGGCGATTCAGAGCTATCTGATTCCGAAGCTCGGTCTGCTATGGCGAGAATGGTTAAGTGGGCGCCTGCTGGGCCGCTATCTCTCCAACCGTGCCTACTACGTTCTTAACCCGAATGACGAGTCGCTGGAGGAAATCGACAACCCCGATCAGCGGATTTCCCAGGACGCGGCGAGCTTCACGGGGACGAGTCTGAGTGTCACTGTCGAGATTATCTCGGCCCTGCTGACCTTTGTGAGCTTCATTATTGTGCTCTGGGCCATCAGCGACCAACTGGCGTTGGTGCTGTTGGCCTACTCCGTGGGTGGTACAGCCCTGATTGTGTTTGCAAGCCGCAAGCTGGTGAATCTGAACTATCAGCAGCTCAAGCTCGAGGCTGATTTTCGCTACGGGCTTGTTCACATTCGTGACAACGCCGAATCGATTGCTTTCTATCGCGGTGAACAGCAGGAAGCCCGGGAAGCGGAGCGCCGGCTGGGTGGCGCAATTCGCAACTACGACCGACTGATTGTCTGGGAGGCACTGATCAGTGTGATCCAGCGCTCCTACGACTACTTCTCCCGTTTTTTGCCGTGGTTGGTGATCGCGCCGATCTACTTCGCCAAGGAGGTGGACTTCGGTGTGTTCGGCCAGGCCAGCATCGCCTTCAGTCAGGTGCTGTTTTCGGTCAGCTACATCGTGAACAACATCGATCGACTGGCCGCTTTCTCCGCTTCGATCAGCCGTCTGGAGGGTTTCCAGGGCAAGGTGGATGCCATCGGCACGGAGGCAGCGGCCCTGGAGGTTCAGCTCGCCGCCACCAGCCGCGGTCGCGACGACGGCACGATCCTGGTGAGCCACGTGGATCTTGTGCCACCACGCACCAACCGCACCCTGATCCGTGATCTCAGCCTCGAAGTGGATCGGCACCAGCGTCTGTTGGTGGTTGGCCCTTCGGGCTGCGGCAAAACCTCCTTCCTGCGGATGGTGAGCGGACTCTGGCCGCCAGCGGCCGGTCGGGTGGAGCGGCCGAGCGAAGGGGAGCTGCTGTTCATTCCTCAGAAGCCCTACATGCTGCTGGGCAGCCTGCGGGAACAGCTCTGTTATCCCCTTCAGCCAGATCGGTTCAGTGACGACCAGCTGCGCCATGTGCTCGAGCAGGTGCGTCTGCCCGACCTGGTGCAGCGCTACCCCGACCTCGACATCATTCAGGACTGGCCCCGGCTGCTCTCCTTGGGCGAGCAGCAGCGCCTGGCCTTTGCCCGGCTGCTGCTGAATTCCCCCCGGTTTGTGGTGCTCGATGAAGCCACCAGTGCCCTCGATGTGGCCACCGAGAGGCACCTCTACGCTCTGCTCGCCGAGCGCGACATGGCTTTTGTGAGCGTGGGACACCGCCCCACCCTCACCGCCTTCCACGACACCGTGCTGGAGCTGGATGGCTCCGGCAATTGGCGACTGTTGCCCGCGGCTGGCTATGACGTTGGCCGCCACGCCTGATTTCACCCCTGATCCCGTGCCTGATCCGATGCCTGATGCGACCCCTGCCACCAGTGCAACCACCACCAGTGCCACCACCCAAGATGTGCCGGCTTTTGGCTGGAGCGGCTACGCCGAGCGGGTCAATGGCCGCTTCGCCATGGTGGGTTTTGCGGCCGTGCTGCTGATCGAAGCCCTCAGTGGCGACACTTTCCTGCGCTGGGCGGGGCTGGTGCCCTGAGCACCGTGCCTTGAGCCCGGCTCCCTGATCAGGGCATCTGCACCAGGTCCACCTGCCAGAGGCCGCCCCGGCTCACCTGCACGGCGAGTTGGCGGCCATCGGCCTGAAGCTGCACCTGGCGGGGAACGCCGCTCGGCACCATGGCGATTGGCTGCAGGCTCTGCAGTGAGCGCCGGTAGAGCACCAACTCGGTGCGTCCTTCAAGCTGCCGCACCAGGGCGATCCGCTCCCCCGCCGCATCGACGCTGACACTCACTGGCTGGGCATCGGCCCGGTTGAGCCCCGGCACCGGCACGGGCTGCTGGCGCTCGAGATCCAGCAGCAGCACCTGTTCACGCCCGCCCCGGCCGCTGATCAGGCCCAGCCATCGCCCCGACAGGGATGGATCCCGGTTGGCGCCCAGAGCTTCGATCCGTCCGTTGAGCGGTCCGATCGGCATGGGCATCGGGCCCAGGCAGCCTGTCAGCAGTAGCCCCAAAACGCTCGCGGGCAGAAGCAATCTCATGGCGCGGTGCCCAGCCCGCCGCCCTGGAGGGCGATGCCGCCGGGCAGGTCGGGCTCTAGCAGGTTGCTCAGGTCAAACAGCTGCACCCGCCACTGGCCTCCCTGGGCCACCTGCACGGCCAGCCGGCGCCCCTCCGGCGCCAGGCTGAGCCTCACGGCGGTGCGATCGGCTGGCAAGGGCAGCCGATGCAGGGCTCCGGTCGCCCGGTCTTCGATCAGCGGCAGCCGCTGGTTGCCCTGCTGCACGAGG
>JBIPLV010000272.1:0-6216 GCA_044369475.1 Cyanobium sp. | reverse complement strand
TTGGCGGCGGCACGCCTTCCTACTTGAGCGTTGAGCAATTATCAACGCTACGCGAACAGGCGGATCTGATTCTCCCCTGGCACGAGGCAAGGGAAGTCAGCTTTGAGGCTGAACCTGGAACATTAAATCGAGAAAAGTTGGAGTGCATCAAACAAATTGGCGTCACCAGACTCAGCCTTGGTGTTGAGAGCTTTTCCGATCACGTATTACAAGCCAATAACAGATCACACCAACTTACACACATCCTCAATAGCTACGAAATAGCACGCAAGATTTCATTCGATCAGATTAATATTGATCTGATCGCAGGTCTACAAGAAGAAACCGAGGCTAGCTGGGATAAGTCGATTCGAAAAACCTTAGAGCTTTCACCGGATTCCATCACGATCTATCAATTAGAGGTCCCCTACAACACGATTCTCTATAAACATATAAGAGACAGCAATCAGCAACCAATCCTGCACTCATGGGATACAAAGTCAAGCTGGGCAAGTCATGCATTCGAGACACTAACCCAGGCAGGATATACGCGGACAAGTGCCTACACGGCTGTCAAGAATCCAGACACCAACCCATTCAGATACCGAGATGCTTTGTGGCATGGCGCTGATCTTCTAGCTGTCGGTGTCGCAAGTTTTGGCCACCTGGGCGGCAGCCTGTACCAAAACGAAAAAGACTTTAGCCGCTATATCAATACTTTGGAAACAGGTGCTTTACCCCTTCACCGTTGCTACGAACTGAGCAGAGAAGAAGCTCTGACCAGGGAGCTGATCTTGCAACTAAAGCTTGGGCAAGTCAGTATCGACGCTTTTGCAGAAAAGTTTGAGATGCAGATTGATATAGTCTATCAAGCACAACTAGAAGCCTTAAAACAGCTAGGCTATATTCAAACAGAAGATAAAGTCATTGTGGTCAAAAAAGAAGCCCTGCTCAAAATTGATGCTTGGCTCGAAATGTTTTACTTGCCTCAACACTTTAGCCCACAGAACAACAGATGATGCGACAAGGGCAAACCACGTCTGAGGAGATCTGGGACGTCATCATTATTGGAGCTGGTCCCAGTGGCTGTGGGGTTGCCGCCCTACTAGCGCAGAAAGGCTGGAAAGTGCTGGTCCTGGAAAAAGAGACCTTTCCTCGCTATCACATTGGAGAATCGCTGATTCCATACTGCTGGTTTCCTCTCGAAAAAATTGGAATTCTCGACAAAATAAAAGCAGCAGATTTCACAAGTAAGCAATCCGTTCAATTTGTTAGCACGGAAGGAATTGCCAGTAAACCCTTTTACTTTTTCGAACACACTCAACATGTCTGCGCACAAACCTGGCAGGTTTCGCGCAGTGACTTTGACCATTTGATGCTCCGCCATGCCGAGGAATGTGGTGCTGTGATCAAGCAGTCAACAACAGTTCTTGGACTGATTCAAGAACAAGGTTTTGTCCAAGGCGTGGAAGCCCAAAGTGGAAGCGATCAACAGTGCCAATATCGAGGCAAAATGACCATTGATGCCAGTGGCAGATCCATGCTGAGCGCTTCTCGCTTTGGATGGCGCCAACAGGATCCTTCACTCAAAAAAATAGCAATCTGGAGCTACTACAAAGGTGCTCAACGTGACGCAGGGATTGATGCAGGAGCAACAACAGTTGCTTTTTTACCAGATCAAGGTTGGTTCTGGTACATCCCACTTCGAGAAGACACAATCAGTGTTGGCGTCGTTGCTGAGCGAGGTTACTTGTTTGATGAGACCACCAATGTTGAAGAGATTTATGAGCGTGAGATCCAACGTCAGCCTTGGATTGCAAGACGCACTCAATCAGCGGAGAGAATCTCTCATTGTCAGGTAACCAATGATTATTCCTATCGAGCCAAATACTGTGCCGATAATGGACTTATTCTAATTGGCGATGCGTTTGCTTTTCTAGATCCAGTGTTCAGCTCAGGAGTCTTTTTAGCTCTTCAAAGCGCAGTCATGGCAGCTGATGCGGTCGATGCAGCACTTATGAGTGCGAACGTTGGCGCCGAGCAGTTTCAGAACTATGGACAAGAACTGTGCGAAGGAATCGAAAGGATGAGAAAACTAATCTATGCGTTCTATACAGAAGGCTTCAGTTTTGCCGAATTACTACGAACACATCCCGAAGTACATGGTGATTTGACTGATTGCTTGATTGGAAATTTGTGGAAAGATTTTGATTCATTATTTGCTGCACTGGGTGAGCAATGTGACTTGCCATCCACACTACCCTATGGCCACAGATCGTTACAGCCAAAAGGATGCTAAGTGATGAAAACGCATCATACCGCGACAAAACGGGTGGAGTTCAGTGATACAGACATGGCGGGAATCGTGCACTTTTCGAAATACCTCTGTTACATGGAGTTTGCTGAACACGACTTCTTTAGAATACTTGGATTCAGTGGCGCACAGAAGTTTGGAGGCCTGACCTACGGTTGGCCCCGAGTTGAAATGAAAGCCAGCTATCATCAACCGCTGCGCTTTGAGAATGAAATCGAGATCCGACTAAGGCTCACCAAAATCAGCAGCCGCTCATTGGAATTTGAATTCTCAATCGTCAACCTCGCTGATCAGCTCATTGTTGCGACAGGAAGTTACACCACAGTATGCGTGATTCAGAATGAAGATGGCAGCTTCAAATCGACCGAGCTGCCGAAAGAACTCGCAACACGTCTTAAAAGCCATGTTGATTCAATTAATGATGGGCCTGCTCCGTGTCCATGAGAAAACCAATGGAGCATTCAACAATGACTCCTCCAAGCAATCTAAGAGACTATCAACTGCAGAAACTCCGAAAACTTCTGAGCCTGCAGTCGTATAATCAATTCTACAATTCAGAGCCGCAAACACTGGCTGATATCGCAGATCTGAGCAGCATTGAAGAATTCGCCGCCAAAATAGCATTTACCGAAAAGCAGCAACTGATCAGTGATCAATTAAACCATCCGCCTTTTGGGACTAATTTGTCCTGCCATCTCCATCAATACAAGCGATTTCATCAAACCTCTGGCACGACAGCCACTCCACTGCGCTGGCTCGACACGGAACAAAGTTGGCAAGCGATCCTCAACTGCTGGCAACAGATTTATCGAGCTGCTGGCGTTGTGGCGACCGATCGTCTTTGCTTCGCTTTCTCATTTGGACCTTTTTTGGGTTTCTGGTCAGCCTTTGAAGCAGCCTCCCAGTTGGGGTGCTTGGCGATCCCGACGGGAGGCATGACGAGCCAAGCACGGATTCAACTGATTCTCGATACACAGGCAACGGTTCTTTGCTGCACGCCAAGTTACGCGCTACGCCTGGCGCAGGTCGCCAAAGAAGCAAAGCTAGACATCGCAACATCATGCATTCAGCGCATCATTGTGGCAGGAGAACCTGGCGGCTCCATTCCAGCTACACGCACTCTGATCGAAAAGGCATGGAATGCACGCGTCTACGATCATCACGGCATGACCGAAACAGGTCCGATCAGCTATCCATGTCCGCTTCATAAAGATACTCTCCATATCCTCGAAGAGTCCTATTTTGCTGAAATCATTGACCCAGCAGATCAGAGTACCGTTAAAAGAGGAGAAACGGGTGAATTAGTGATTACCACACTCGATCGTTATGCCTCACCCTTGCTGCGATACCGCACTGGTGACCTTGTTCAAGCCAGTCCGAGACCATGCTCCTGCGGAAGCCCCCATCTCACCCTTGCTGGCGGGATCCTTGGTCGACGCGACGACATGTTGATTGTTCGCGGAGTCAACGTTTATCCATCAGCCATTGAAGAACTTGTGCGCAAGTTCGCCGCTGCAGCTGAATACCGTGTGATCGTTGACCAACGCTCAGCCTTGACTGAAATCTGTCTACAGATTGAACTCGAGTTCAACACAGAGGCCGAGACGATTCAAAACGAGCTGCGACAGGCGATCGCAGTAGCGATGGGCTTACGCAGTCAGGTTCAGGTCGTTCCTCCTGGCACACTACCGCGCCAGGAAATGAAAGCTCAACGCTGGATCTACCTCAACTCTGATGAGCATCTCGAATCCTTGTCAAGCCATGTTTGAACATCCAGCTTGACTGGAGACTGCCAACAACAACCTCACCCATCTCCCTGAAATCGACGATGTTCGATCTTGCCTTCAACAAACTGGGAGCCTTCTGGTTCCCCCTTTGTCCCAGCAACATGCTGCAGCAAAACAGCGTACTGCCGTTCACAGTCCTGGGACATCATCTGGTGATTTGGGCCTCTGTCAATGGCACGGTTGGAGCCTTGGAAGACCGCTGCAGCCACCGATCAGCGCGCCTGTCTCGCGGTCAGGTGCATACCGATGGATGCCTGAGTTGCCCTTATCACGGATGGCGTTTTGATGCCATGGGTCACTGCAAGCTCAGGCCACAACATCCAGACCAATCCATCTCTGATTCGTGCCGTGTTGCCAGCTATGACACGACTGTGCGCTATGGCTATGTGTGGCTCAAATTGGGATCAAATGCTCAGGCAGATGTTCCCAACTTTCCCGAGTCTACTGACCCTAAGATTCGCCAGATCAAGGGTTTTCATGAGAATTGGAACTGCTCGGCTTATCGCCTGATTGAAAACGGCCTGGACAACTATCATCACTATTTTGTCCACGCTGGCCTGCTCGAAACTGTTTCCCCGATTCCCACACCCATCCAAGGTGATATTAAGGAGTCAAACGAAGGCTTTTGCTACTCCACCGTCTTGCAACTCCGAAACAGCAAGAAGCTTGGCGGCGCCCTCGGACATGGAGACACTGTCGTCACGGTCAAACGCACGGTGGAGTGGCTCGCTCCTTTTGGCATCAGCCTGGAGCTGGATTGGTCACACGGCCTTTGGCAGAGGATTGTTCAATATGCAGTCCCCATTGACGAACAATCTTGCATCGTCAATCGCTTTTATTTGAGAAATGACAGCGAAACAGACGTCAGTACAGCCCAACTGCTCGATTTTGAGCGCAATCTGATTGATCAGGACCGTTTGATTCTTGAGTCGATGGACCCTGTTGAGGGACCCTATCGAGACCGTGGCGAACATTTGATGGACGCAGATCGGCCGATCGCCCTGATGCGTCGACGACTAAAAACACTGTTCACGGGCAACGCACCCTGATCCGCTGCCAGGGCGCACAGGCAGGAACTGCTCAGATCAGGGTCGTGAGTCCACTCTCCAGATCGAAGTAGAGCGGCTGGATCGTCAGCTTGCGCGCTGCCACCTCGTCGCGCAGCACGGCATTGCGTTCGCTGAGCTGACGAGCAGCGGCAGGGGCGTTGTGCTGAATCGCCAGGCTGTGGTCGTCACCCGGCACCAACGCCTGCAGCGCATCACCCCCTGGGGCGCAGGCCGTGGGCACCTGACGCAGGGCACGGTCAGCTGGGGTGCTTGCCGCAGCAACGGGGATGCAGCAGCGGTTGCGGCGGTCAACAGGGTTGGCGCCGCGGCCAGGCCCCGCTGTAACAGCTACCGGCGTTGCAAGGCGATTGTCTGAGAGTTGCACAGTACCCAGTGTGCTACTCACTCCTCCAATTGCAGGCCGCGTCGTTGGCCCTTGAGGGCGCTGCGCAGGCGTTTGGCGGCCAACCGCCGTTGCCGCGACCCAAGGCTGGGCCTGGTGGGCCGGCGCGGAGGCGGCGCTGGCTGGAACGCCTCCTGCAGCAGCGCCGCCAAACGCCGCAGGGCTGTGGCGCGGTTCTGCCACTGCGAACGCTGCTCCTGAACCGCGATCACCACGGTGCCGGCCACCAGCCTGGTTTCAAGGCGGCGCAGCGCCCGGGTTTTGAGCAGGGGCGGCAGCGCCTGGGTGGCGGCCAGATCAAACACCAGCTCCACCCGCGAATCGGTGGTGTTGACGTGCTGGCCGCCAGCGCCCGACGAGCGCGAAAAGCGCCAGCGCAGCTCCGCAGCCGGCAGCCGAAGCGCCGGCGTTAGCTGAAGATCGTCACTGGGGCGCTCGGGGGCCATGGCCCGAGCCTGTCATGGCTTCGTGCCGCTGATGCGCAAATCTGGAAGCAGGATTTCACGCGCCCATGACCGAGACCGTCAACCCGTCCACCGCAGGCTGGATCGACGAGGTCTTCGATGGCGTGCGCTACGGCCTAGCGGGACGCGTGATCGCCGAGCAGCAATCGCCGTTCCAGACGGTGACGATCATCGACAGCGAGCGCTACGGCAAAGGGCTGCTGCTGGATGGCTGCTGGAT
>JBIPLV010000004.1:0-62711 GCA_044369475.1 Cyanobium sp. | reverse complement strand
AACAGGCTTTCCTGGGTATTAACGGCGAAATAGTGGGTCAAATTAACGACCTGACCACTCCAGCCGGTCTGGTGGCTGGCGCCAATGCCGGCCCCATTGTCACCGTGGAAGTACTCATAAAACATGAGATAATCCTTCCAGTGGGGATCGCTCTGGAAGGTCTGCTGGCTGCCAAAGACTGGTCTTAGGCCTTCAGCATTGCGTGTGAAGATAGAGACGAGCCTGTGCGCAAGTTGCTCGGCGATCTCATAGAGATTCGCCATCTGGCCGCTGCCGGTTGGGAATTCAACCTTGAAGTCTTTGCCGTAATAACAGAAGTAGACAACCAAGGAGCGAACAATCATGGCATTGACCGGCATCCAGATTGGACCGCGCCAGTTGCTGTTGCCGCCGAACAGGCCTGAATCGGACTCGGCCGGCAGGTATTGAACAACGTATTCCTGTTGGTTGTGGACAAAGCGATAGGGTTCGCCTTCGTGCCGTTTTGAGATCGAGCGAATGCCAAAGTCTCCGAGGAACTCATCGGGATCGAGCATGATCTTCAGCACGCGCCGAAGATTGGTCTCATCGAGAGCCGACATCATGTGCCGGTTGGCATAACCCTTAAGCCTCATATCGTGAAAAGAGCTGCGTAGATCTGGAAATTTATCCCGGAGAGCAAATAACACATCGTTTAGCTCAGGAAGCCTCTCCATGACATCTTGCTCGAGCACCTGTACGGCACACAGTGGAATCAAGCCGACCATAGATCTAACTTTCAGGCGTGTTGAGCTGCCGTCGCTTTTGCGGAGCACATCATATAAAAATCCATCCTGCTCATCCCACATGCTTTCGCTCGCATTGCGGTTGACCATGGCATGGGCGATTGAGAAATAATGCCTTAAGAATTTGGCTGGGTATTCTCGATACGTTTCGTCTTTTCGGGCCAACTCCACAGAGATTTGCACCATGGTTTGGGCAAAGAAAGCCATCCAAGCTGTGCCATCAGCTTGCTCCAGGCTGCCACCCATCTCTGGTGATTCAGTGCGGTCAAAAATGCCGATATTATCGAGGCCAAGGAAGCCGCCTTGAAACACACTATTGCCATTGACATCTTTTCGATTTAACCACCAGGTGAAGTTGATGAGAAGTTTGTGAAAGCTTTCTTTCAGCCACTGATGATCAGCTTGGCCATGGAGTGCCGCCTCGGATAGGTAGACATTGAAAGTCGCCCAGGCATGCACAGGAGGATTGACATCGCCGAAGTTCCACTCATAGGCAGGAATTTGCCCATTGGGGTGTAAGTATTGGCTGCTCAGCATCAAGCTGAGTTGTTGCTTGGCGAAGCTTGGATCTACATAGACAAAAGTAGTTGTGTGAAAGGCGAGATCCCAGGCCGCGTACCAGGGGTATTCCCATTTGTCTGGCATGGAGATGACATCACTGTTGTTCATGTGATGCCACTGCTGATTCCTGAAACCCTGTCCGTCGTTGAAACCCAGTGGATCAATCCCGCGTTTCTGGAGCCAGGGTGTGATGTCGTAGTTGTAGAACTGTTTGGACCACAGCATCCCTGCCATGGCCTGCCTGAACACCAGCTTTTGCTCAGCGCTGAATCCAGCTGGCATCACCCTGGCGTAGTAGTCATCGCAGTCCTGTTTTCTGCGATCCAAGATCTGATCAAAATCTTGATCGGCAGGGTTGTTCTGTGTTTCAGGTGTTGACTTGGTCAGTCGCAACTTGATGGTGCGTGAGGCATGGGCACCAATCGAGAGGTTGTAAATGGCGGCTGCTTTGGTGCCTTGCTGGGAAGGGTTGACAGCTGCCGTCTCGCCCTGCACCACGTAGCGGTTGATGCCACATTTGGTGTAAGGGGATTGGTTGGGTTGCTGGAAGACGACCTCAGTGTTCGTTTCGTTCTCCGTCAACACCAGTTCATCGGCCCCGTTGCAGTGCAGCGCGAAATCACCAAGGTCGGGATGCGTTGCGTGGAGTCTCCCTTGGCCTGCATGGCAAGGCTCTGCCTTGATCAAGGGTTTCGGGCTGCTGCCCTGATCCCATGTATTGCGAAACCAGAGGGTTGGCAGCACGGCAAGCTTGGCCGTTTGATTGGAGCGATTGTGAACCGTGATCTGGATCAGTACATCCTCTGGCCCAGCCTTGGCATACTCCACTTCGACATCACAATATTCATTCTTGTCAAAGATCCCCGTATCGATCAGTTCATATTCAGGCTCGTATCGCGACCTGGCTTTGTTGGTGGCAACAATGTCGTCATAGGGATAGGGATTAAGGGGATATTTATACAGGTAGCGCATGTAGGAATGCGTTGGTGTTGAGTCCAGGTAGTAGTAATATTCTTTGACGTCTTCGCCGTGGTTCCCTTCGCTGTTGGTGAGGCCAAAGAGGCGTTCCTTGAGGATTGGATCTTTGCCATTCCAGAGTGCTAAGGCAAAGCAAAGAAGCTGGCGGTCATCGCTGATGCCGGCCAGGCCATCTTCTCCCCATTGATAGGCACGCGATCTGGCTTGATCGTGACTGAAGGATTCCCAGGCATTGCCATCGGGGCTGTCGTCCTCCCGCACCGTGCCCCACTGCCGTTCGCTCAGGTAGGGGCCCCATTTGCGCCACGGATGGAGGCCCTCATTGGCCTCTATCAAGCGTTGATGTTCGGCTGTCTGAGCGGTAGCGAGTTCGCCTGCGGACGCTGCCAAGGAATCGATGTGAGTTGGGGTGGGGAATGAATGGAGGCGAGGTCCAGCCGGATCGAACGCATGCCATACCCAACTATTTTGCATCCACAACTGCGGCCCATCCCATACCCGTCACGGGTTGACGACAGCCGCTGGGCATGACGACCCGCCGTTGCTGAATTGGCCCGCCAACATGGGCATACCCGAGATCCCACCGTGTTTCTAAACCCCTTCTTCCCGATCAGCACGGCCAAGCTGCTCGCCCTGAAGGCCACCGTGCTGCTGCTGCTCACCTTGCTATTCAAGGCAAGGATTCAGATTGCAGCTGGTTCCGCCATTGGGATTTTCCTCTTGTTGCTGCAGACGCTGGTGTTCCTGGCCATCAGCTCTGGCCTGGTGCTGGCAGCCGGTGGTGCCGCGCTCATCGCCACGCAGATGCGCCGGCCAGCAGCGGCCTGAGTCCGATCCATGGTCGTTGACGTTGCTCTGGCGATGCTGCAGCGCGATGGCCCCTGGCTGATGCAGCTGCGCGACCACACCCCCACGATTGTCGTGCCCGGCTGCTGGGGACTCTTTGGCGTGCACCTCGATCCCGGCGAAACGCCGGAGCAGGCGCTGAGGCGTGAGCTGGTGATGGTCCAGGGGCTGGTGGAGGGCCCAACCCCATGAAGGTGGTCCCGTTGCGACTGCAGCCCGGCGATGACCTCCGCCGCGCGCTTGAGGGCTGGATGGGTGAGCAGGAGGAGCAGGCCGGCTGTGTGATCAGTGCCGTCGGCAGCCTGTCGGTGGCCCAGCTGCGATTGGCAGGAGCACCAGAGGCCACAGCGATCCGGAGCGACCTGGAGATCCTCAGCCTGGCCGGCACCCTTTCGCCCGATGGCGCCCACCTGCACATCGCCATCGCCGACAGCAGCGGCGCCGTGATTGGCGGGCACCTCTGCGCGGGGTCGCTGGTGCGCACCACCACGGAGCTGGTGGTTGGGTTGCTGCCGGAGTGGCAGTTCCGGCGCGAGCTGGATCCGAGCACCGGTTACGCCGAACTGCAAATCAGCCCTCGGGTTCCAGGCTGAGGGGCGGTAGCTCCACGATCGATACCGTGCGGCCATGCGGAAGTCGCATGGACTCGCTGCCAGTGCAAACTCCGGCCATGGCACGAACGCTTCTGTTGGGTGTGGCAGCGCTGGCAACGCTGGCAGCCGTGGTCTGGCCGGTGGGTTCAGCCGGGCAGGGGGGCAGGGCCATCGTGGTCTCGATCGGTGATGGCGACACCATTCGGGTGCGCCAAGGCGGCCGGGCGATCACGGTGCGGCTGGCCTGCATTGATGCCCCGGAAGCAGCCCAGAGCCCCTACGGCAAGCAAGCCCGCCGCTATTTGCAGGAGCGCTTGCCGATCGGCCGCGAGGTTTCCCTCGACGTCAAGACCAGCGATCGCTACGGCCGCACGGTCGCCGAAGTGTTCAGCGGCGTGACCGTCAACCTGGCGCTGGTGGAAGACGGCCAGGCCTTTGCCTACCGCCAGTACTTGGGCGGCTGCAATGCCAAGACATACCTGGATGCGGAGGTCCGGGCAAGCCGGCGGCGCATCGGCGTCTGGCAGATCCCTGCCGGCATCACCCGCCCCTGGGACTTCCGTCGTGGGCGCCGTTCAGCCTCCATCCCCGATGCCACACCCATCTGAATGGCAACAGCGATGGGGTGGCCTGCGAATCCCTGCGCTGAGTGGGTTTTGGTTGGTACGGGAACAGGTACTCCCGAAAGCCACCACTCCCTGAATAGCGGCGTAGTTTGAACTTAAGGGGAGGACCGGGAGCCAACCCGACCCTCACCCTCCAAGAGAGTCCGGCCAGCGGTGACCCGAGCCGGTGCGCACACCCGAGGTGCAACAACGATGCGACACACAACAGCTGAACTCGATGACGCAGCGCGTGCGTCTTCCCGTAGCCGCAAAGAGCGATAGGCCAGTTCTCTTTTCCGCGTTCTTCAATCTTGGGCTCTCTAGCCTGAGCCATGATCACAATCGAGAAGGTCAAGCCCAGAGCATCTCTTTTCCCAAACGTGATCCCCATCCCTTCCCTGCCAGGCTCCAGACAGGTCATGCGTAAACCCCACGACACCCGATCGGCAGACCTTGTGTGAGGAGGTAATCGCCGCAACCGGTGCTAAGGCGCCCCCCACGGGGCGCCTTTTGAATGCTCTGTTGCTGAGATCCGCACCGCCCAGACGCGTCAGCAGCTCAACCCGGAGCAATTCGGGGCCTGGTGCTTCTAGGCCTGCAGACCATGCACACTGGAGTGGGAACAGCGTGACGATCCAGTTCGCTCAGCAGACCAGTGGCCGCATCCAGGCGGAACACCACGATCTGGTCGGAATCCTGGTTGGCCACGAGCAGCATGTCGCCAGAGGGTGTCAGGGTGAAGTTCCTTGGGGTGATGCCCAGGCTTGCTTGGAAGCCCACCAGGCTCAACAGGCCGCTGGCCGCATCAATGCGGAAGATCACAACACTGTTATGCCCGCGATTGGAGGCATAGAGCCATTGGCCTTCAGGGTGAACCTGAATTTCGGAGGCAGCGGGCTCACCGCTGAAATCGGCTGGAACCGTGGATGCCGTCTGGAGGTCGGTCAAGACGCCCAGATCATCGTCCCAGGCGAAGGCAGTGATCGTGCCGGCATCCTGACTGATGAGATAAACAAACCTTCCGGATGGGTGAAAAGCGATATGACGTGGCCCAGAGCCCCTGGGCACCAACAATTCGCCATGCCGATTCAATTTGGCCGTTCGGCGATCAAGTTGATGGATGAAGATCTTGTCCAGACCAAGGTCACAGGCCAGCAGATATCTGCCAGAGGGCGAGGCTTTGATCGTATGGGCGTGAGGAATGGGTTGATCGGTGCCTGAATCGACAGGACTGATGCGATCGCTATCGCACTCAAGCCCACCATTCGGAGCGATAGGATAAACGACGCTATTGCCGCCGATAAAATTCGCGAGATAGGCAAAGTCGCCCTCGGGATCAACACTCACAAAGCATGGCGCTTTGCCGTGTGAGGCTTGTTGATTGATCAGGCTGAGCGTGCCATCCGCAGCAATCGCGAAGGCGCTGATGCTGTCATCGCTGGAATCCACCCGATGGCTTGCTTCATTGTTGGCATAGAGATAATTCCCTGAAGGATGTAGTGCGAGAAAAGATGGGTTGTCCGTTCTCATCGTTGACAGCAATGAAAGCGCTCCAGTTTCCGTGTCGAGCTGATAGGAGCCGATTCCAAGACCCTTCCCTTGTACCCAGCCAAGATCGGTGGTGTAAGAGCCAACAAAAACCTCGATTTTGGCCATGGCTTTTACGGTCCATGCGGTAGATAGGATTAAATTCTACAGCCTCAACTCCAAATTGTTATCCACCAACTATGTTCCGTCTGGGGTTCGCATCTCGAGGCGAAGTCCACAATTCAGATCAGGTCACTGTGGGCGCCGGCGGCGTCACGCGGCAGCGCGTCCTGCGGTTGTGAAGAGAGAACCCCGCCCATCCATTCCTGAGCCTCAAGAAGCGTCATGCAACGCTTCTGATTGGGCCACCACGACATCCAGCATCCCGGCCGCAGCCCAACCGCTTCATCGTCATCGCCGAAGCCCGGCCCTAGTGAATGGCGAGATCACCCACGATCTGCAAGGCAAGGGATGTTTGATTACCCTGCCAGGCCGCTGGCGGGAGCTGTATGCGCGGGGGGCAGAAACTGTTGCGGCAGGCCATCCCCGCCATCAGGACACACGTGCCGCGTCGGCAACGATCAGGCCCCACTCCAGCAGTAAGGCGGTCACCATCGCAATGGCGCCGACGGTCCAGGCCGAGCGCATCAAGCGGCTGAGCATTAGAGAACGCATTGGAATCATGAGTCCATTCAAGTTGGTTTTGGCAGCGGTGCCTGGATCAGTGCCTGATCCCTGACGGCAGCGCTGCACCGCTGATGCGAGCGCTGGGCTGCAACCGCACCCGGTAGCTGACATGGGCTGGGCCGACAGCGTGGATCAGGGCATCACGGGCCTCTTCCTGCAAGCTTTCGCGCTCCATGGCGCAGACGGCCAAACCAAGCGCGGCGTTCTCGCCGATCAAGGTGCCATCGGGTCGTTGGCTGACGGTGAACAGGGCTTCTCGCATGGGGCAAACATCTGGGCTCTGCTCGCCAGAGCCATGGCTTGTTGCATCCTCACGGCAACGGCGAGGGTGACGGTGTGATTAGCCCTACCTGTTGAGGTGTCGATTCCCGCCCGTTGGGGTGCAGCCGCGGCCAGCGATCCAATGTCCTCGCCAGACATCGCAGTCGCTCCGAGAGCGATACCAGCGTCAGATCGGCGAAATCCCCGGGCAGCGTGCTGATCAAAGAACGCGACCACCGCCTGATGAATGGGCTCCATTCGGCGCGCCTGAAGCTGTTGGTCAAGCAGGTGCTGGCGCTGCTGCCAGCGTTCACGGATGAGCTGACGGATCAGGGAGCCTTTGTCTTGCCCGGTTTCGGTCAGCAGGTTGTCGAGGCAGAGCTCAACGGCCTGCTGCCTTTGCTGCGCCCTGAACCGGCGCCTTGTCTTGGTCGGGTTGGTCAACGATGGACAGCCTGAGGGTGATGGCGTGACGCCTATCGACCTGTCCACGACACAGGGCAACCCCAGTGGCTCGAACCGGACCGCTTAGCAAATGTATACACACAAAGGCGGTTAAGAGCAAAGGCGCGACATGATGAAAACGGGAACTTCGTGTCACCCCGTCGATGTATGGAATAAAGGTGGGTGGGACTGATGGGTTTACTGGAAATCGTGTCCCGCAGAGGGTCACGATTACCTTGAACTTTGCTGCCTACAAGAGCTTGGAACGACGGAGCGCAGTAGAGGGGCGTTCCATGAGTAACTTGGCGGCATTTATTCTTGAGAATGCGCTGACAAAACATTCCTAAAGCAACGCTCAAATCACTCGAGCATGCGCAGTCGAAATCCTGCGCCGCTCGTGGCCCTTCGAGGATGGTGGGCTTCAAGGCCTCCGTGCTGCTGCGGCAGTCGATCACATGAATCGCTGTCTTGCTGTGCCCGCGGCCCCTGGTTGTCATTGATTCCGTTGAGCCCTGCCCATGTCCTGCCGGTGCGGTCGTGCCTACCTTGCGCGAGCAGCTGGGTCAACAGAATGGGCTGATGCCGGAATCTGTCGCCATGGGGCTTGAGGAGTGCAGTGCCGGAGCGACTCGACACATCCTGCTCACGGGTGGCAGCTCTGGGATTGGTTTTCAGGCTGCGACCCAGCTGCTCCAGGCCGGCTATCGCCTCACCCTGCCCTGCAGGGATGCCACCGCAGCCTCCGGGCTGCGCCAGCGCCTGGACGGGCGGATTGATACCCCAATCTGCGATCTGGCCGATCTGAGCAGCATCGAGCGCTGCTCTGAATCCCTGCTGGCAGACGGCGAGCCGATCGACACCTTGGTGCTCAACGCCGGCCTGCAGTACAGCGGCGGGGCCGAGCCTCGCTGGTCAGCCCAGGGGTTTGAACTCACCATTGCGGTGAACCACCTTGGCCACCAGGCTCTGCTGCAGCAGCTCTTGCCCCTGCTGATGCGGGGCACGGCTCCGCGGCTGGTGGTCACGGCATCTGAAGTGCACGACCCCACCACCCCCGGAGGCAAGGTGGGCCTCCCGGCAGGTTTGGGTGATCTTGCTGGGCTGCGCCAGGGGGCCGGCGCACTGCTGCTGGATGGCAGCGGCAGCTTCAATGCTGAGAAGGCTTACAAAGACAGCAAACTCTGCAACTTGCTGATGGCAAGGGAGGTGGAGCGGCGGCTAAGGGAGCAGGGCACGCCCGTGTCGGTGCTCGCCTGGAGCCCGGGGCTGGTGATCCCGCGCGGCAATGGTGGCTTTTTCCGCGACAGCCGTCGCCATAACCCCGTGGGCCAGGCACTGTTTGCCCTGGTTGCCCGCGATCTGCTGCGGTTCACCGAAACGCCCCAGAGGGCTGGCATCTTGCTGGCCGGCCTGGCCAGCACGTCAACGCTGCAACCCAGCGGATTCCAGTACTGGAGCAACCGGGTGCTGGGCCCAGGTCGGCTGCGATTCGAGGTCAGTCAACCCAGTGCCGAAGCTTGCTCAGACACCCTGGCCCGGCAGCTCTGGGATCTCAGTGCCCGGATCGGAGGAATCGGTTGACCGATTTCCGGCCACAACCCGGCTGAGAGCACGAGCGAAACCCACGTTTCATATTTCTTCACATTAGGGTTGAGCAAAGAGGAGCTGCAAATGAATGACCTTTTGGCTGTTGTGTATCTGATCTGCTTTGCAGCCATTGCTGGCGGTGCCTTTGCCCTGATGACTCAGAATCTGCGCAGCTCCGCAGGGCGGGATTCTGCTCCCTCTCCTCGCAAGCGCGGCAAGATCCACCCAGAGGCTCCCCAGCCTGGAGAAGAGGTGCTTTATGCCGACTTCAGCCGTGAGCGGCTTGAGCAGTTGTATCAGCACACCTCTTGAGTCGTGCCGGCTTTCTGATGGCTCAGGGATCATGGCTGCGACGCAGGGGGCGTCAACGCTGGATCTCCATGGCAGCTGTGCTGACTTGCCAAGGGGGGCTCAGCTTCGCGAGTTTGGTGCTCAGTCGCGATTGTCGGTTTGTAGCCCTTGTTCCAGCAAATGGGCGACAAGGTTGCTCATGCTGCGGCCCTCTGAATGGGCCCTTGCCTCCAGCAATTTCATCACTGAGTACGGCATGGACACACTCAGCCGCTGGGTCGGGTCGCCTTGGTTCTGCAGATCTGCCAAGGACACACCTCGTATCTGCACTGCATCTAAGCGATCCAAGCGGCCCCGATGCAAGTGCCGTCAAAGGCCGAGGTGCTCTTCGATCCGGTGCAGCCTGGATTCGTGATCGGCTAATTGCTCTGCTGGGCCTGGCGCTGGTCGCCAGCCCTCCATGGCAGCTGTGAGCAGCTGCTCCACCAGTTGTCCCATGGTGATGCCTTCCTCAAGGGCGCGGGGGTGACACGTTTGCTCAGAGCAAACAGTGGCATCACCACCATGTCAGGAAGCAGAACCCTGGTACGAAGCGTGTGGGCCGGCGTGGACGCAGATGAGTGATCAGCTTTCCTGCCCGAGCTGTGGTTGGTAGAAAAAGCCGCCGCCCGCATTTGCCTGCTGAACAACGGCGCAACGGCTAGCCACACGCCACAGCGCCTGGTGTATCGGGGTGGAGTCGTATCGCACGAGGTGGGGAAAGCGCTGTTTCAACAGAGTGGTGGCTTTCCAGGCGTTGTAGTGCGGGATTCGGGGATTGATGTGATGGCACACGTGGGTGGATCCGATGCCGTGGTGGAGCAGGTTCAGAACGGGGCCGTAAGGGCGATCCACCGTTTGCAGGGCACCCTTGGCCCAGGTCCAGTCAGCGGTGGAAAAGTGGGGAATATTCGTATCGGTGTGTTGTAGCCAGGTGTAGCCCACAAGCCAGGCGTTGATCACCACATAGGGAAGTCCATAGACGCACAACACTCGTGCCGGAGAGAACTCAATTGCGGCCACGATCAGGATCCCTAGCATCGCCAGCAAGCCAAGATTCGAGAGCTGCATCAAGCGGATGCAGGAGTTGGGAAAGAGCGATCGCTTGCCGTTTCGAAACGGCGCAGCGGTGGTGAAGTGGGAGGTGGGAGCACCGTAGTGTTCACCGCCCGCCACGCCAAACAGCAGATAGAGCGGCCAGCCCAGCACCAGATGGCTGATCAACGAGGTGACCCCAAACAGCTGGGGACCGAGCCGCTCGCGCATCCCCGCCACGATCTGGCCCGCGCGCGAGTCTGCACGTGGGGGCACATGGGTTTCACCACCTTCCATGTGATTGCAATTGGCGTGATGCACCGCATGGCTGTGCTGCCAGCTGAAATAGGGCACCAGCAGCAGGCTGTGCAGCACGAATCCCACGGTGGCCTCCACGCGAGGGTTTGGATGGAAAGCGCGGTGCCCGCACTCATGGGCAATCACCCAGCAACCGCCAGCCACGGTGCCCGCCACCACGGCGTAGAGAAGCCATAGCGGAGCCGCCATGACGGTCAGGGGGATCTGGGTGCCCAGTCCGTAGCTCAGCAGTGTGAGGCTGAGGGACATCGCCAGGCTCCCCCAGGCTTTGCTGGGATGGATCCTCAGGAGCTCGGTGGGAAGGCAGGCCAGCAGTTCAGCTTTGCTGGGATAGGCGGGTGATTCAGGCGAAGCCGACGCCGCTGCAAGGGGCCGGAGGGAGACAGGAGAAATCAATGAGGCAGCCGCGTGGCACAGGGAGATCAACAGGGCCTGGGTTGACCGCAACGACCTTAGGAATGGTCGTGACGCAACCGCGCATGGCTTCAATGAGAGGCCAAAGGTTCGAATTCCTTGCTTAATAGTTGTCGCCGTATTTCACGGTTGATGAGGCGTTCATCAGTTCAACGGTAGTTTCATATCCCTGGGCGACAGTTACTTCATGTTGCAGGCCAATGTCTCTAAGGGCATCGAAGTCAAATGTTGGAGCCGTGATCCAGCTGAAGCCTTTGCCAAAGGTGTTGTCTGGATTAACGATGTACCAATGGCAGGCCGTATCGGGTACGGATACAGAGCATTTCGACCAATCCACATCCCATTGGGGAACTTGAACGAATGACAGCGCTGCAAACAGAAGGCCGAATAGACTTATGAACATCTGCAATCTCAAATTTCAATCACTCTATCATCCGACGTCGAGAGCCTCATCCCTGTCGTTCAGCTTCGCTGCGCAGCCTGGTGAGGTCGTCCACGATCAGTTCCGCGGCGCGCTCGGCCGCATCCAGAAAAGGCGGCAAGGTGCGTTGGGCACCGATGGCTTCACCGCATCCGCTTCACCGCCCGCTTCACCGTGGCCGATGACAGCGGCAGATAACCACTTGACTCTCCACCCACTGGAGGCTGCATGGTGAATGGGAACTCGTCGATGGATTGGCCATGCGATCTGCGTTGGCGGCTCTGGCGGTGGTCGGTTTGCTTGCACCGATGGCCCTGGCCCAGGTGGATCCCCACCAGCATCATCAACAACACCAACACCAACACCACCAAAATCTTGGCCCGGCCGGATCCACCTACGACCTGCGCTGGCTCGACGCGATGGTGCAGCACCACACCGGTGCGTTGCGCATGAGCGAGTTTGTGTTTGACATTGGCCAGCCCGGGGTGGGGGCACTGGCCAAGTCGATCTGGAGGGAGCAAGCCCAGGAGATTCAAGCCATGGGTCTGTGGCGCAAGGCCTGGTATCCCGATGCGCCGATCTATCCGGTGGTGCTGGAAAATAGTGGCAATCCCGATGCCATGGCAGATCTGATTCGCATGAATCCTGCCCAGATCCAGGCGATGCAGATGATGGATTCAACCCCCACCAAAAGCAACCGTGTCACCTGGTTTTTGGAGGGAATGCTGGCCCACCATGGTGGTGCACTGGTGATGGCCCACGATGCTCTGCACAAGAGCTCGAATCCGACGATTCGCCGCTTGGCCCGCCAGATCATCGTGGCCCAACGCCGCGAAATCATTGAGCTGCGGCGCATGCTCAAGCACGACGGCCCCGATAAACCGGAGTACAGCCGATACGATATCATTTTCTCCTTCTGATAGACGCAATGACGCTCATGCGAGGTCTTCAGGGGATGGTTGCCCTGTTGCTGCTGGGAAGTCCCTACGTGCTCCCAGCTGAGGCCTCCGCCCATGCCAAAGGCCTCTACAAAACCAAGGCTGAGGCTGAACGGCGGGCCAAGGAGCTGGGCTGCAATGGCACCCATCTCAACAACGGTCTTTGGATGCCTTGCAGCCACGAGGCCCAGTTGCACAAAGAGCTGAGGCAAGAGTGATCCGCATCTCCCCCGCCCTCTCGCCTCGGTTGCGCCAGCTGCACCGGATGGTGGTGCCCTTGGCGGCAGTACCGCTGCTGCTCACAGCTGCCAGTGGCTCGCTTTATAGCGTGTTGTTGGAGCGCGACATCGATGCCTTCTGGCTGATCAAGATCCACACTGGCCGCTTTGGCCCGATCAATCTGCAGCCTTATTACTCCATGCTCCTAGGAGTGCTCACGTTGGTCGTGACCGCTTCAGGGGTTGGTTTGTTGGTTGCCAGGGGCCGAGGGGCTACCCGCGCCAGGTCGGTTGACCATCCTTGAGCAGGGAGCCGCGATGCCGCCACAGGGCTTCATTGGTGATCTCAATCCCGTGATTGTGTAGAGCTTGACGCACATCTTCCGTGCTGGTGCTCAGCCTCAGCACATCAGCCAACTCTGGTTGTTGGTCGATCAGCAGATGGATGGCCTCGAGCGCTGCATTAACATCCGCCGCATGTTCGGGGTGGGCCTGAAATGCCTCATCCTGAGCTGATGCATGGGTGCTATCGAACTCCGACGGGTGTTGCTCCGGGCTCATGTCTTCGGCCTGTCGATGCGCTTTGTCTGAGCTTGCTCCAGCGGTGCGTTGGCGCGCTCTGCTGCCTCCAGGTTGCTCCGGGATCACAGCAAGATCGCTGCAGCAGACGTCAGTCTCTAGACATGACCAGGATCAGGCCAGGAATTACCCCCCTATGGGGGCATCCTTGTTGGCGCACCATCGATGAGAGTGGTTCCACCTAAAGCACGGAGGTTCGCCATGGCGAACTCCAACACAAGGACCCACGCCAGCACCTGTCTCGGGCGCACTTGCATGAAATGAGGCGCCGATGGCGAGCTCACGGCGCTCGATCTCAACCTGGTGATGGAGCGTCTGGCTCAAGTGGATCGGGATGTGGCAGCCCTGTCCAAAAACAGCCAGCCTGCTTAAGCCTTCGCCTGCTGGGGATTCCATAGAGCGCCTCTTCAGCATGGGTATCGACCCTGCAGTCCGAGGTGGGGATGGCCACGCAGGTCAGCACACAACCGGCCGCATTCTGGTCTTCATCGAGGAAGCCCTGATCCGCAGCCGCATCGAAGATCGATGACTGATTGGCGCACTCGATTGCGCGAATCTGCCCTCCCCTGCGTAGGTGTTGACCAGCCTGCCCCCATCGATCGCCACAGCCATGGTTGGTGTAAGGCTAAACAGGAAACAAAGGTCCCACCTCCAGATTTCGGCTGAAGGTGGGACCTCTTGGGTGGCGACTGCGAAGCTCGTCCCTCATCGTCGCCTGTCGATCCTGGGTCGCAGGGATTGATCTGCGCCAGTCCCCATCCGGGGGGATTGCGGCCTGTGGATCAGCTCCAGGCGATGAAGCTGACCGGTTCGTACTTGGCAATGGAGATCCGCCAGCCCCGGATCACCAGGTTCCGAAGGCTGCCAAGCAAGGCATCGGTTTCGCCCCCAGAGATCCAGTTCGCCTTGAGCAGGGGCAGCTGTTCGCTCATCACGTCCAATGGCAGTTCAAGCAACAGCAGGCTCTGCTCTCCTGCCGCCCGTTGCAAAGCTCCCTCGTCGCTTCGCTGCCAGAGGCGCAACAGCAGTTCCAAGGCCAGGGTGTGACCACTGTCACCTGGGTCGGAAGCATCAGCTGCCGCTGCTGGCTGGGATTTACCGGTGAGTGGCAAGGCCCTCTTTCCTGCTATCTCAACCAGAGCCAGGGCAACGAGATAGGGTGCATCGGCCATGGAAGGGTTTCCCAGAACGGCTCCACCTTGCAGGAGCCACAGCCATCGGCGGAGCCAATCGCGAAAAAGTAAGTAGAAATACCTGGATTTCATGGTTGTTCACCGTTCTGTGGATTGATGCACAATCCACTGCGCCGGAGTCACACTGGAGGATTGACGCCCCCTTTCACCAGTTCACCTACGACGCCATTGGTGAGGCGATAGGGCTAAATTCGCCCTGCCGATCCGGGCCCTATCGGGGCATGTTCCATGGCCACCATTGGAGACCAGCTCCAGACCTATCGCAACGCCCTGGCAGAAGCCCTGGCCAAGGATGAAAAATCGACTGCACGCAAGATCGAGCAGCAGATCAAGGAGCTCGAGGAATTCCAGCAGCGTCACCCTGAAGAAGCTGAGGCTCCTTCGCCGTTTGAAGTGTTCTGCGACCTCAACCCTTCCGACATCAACTGCCGCGTCTACGACGACTGATCCTCCCGCCTGCTCTGGCTCAACGATCCCTTCCAGATCCTGTCACCCAATTACCCCCATCTGGGGGCAGCGCACGACAGGGTCGTCAGGTCATTATGTAGCTCGCCCAAAGCGTTGCTGCAATGAGCCAAGCAACTTTCACATCTGCTCTCACGATCGGTGAGCTCGAAGCCAATTATGCGCTCTACTGCAAGGCTATGCGTATATTGGTTTTAGAAGATAAAACGATCCATCAGATTCGGCGCAGTGTCTGCTGGCATCGCTTGGAATGCCTGCATCAGTCCTTGCCGCGGCAATACAAGAATCCTGAGCATCTCTACTTCCTTCTCAAAAGAGAGTCCAACTCTTGAAGCGCGTACTGGCCATCATTCTCGGGGGTGGTGCGGGCACACGCCTGCAACCCCTCACCTTAACTCGCGCAAAGCCTGCAGTGCCGCTGGGCGGTAAATACCGCTTGATTGATATCCCAATCAGCAATTGCATCAACTCTGGGATCAACAAGATTTACGCCCTGACCCAGTTCAACAGCCAGTCACTCAATCGCCATCTGAGTCTTACCTACAACCTCTCTTCCGGCTTCGGCGGTGGTTTTGTGGAGGTTCTGGCGGCCCAGCAGACCCCCGACAGCCCAAGCTGGTTCAAGGGTACTGCTGATGCTGTCAGGCAGTACCGCGAGCTCTTCGAAGCCTGGGACGTGGATCAGGTGTTGATCCTCTCGGGTGACCAGCTCTATCGAATGGATTACGCAGCCTTTGTCGCCGCCCATCGGGCGAGTGGGGCAGCGCTGACGGTTGGCGCTCTACCTGTTGATGGGTCGGCGGCTGAAGGTTTTGGGTTGATGCGCACGGACGCATCCGGACGAATCCAGGAGTTCCGTGAAAAGCCCAGGGGTGCAGCACTTGAAGCCATGCGGGTGGACACCCAGGCGCTGGGCTTGTCCGCCAGGGAGGCAGAGCGTCGCCCATTTCTGGCCTCGATGGGCATTTATGTCTTTGAGCGAGACACTCTGTTTCGTCTTCTGGCCACGCACCAGCAGGCAACGGACTTTGGTCAGGAGGTCATTCCGGCAGCCTTGGAGAGCGGTCTCATGCTGCAGAGCTACCTCTTTGATGGTTACTGGGAAGACATCGGCACGATTCAATCCTTCTTTAACGCGAATCTCGCATTGACGGATGAGCAGCCTGCTTTCAGCTTTTACGATGAGCGCGCTCCGATCTATACCCGTTCACGTTACTTGCCGCCCAGTCAAATCCACCAATCTCGCATTCGCCGTTCTGTCCTCTGCGAAGGTTGCATCCTCGATCGTTGTGTCATCGAGCATTGCGTGCTCGGTCTTCGTCTGCGGGTTGAGGAGGGCGTTGTGCTTGAAGATGCCTTGGTGATGGGCGCTGATGGGTATGAATCGGAGGCCGAGCGTGCCCTGGTGCGTTCACGCGGAGGGATCCCTCTCGGGATTGGAGCCGGCTCAGTGGTGAAGAGAGCGATTCTTGATAAGAACGTACGCATCGGTACCCGTGTGCAGGTGATCAACAAGGATCGCGTGGAGGAGGCTGATCGCCACGACCTTGGATTTACAATCCGAAACGGCATTGTGGTGATTGAGAAGAACACCACGCTTGCCGATGGCACGGTGATCTAGTTGTAACACCAGGCTAATCATGCAATGAAATCAGTGAATGATTATGTGTGAAGCGCCGTCTATTCCTTGAATCCTGTCCTGGTGAATTCTCTCCTCTTGATCAGCATCATCATCTTGGGATAGATTGTTGAGCAGTGCTAACCCACCGATGATGCGTCGTGCGTGGGTGTTGTATGCAAGCGCTGCCTCTCGCTCTGTGTTGAACGACCCCAGGAAGTAACGACGTCCTCTCCAGTACACCTGGGCGATCCAGAGCTGGGTTTGCTTCCGGAAGCTCACGCCACGATGTTTGGAGCTGGCCCCATCGCGCTTTCGGCGGCGTGCGTAGGCCTGGTAGGTCTCTTCTGGCGTTCGAGGGGTTCGGATGGACACAGCGAGCTGGAACAATCGTTCCCAACTTCTCGATCAACGATCCACTCGACCAGTCCCCTTTTGGGATTCTCAGCCAGCCTGTGGCTTTCTCGCAAGCTGCCATCCAGCTTGGATGAATCTATTCTTGATTGATTTGCTGCCTTGCTGCCTTGCTGTCGCGGGTTGCCAGCAGTCCGCACCCTCGAGATGGGTTCCGAAAACCTGCTGAGCCAGCACAGCTATCACGAGGCCAGGTAAGCGCTCAGGGCTTTTCATTTACCGTCCTACCCTCACCCCGCGAATCGAGTCCATCAGTCCTAGCCCGTTGAGCAACCAGACAACAACGGCGACAACGACCACCACATTCAGGATCTGCCTGATCTTGCCATCCATCGGGATGTAGGTGTTCACAAGCCATAGCAAGACGCCTACGACGATGAGCGTGATAATCAGTGAGATGAGATCCATGGCATTAAGGATTTACGATGACACGAACTGGCCCGTTGTATTCAACCCTTGAGACCTTGGCATCGGGCGAAACCAGCACAATGGTTTCGAGGGTTGCTGGCTCGCGCCTGCTGGTCCAGCCAGGAGTACCGCCGAGAAAGCGGAATCGATAGCCATCGGCGGTGTTCGACATCAGGCAGCTGCCACCGCCGCCCTGATGCATGCAATCGGCTGGAGAATACAAGCGAAGGCCACCATTGAGTACTTCGGCTTGCATTCGGGCCATGTTGGCAGCACGCATTTGTCCTTCGCTAATTGATTGTGCGAAGGCCGATGATGACAGAAGCAGATACAGGCTCGAGAGGCTCAGAACTAGGTGACTCATTGCATCGTTTTAGGACTTCTGAATAATGACTTTGCTGGGTCATCATTGCTGACGATTCAGCATCATTGAGGCGCATCTGAGGTGAGAGCTGGTACGTGGTACCGATAGGTGGTGATATCCGGGCTAAATAGAATGAGCAGCAGCGCAATGGTGTCTTTGGCCGCAAACTCATAGGCATACTGATTTCGCTTGATTTTGGTTTTAATGATCGAAGCCTTTGACCAAGCTGTCGCTTCCTTCATTGGTTGTGTGAATCGCACCATGCAGGACCTTGATGCTATCCCTGGGCAAAAAATCGATATTTTGTTCTGCTTTGGGTCGATCGTGGTGATCAGAACTCCCACTCGTCCCCCGAGCTTTGCAGGCCCTAGTTGCGTCTTGCAGGTTGCTAGACTTGAGTGGTGTTTTTGTGCAAACGCTGCTTGCGGAGAGAGTGGCTTGCTTCTTGAACTGGGCTCAGGCCTGAGTGCGGGGCGACTCGATCCTGACTTGGAAGCTTTGTGCTGAATGGGAATCGCGCACCTTGCCTTAAAGGCTTGTGCTGCTCGGGGAAGAAGCAGCACAAGCCCTATGCTGAGGCCAATGCTAATGGCTGCTTGGGAAAATTGCAATTCTGGATGATGATGAGAATGGCGTCGGTTAGCTCAGGTCTTCGGATACTTGATCGGCAGCGTCACTAAGTTTTTATTGGCCTGCCTTTGCACCCTCTTTCAGCTCCTCTGCTGCATTCATGGCCGAGGCGTGTACTTGCTTCGCTTTGCCTTTGATCTGGTGACCCATGTCACCAGTGATCTCCCCATAGGCTGATTTCATTTTGCCCTCTACATCTTTTGCTACTGCTTTCGATTTGTTGGACATGGTGTTCAATCCAGGTGTGAGGTTGACCTCGTCACTGTGGCGAGGCCCTTGGCGGGGCACTGGACTTGAAATGCTGCAGATTGAGACAAAAGGTGCTACTAAACTTCCGGGTCTCGAGCCATTGGCAGCACATCAGTAAGCCCGTGACCTGGTTTTGCTTTTAGCGAATATCTGCTCTAATACTTTTTGAGGAATTGGAGAGGCCGGCTTGGCATGTTTTGCAACCGTCGCCACCATTGGTCTTTGCTGCTAAGAGGGCTGATGGTGGGAGTCGACCTACAGATCAGCTCCGACCAGCTGAACGCGTCTGCGGTCTTCAGCTGCTTGACCTGGTTCCACCCTTCAATGGTTGTTCCGTGATCACATGGAGATTCCGCAGTTTGGCGGCTTTTAGATCTTGCGTCACTTAGCCAGCGGGATTCGGCTTGAGAGCGCCACTTCTGGACGGTTCCCTTTGCTGAGGTCACCCCGCCGGGAAGGAGCCTTGCGCGTGGATGGGCAATTGATCGATGCTCTAGCCAAGCAATCTTTGCTGTAACTCACACCTGGGCCCCTGAGTTCCTCGCCACCGATCCTTGAATGGAGGGATGCTTGTGATCTGTCCCCTGGGTTTTGCTGTCGATGGCCGTTGATCCCCGCCGCCCGCCCACCTCCCGGTATCAGCTCCTCTATGTGGGTCTTGCTCTGGTGCTGGCTGTGCCTGCGACGGGTTGTGGGCGTGGTCGACCCGATCAGGGGCGGGAGCGAGCGCCCTTGTCGGTCCAAACCCAGACCGTCGCGATTGCCCGCTTCAGCAACGTGGTGGACACCACGAGCACCCTGGAAGCTCTCGATGCCGTGCAGCTGGCAGCACAGGCCGGCGGACGCCTTGAACGCCTCCTCGTACGACAGGGCGACCAGGTGCGTGCCGGCCAGTTGCTGCTTGTGCTCGACCAGGCTCAGGCGAGGGCCGATGTGGCCCGGCTGCGGGCTGCGGTGGCCACCAACCGCCTCAATTGGCAGCGTTACGACGATCTGGTGAACCAGGGTGCCGCGAGTGCAATTCAGCGCGATGAATTCCGACAGATCTACATCGCCTCGCGTGAGCAGCTGGTGGCCAGCGAGGCCGACCTGGCGTTTCGGGATTTGCGGGCCCCGATCGACGGCACTATCGGCGATGTGCGCGTGAAGGTGGGGGATGTGATTTCGGCCGGCAGTCCCTTCGCCTCGATCATCCGCAACAATCAGCTTCTGGCCAGGGTCGAGGTGCCTGCCATCTTCGCCAATCGGGTTCGTCTCGGCCAAACCGTGATCCTGCTCGACCCCAGCACGGGCACCCCCCTGGCTGAGGCGCCCGTGCGCGCCATCGATCCCGTTGTCAGCAGCGGCACGCAATCGCTGCTGGTGAAAGCGGCATTCAACAATCCACACCTCCGGCTGCGCGCCGGCCTCCGCATGCGTGCCCGCCTGGTCTTGGACAGCCGCGAGCATCCGTTTGTGCCTTTTGTGGCCGTCACCCAAAGGGCCGACCGACGGTTTGTGTATCAGGTGGGAACCCTGGCCCAACTGCGTCGCAAGCCCGGCCGGGTGGATCTCAAGCCATTGGCCCAACGACCGCCTACCACCCCGGTTGCTCTGCAGACCCGTGTGCAGCTCGGTGCCCTAGAGAACAACCGCTACCCGGTTTTCAAGGGATTGGATCCGGGTCGTCGGGTGATCACCTCCAACCTGATCAACCTGCGCGACGGCATGCCCATCCAGCCCCAGCCCTGAGTCGGCACGCCCGTATTCCCATCACTGATGGTCTGGATTTGCAGCGCGATCGCCCCTGCACAACCAGGCCCTTTGCGTGCAGCGTTTACAGAATCAGGAAGCGCCTAGCGAAGGGAGAGATCCAGACGAGCCCCGACCGCACCAAGACCACTGGACTGGACGGAGCAATGCTGTCGCGCCGTGTTGGCGTTCTGGCGGCGGTGATTGTCGGCATCTACTTGCTCGATCTCCAGCTCCCCATGGAGGTGCGGCTGCTCACCTTTTATTGGTTTCCGGTGCTGCTGGCGGCCACGTTCGCCACTCCCCGTCAGGTGGCGTTGCTGAATGTTGAGGCGGCCCTGCTCGGGGTGGCCAGCGGCCTGCATCTCGGCATCCTTCGCCATCCCGACTACGTTGCACGGCTGTTGGCCCTGGCGGGCATTTCCTGGTTTACCTTTTGCCTCACTCGCGAGCGACAGAGGAAGGAACGGCAGCTCGCCCAGGCCAACCGCCACCTGGAGGCCACTCTGCAGGCCCTACCGGACCTGCTCTTTGAAGTGGATCGCCAGGGCCTGCTCTTGCAGGTGCAAGCTCTCCAGCCAGATCTCATGCTGGGCGAGCCGCAGCTGTTGATCGGTCGGCCGCTGGACACCATCCTGCCGCCGGACGCGGTTGTGGAATCGATGCAGGCCCTGGCTGAAGCAGAGCGCAGGGGGAGCAGCCTTGGGCACCAGATCCTGTTGCCGCTGCCCCAAGGCGATCGATGGTTTGAGCTTTCCGTGGCGCGTAAGCGTCCGGTGACGGGTGCTGACCACACCTACATCGTCTTGTCCCGCGATGTGCATGACCGCAGAGAGGCGGAGGCGGCATTGCAGCGCCAGATCCGCTTTTACGCCATTCTCAGTCGTTGCAACCGGGCGATTGCCACCAGCACCTCGCAGAAGCAGCTGTTTGCGGCCATCTGCCAGGAGGCGATCGCGACGGGCGATCTGCGGATGGCGTGGGTGGGGTTGGTCAACCCCGCCACCCAGATTGTGGATGCGGTGGCTATGGCTGGTGAGGGCTCGGCTTACCTCGATGGCATTCACATTTCCACGCTGGCCAGCAGTCCCTACGGCCGTGGTCCGGTAGGTCGGGCGGTCCGTGAGGGCGAGCCGATTTGGTGCCAGGACTTTCTTCATGATCCGTCCACCCAGGCTTGGCACGCTCGGGCAACGCAGTATTCCTGGTCTTCCGTGGCTTCCTTGCCTCTGCGTTGCGAGGGTGAGGTGGTTGGTGCCCTCACCCTGTATGCCGGCTTTCCCCAGGCCTTCGGCCAGGAGATTCAGACCCTGCTGGTGGACATGGTGGTGGATGTGGACCTAGCCCTGGATCACTTTGCCCGTCAAGCCAAGAGCCAGGCCGTGCAGAACGCCCTGCAGCGACGTGAGCATGAGTATCGCGAACTGACCGAGACAATCCACGATGTGATCTGGCGGATTGATGCCGAGAGCCTCACCTATCTGTATGTGAGCCCAGCCGTTCACCGGTTGCTGGGCTTCAGGGCCGAGGAGTTGATCGGCAAGCCGCTCATCAATGCCCAGAGCGATGAGAATCGCCGCTGGATTAGCCATCTGCGGGAGCTTTACGCCCAGTCGCAGCTGCCGTCTGGCCTGGACCAGGAGGCAGCCCCCTATTGGCTCGATGAGCTGCAGCACCTTCACCGCAACGGCTCAGTGGTGTGGAGCGAGGTGACCACGACGCTGGTGCGCAGCAGCACCAGTGGGGCCATGGAGTTCCACTGCGTCAGCCGTGACATCACCGCCCGTAAGCAGGCCGAGTCGCGGCTGGAGTGGCTGGCCTACTACGACCAGCTCACGGAGTTGCCGAACCGCAGGTTGGTGCACAACCTGTTGGAACAGGTGATCCGCACCGCCCATCGCGATGCCAAACCCGTGGCCTTGTTGATGTTGGGCCTCGACCATTTCAAAACGATTAACGATTCAATCGGCTACAGCATCGGTGATGCCCTGTTGATGGAAGTAGCCCGAAGGCTGAAGCAGGAGTTGCGTTCCACCGACCTGATTGGGCGCATCGGCGGCGATGAATTTCTGGTGGTGTTGCCAGGGGCCGAGGGAACGGAGGCGGGCCAGCTGGGTGAGCTGCTGCAGAAGGCCATGCGCCGGCCGTTCACCCTCCGTGAGCAAACCATCAACCTCACCAGCAGCATCGGCATCGCCCTCTATCCCCTCGACGGCACCGATCAGGAGGCTTTGGTGCGCAAGGCGGACACGGCGATGATGAGGGCCAAGCGCGATGGCCGCAACCGCTTTCACTTCTTCACAGCCAGCCTCGAGCAGGAGGTGGTGCGGATGGTCGAGCTGGCCAATGCCTTGCATGGCGCTATGGATCGGCAGGAGCTGCGACTGCTCTTTCACCCGCAGCTCGATGCCAGCAGTGGTCGCGTGGTGGGGGCCGAAGCCCTGCTGCGTTGGCAGCACGAACGCTTTGGCCCGGTCAATCCTGCGGAGTTCATTCCCATCGCCGAGGGCAATGGCCAGATTCTGTCCATTGGTGAATGGGTGCTGCAGGAAGCAATTCAGCAGCTGCGCCAATGGCAGGAGGGGGGGCTGGAACTTCGCCAGATCGCCGTCAACCTCTCGGCTGTGCAGTTCCGTCAGCAGAATCTGGCGGAGCGGGTCATCAGCCTGTTGCAGGAGGCGGGGCTGTCCAGCAACCAGTTGGAGCTGGAGCTCACCGAATCGGTCACGATGGAAAATCCGGAAGCGGCCATTGAGGCAATGGCTCGTTTTTCTGATGCTGGTATTCAGCTGTCTATCGATGATTTCGGTACGGGTTATTCGTCGCTAAGCTATCTCAAGCGACTTCGGGTCAACAAACTCAAGATCGATGCCTCGTTTGTGCGGGATCTCGCCACTAGCAGTGACGACCGCTCGATTGTGAGCGCCATCATCAAGCTGGCCCAGGGCCTCAAAATCCGCACGATTGCCGAGGGGGTCGAGAGTGAAGATCAGTTGGCTGTGCTGCGCGAGCTGGGCTGTGACGAAATCCAGGGATTCTTGTATGCCCGTCCACTCACTGCAGTGGAGTTTGAGGCCTTTGCCCGGCGGCACGGAACCTCCAGACCTGCCTGACTTCAGCAGATTGTTGTTGACTGCTGCAGATAGATGCAGTGGTTTTGTAATTCGTTACAGCGGCAAGATGTTTGCAGCAGCTTGGCTTGGCTGGATGCTACTTCTCGGAATCTCTCTGGTGTCATTTAGTCGAAGATGCGGTCTCCCAAACGGGCTAAAACGAATGGGAACAGGTCCGAGGCTCAATGCAATGATCAAACCAACGATTGCAGCAATGATTAATGTATTGATCAATCTTATGAGCAATCAATTTGCGGCACTTCGATGCCAACAGCTATCGCAGAAATCTGTTGAGCAGCTGGATGAGAAGCCGCGGGTCTCTCGACGCCGTGCTGCTCTGCGGCGTGTTGGTTTGATCCACCCAGCGGTGATGGCCTGGGTTGCTGGGCTGGCCATTGCGACCCACTCGTTCTTGAGTCCACTCCCAGCCATGGCGTCGGCCAACTTTGTCGCTAGCGGTTCCAACGGGCTGGTAGCGATGCCCGCGATGGCAATGCTGTCCACAGTGGCAAGCCTTTCTGGAAAAGCCAAAGCTGCGGCGAAGGATACGGAAGGCAAGCTGGAATCAGCCTATGGCGATCTCAGTGGGGATCAGGGGCGACAGATCAAGGGTGCGGCGAAGCAGGTGCAGGGTTCGGCGATGAATGCAGGAGAAGATATTAAGGAGGGTATCAAATCTGTTGCCAAATAAGCAGTGGCGTCACTCGCTATCCATTGATGATGATCTCATGATTGAAACGATTGCGATTCTTCTTGTTGCTCTCTGGTTGCTTGGCTTTCTCACCTCCACCACGTTTGGCGGGTTGATCCATCTGCTCTTGGTGATTGCTGTGATTGCAATCGTGTTCCGCTTGATCAGTGGTCGTCGGATATGACTGTCAGCGGAGCTGGCCTTGTTGGGGCTATAAATTCCAATAAGCCATCTTTTCTATGAATCCTTTTTTATTGTTAATACACTCAAATCCTTTGATCATGCTTGTTCTGATCTTCAGGTGGCTGTTGTCAAGCATGGATTTGGAGTGATGGCTGTTCATGACTTGGGCCAAACTCTGCGCTCCAAGGGGATTGATTTTTCTGAGAGTTGCCGCGTGTTTGAGGTCTGCAATCCTCAGCAAGCCGCTGCAGTACTTTGCCGCGATATGTCGCTGAGCATGGTCCTGCCTTGTCGGATTTCGGTTTACACCGATTCAGGGCAGACTCGGATTGGCATGATTCGGCCTGGTGAGATGCTCCATGTGTTGTCCATCAACCCACAACTCCTGGATGTGGCGCAACAAGTGGATGCCTCCACCTCGGCGATGATCAACGATGCGGCGCTGCAGATGGAGTTTGCAAATCCTGTGGCGAGCCACACAGCAGCGCCGTGAACCCTGACGCAAGAACCTCGCCTGAGCTGGATCTCTGGGAGCTCCAGCAGCTGCAGCAAGAACTCAAGGATTGGACGTTTACGGGCCTGCACCACATCCATAAGAGCTGGCAATTTCTCAATGCTCAGCAGGCACTGCAGTGGCATCGACTTGCGCGAGAGCTCAGTGATCGTCGCGGTCAGGATTGCTATTTTTCTTTGGACCATCTGGGCAGCGGACGCATTGAGACGGATGTCTTTAATCCAGCTCAGGGTCATCTCACGAGAGTTGATCTTGATATGGCTGTGATGATGAATGCTATGGCCAACTATGTCGCAAATCCCACGCAGGATCCCAATCCTGACTACCTCTATGAATCCATTCGTTTTTTGCATCGTCACAGGGTTTGTGGTGGTGATGCTGTTCTGCCTAAGCATTCTCCTGGGTCTGGACATCATTGAGCCTGTCCGTGACGTTTGCGGCCGCCGCAATCTTCCCATCGCTCCAGCAAGGTGCGGAGCTCGTTGTGGAGGCTGCGCAGGGCGACAACCTTCTGCTCGATTTCCCCGGCCTTGGCCCGCAGCGTGGTCTGTAGCGAGGAGCAGGTTCACACGCCCGAGCGCCTCGACGCCAGGATCTGCCAGATGTCACGCAACGGAATCTCCATCGCCTTAAGGGTGCGGTTCAGTGTCAGCTCGGCAAAAATGTCGTTGTTGAACAGTCGGTAGCCCCCTTCACTGCGACCTGTCGGATGGACCAATCCCTCATCGCAGTAGAAGCGGATGGTTTTGACGGAGAGGCCGGAGCGCTTGGCCACCGCGCCGATCTTGAGGGCCGTTGCGGCTGGCATGAAACTCTCAAGTTGGTGGAGAGTTAAATCTAGGGATGTCGCTGGGAGCTGTGCGCTGAGAGGAGCTGTGCGTCCAGAGGGGCTGCGGGTGGAGAGGACGTACGGGACGCGGGATCAAGGGTCGCGCGATGATTGACAGCACTGTTGAACCCCTGCCGGGCTCGGCGTATGGGCATGGTTCGTCCTTACCAACCTGCGCTGCTGCGGCTGTTGCATGGCGCCATGGCCTTGTTGGTGCCTCTGGCCTGGCTGAGCGGGTTGATCGTGTATTCCAACCATGATGGTCGCTTCGGGCGCCTGAGCTGGCTGCCGACCGGCGATTGGATTGATCTCCACGGCACGGTTGGGGTGTTTCTCTGGCCTCTGGCCTTGCTGTTTGGCTTCTATGCCCTCACCCTGGGTCGTGCCCGCCTCAACCAGGCGGCCAATGCCACAGCCTTGTTCGCATTGGCGTTGGCCGTGGCGAGCGGCAAGCTGATGAATGAAAACTGGCTTCGCACCGGCCAGCTCGATCACCTTGTCTACAGCCTCCACCTACTGGCCTGGCTGCTCGTTGCGGTAGCGGTGAGCTGGCATATCGCCTCCATTCTGATGCGGGGTGGAACGCCCCTGGCCCGGTCGATGTTTCAGCTGAAGCTGCGCCACAACGACCTCCCCCGGGATTGGGCGTCGCAGGTGGGTCGCCTGCTCCGGCGATCGTCCTGATCTGCCCATGGACCTCCACTCCGACCTCAGCCAGTGCGCTGTGCTCCACACCCCCAGCCTGGCCTGGACGCCCTCGCCCATGGCCGGTGTGGAGCGGCGCCGGTGGATCGCGTCGGCGGGGAAGTGGCCCGGGCTACGTCGATCGTGCGTAACTCCCCCGGCAGCGTTCATCGCCCTTGGAGCGACCTGGGCTGCGCCATCTGGGTGAAGACTGGCCACCTCCCGGCCACCTTCCACGATCACAGCCCACGCCTCCATCGGAGCTGATGCGTTTCCTTCACACCTCCGACTGGCATTTGGGACGGCAGTTCCATGGGGCTTCGCTCCTGCAGGAGCAGGCCGCCGCCCTGGATCGCATCGTGGAGTTGGCCGTCGAGGCGGAGGTGGATGCGGTGCTGATCGCCGGCGATATCTACGACCGGGCCATTCCGCCCGCCGAAGCGGTGTTGCTGTTCAACGACACCCTGGCCCGTTTGAGCCGCAGCGGTTCCGCCGTGGTGGCGATCGCCGGCAACCACGATTCCCATGTGCGGGTGTCGATCTACGACCCGTTGCTCTCGGCCTTCGGGGTCACCATCCGCGGGGATGTGCGGCGGGCCCATGAGCCGGTGCTGGTTACGCCCAAGCGGGGAGGCGGCGCGGTCGCCATCTACCCGCTGCCCTATCTGGAGCCGGCTGTGGATGGTCCATCGCTGACGACAACCACAGCCCGGATCAGTCATCAGGAGGTGACACGCCTGGCCGTCGATGGGATTCGTCGGGATCTGCTTGGCCGGCCGCAGCACCGCTCGGTGCTGGTGGCCCACACCTTTGTGATGGGCGGGGAGCCGTCTGAATCAGAACGGCAACTCAGCATCGGCAATGTGGATCGTGTCAGCGTCGACAGCTTTGCTGGCTTCGACTACGTGGCCCTTGGCCATCTCCATGGGTCCCAGCAGCTCGATGGGCCACGCGTGGCCTACTCCGGCACGCCGCTGCCCTATTCGTTCTCGGAGCAGCATCACACCAAGTCGGTGCGGATCGTTGAGCTCGATGCTGCTGGCACCGCCAGCGTTGAGATTGTGCCGCTGGGGGTGGGGCGTCCGTTGCGCACCCTCGAGGGGCCCTTGGCGTTGCTCTGCAGCTCTCCCGACGATGCCGCCGCTGCTGATGCCTGGCTGCGGGTGATTCTCACCGACGAGGTGTTGCCGCTGCAGGCCATGGCTCAGTTGCGCCAGCGGTTTCCCCACGTGGCGGAGCTGCGGCACCGGCCCCCGGAGCTGCAGCGTTCCACCGCCACGGAGCGCCACGAGACGGTGCGCCAAGCCACCTCACCCCTGGAGTTGACGTTGGCGTTTTTCGCCGACCAGCAGGGCCGCCCCGCCGGCCCGCCAGAGGCCGAGCTGTTGCGTCAGGCGCTGGAGGCCTCCACCCGGGGAGGGGAGCGGTGAAACCCCATCAGCTGCGGATGGAGGCGTTCGGGCCCTACGCCGAGCCAGCGGAGATCGATTTCGATGCCCTCAGCGATGAGGGGTTGTTTCTGATCCACGGCAGCACCGGTGCCGGCAAAACCTTCCTGTTGGACGCCCTCAGTTATGCCCTGTATGGCGAGGTGTCGGGGGATCGCAACGTCAAGGCGCTGAAATCGGACCACGCCGATTCAGCGGCGGTGCCGCGGGTGAGTTTGGTGTTCTCCTGTGGCGGTGGCCGCTACCGGGTGGAGCGCTCTCCCGGCTACACCGCCCCCAAGACCCGCGGCGTGGGCTTCACCGAAAAGGCCGCCCAGGCGGTGCTGTTCCGGTTGAACGGCTCAGACGCCGAGCCGATCGTCAGCCGCACCACTGAGGTGAGCCGTGAGGTGGAGCAGCTGGTGGGTCTCAATGCCGCCCAGTTCCGCCAGGTGATCCTGCTGCCCCAGGGCCAATTCGCTGAGGTGTTGCGGGCCAAGGCCGAGGAGCGCGAGGCCCTGCTCAAAACCTTGTTCGACACGGTGGCCTTTGAACAGGTGGGCTTCTGGCTGGAGGATCAGGCCAAGGCGGCACGGCTGGATCTGGCGGAGTGCACCCGGGCCCAGGAGGTGCTGCGCCGCCAGGCAGCCCAGGCCTGGAGCCCGTTTGCCTCGCCGCCAATGCTCGACCAGCCTGACGCGCCTGACCAGCCCGACGCGCCCGATGCACCTGAGGCCCCTGATCTCGATTGCCTGCAGGATCAGATCGCCCTGGTGGTGGCGGGTACAGCCCAACGCCTTGCGCAGGCCACCGCAGCCCTGGACGCTGCCCAGGTCGCCAAAACTGAGGTCCACAGGCTGGCCGATCGTTGCGACCGGCGCACGACGGCCCAAGCCACCCTTGTGGAGCTCGAGGGCAAGCGGGCGGTGGTTGACGACTACCGCCAACGGCTGCGGCGGGCCGAGCAGGCTGAGGCCCTGCGCCCGAGTGTGGAGGCGCAGCTGGCGGCGCAGGCGGACTGCCTCCAGCTGCACCAGCGCATCGCGGCTCAGCTGGGCGCCGCCATTCGAGCCCGCGATGCGGCCCAGGCCTTGCCCGCCGCGGTGGTGCAGCTCGAGCTGAGCAAGCTGCCGGCCCTCGAGGCCCTGGATGCTGCCCGCACTGCCCTAGCGGCGCACCGGGTGGAGCTGACGGCCCTGACGCGCCAGGCCCGGGAGGCGGCTGAGGCCCAGGGCGCCGCACAGCAAGCCCGCCTACGGGTAGCCGCCGCTGAAGCAACCCAGACCCGCAGCAGCGCCGAACGGGAGATGCGGCAGCAGCAGTGGCAGGCCGCCAGTGAGGCCTTCCAGGGAGCCTGCTCCGCTCGTGATCGGCTCGATGGCTTGCAGCGGGCCGCCAAGGAGGCCCAAGAGCAGAGCGAGGCCAGCGCGGCCCTGGCGGCAGCTCGGGCGCGTCACAGCCAGGCCATTGCCGCCCAGACCCGTGCCGATGGCGCGCTCACCCAGGCCCATACCCAGCTGCTGGAGCTGCGCCGCCGCCAGATCGCCGGCATGGCGGCGCGGCTTGCGGGTGATCTGGTGGATGAGGCCCCCTGCCCCGTGTGTGGCGCCACCCTTCACCCCAATCCGGCTCAGCCCTCCGAAGATGCCGTGGCCGACGCGGCGATCAGTGCCGCGGAACGCGACCTGAGCATGGCCACTACGGCGGCCCGCGAGGCGGCGACGCTCGTGGCCACGGCCCAGGGGGAGCTGAAGGCGCTGGAGGAGAAAGCCGGTGCAGCGGTGGCCGATCCGGCGGCAGCCCGTGGGGCAGCGCTGCAGGCTGAGGAGGCTCTCAATGCTGCCAAAGCCCTGGCGGCCCAGGTTGACAACCTGCAGCAAGCGATCGTGGGGCACGAGCGTGAGTTGCAGACCCTGCAGGGCGCCATCCAGGCGGCCGGTACGGAGCAGGCCCTGCAGAGCCAGGCTGCCGCTGAAGCCCTGCGCCGGGCCGAACGCATCCGCGCTGAGATTGCCAGCGCCCTGGGGGACGGGGCCGATCCTCAGCTGGCGCAGCTTGGCGTTGCCCCCCTGGAGGCGGCCTTGAAGGATTTGGCGGCCTGCTGCCAGGCGAGCAGCAGCGCTGACGCGCGGCTCCAGCAGGCGGAGGCGCGGCTGGCCCATGAGTTGGCCGGCTCGGTGTTTGCCGATGGTGCTGCTGTGCAGGCCGCCTTGCAGGAGCAGAACTGGCGTCAACGGCTGGTCGAGCGGATCGCCGCCTACGACAACGACCTGATCGCCGTGCGCAGCCTGCTGGCCTCCGCCGATCTGAGCGAGCTGCCGGAGCAGCGGCCCGACACCGCGGCGGCCCAGCAGGCGGTGGCTGTTGCCGATGCCGCCCGTACGGCAACCGTGGAGCGCCATAGCGAAGCCCGGGGCGCGCGCGCAGAGATCGAGCGACTGCTGGCGGCATACCGGCAGGGGGAGGTCGCCATGGCGGCAGCCCAGGAGCGGGCGCGGCTGCTCAGCGCCGTGGCGGACCGCTGCACAGGCCGGGCGGCACCGTTCATCTCCCTACAGCGCTGGGTGCTGTCGGCCTATCTGGCGGAGATCTGCCGCTATGCCAACCAGCGCCTGGAGCTGATGACTTCAGGTCGCTACCAGTTGCGGCTCAGTGATGAAGGCGGCCGGGGTGGTCGCCATGCCGGTTTGGGTCTGCGCGTGCTTGATGCCTACACCGGCGAAGAGCGGGAGGTGAGCAGCCTGTCGGGCGGTGAGACGTTTCAGGCCTCCTTGGCCCTGGCCCTCGGCGTGGCCGACACGGTGCAGGCCCATGCCGGAGGCGTGCACCTCGATGCCCTGTTCATCGATGAGGGATTCGGCACGCTCGATCCCGACAACCTGCAACTCGCCATGGACGAACTGGATCGCCTGCGCGATGGCGGCCGCATTATCGGTGTGATCAGCCATGTGGGTGGCCTCAAGGAGCGGATCCGGGCCGGTATCGCGATCACAGCGGGGGAGAAGGGATCGCGGGCCAGGGTGTGCCGCACCGGGATGGGCTGAGCCCTGGCGCTGGCGCCATCTCTGCTGGCGTTAGCTCACCTCGGCCAAAGCCTGTTGAAGGCTGGCGAGGCGGCGGCCGTTTACGCCCAGATCGGAATCGCCAAGGCGTGAGACCGATCGCGCCTGCAGCAGGCCCTGGGCTTGATCGGCATACAGCTCCAGGTCGTCGACAAAGCCGAACAGGGCACTGCTGGCGGTGGCATGCAGGTAGCCATTGCTCTGCTCCACCACCTCTGTGCGGGGCAGCGCCTGCACCTCGGGCACCAGGGCCGCCAGGGCGGAGATGGGATCGGCCACAGCCCAGTCGGCGCGTGCGCAGTGGGCCGGTGAGGGGCAGGACGCCAGAGCTCCATTGTGAACCCCCAGCTCCGCGGGCACCGGCCCGACGACATGGAACAGGGCCAGGGTGATGGCCAGAACGCAATGCTGCAGAAGGGAGGTCATGGCCGCGTGGGGAGGTTCAAGGGTTGAGGAAGGGGTCGAGAAACGCCAGTGGGCGCCCCATGGTGGCGGAAAACCCCAAAATGCCGCGGTCTTGGTAGCTGTAGAGCAGGGTGTCGTCGCCGTCGAGCAGGTAGGTGCCGCCGCGCTGGGTGATGAAGTCGTCGCGGGGGACGTAGGTGCGCCATTTGCCGAGCACCTCCACCATGTTGCGCAGCCGCACCGTGGCCAGCTCGAAAGGACGCTGAAATCCCTCGCCGCCAGCCAGGGCAAACAGCGGGCTCTCCAGCCGCTGGGGTGCTGAGCGATCGCCGCTATAGCCCCGCAGCACCTCGGCCAGAGTGCCGGGTGAGCCGATGCCGGCGCACATCAGCAGCAGCCCAGGCCAGGGGCCGCCAGCAAGCTGCAGCCCGGCGTAGAGACCCAGTGCTTGATGCAGCTGAGGATCTTCATCGGCCTGCAGGCGATCGAGGGGAAAGCCGGTGAACTGGCAGAAGCGATCGGCCCCGGCGCCATCGCCTATGCCGATGGCCAGAATCGTGATCCCTGCTTCCGCCAGGCGCGGCAGTATGGGCACGACGGCCTGGGCATATTCCAGGCTGTCGAAATCTCCCAGCTGGGAGAGCAGCAGCACCAGCCGCCGGCCCGATTCCATACCGGGCACCGCGGCCAGGCGTTGCAACAGGGGTTGGGGAGCTTTCATGGGCGACACCGTAACGACCGCTTTGCCGCTGAAGCGCGCCAATCACCCAGCAGACCCAGGCCGGCACCGATCGGCAAAACAATGACTGGAGCCGCAGGATCCGTGTACCGTTGAACTGGAAGGGGCTGAGATTTATGCGAATCACCCATTATCAAGGTGAACACCTGATCGCCTTGACGTCCCCTGAGGCTGCTCGTCTGGTTGATGCCTGTGCACTGTTGGTGCTGGCAGCCGAATCGGTGCCCGGATCCCCCCTTCCCACGGAGATGGCCAGCCTGCTCTCGGCTCTTTTTGAAGGCCTGAAAACGACGGCCGGAGCTTCTACCCCTGCTCTGCCTGAGTTCTGAGGTGGCAGGATTGTTGGTTGACCTCTGGCAGGTGCAGCAATCCCTACTGCTGGGGGTGCAGCAGCGCTGCGCCTGGCGCTGACCCCCGTGCGTCATGGGGCCCCTTCAGCTCGTCTGGTTCAAGCGGGATCTGCGCTGCGTGGATCACCGGCCCTTGCTGGAGGCGGCTGGGTGTGGGCCCGTGCTGCCGCTCTATGTGGTGGAACCTGAGCTCTGGCAGCAGCTCGATAGCTCCGCCCGCCAGTGGGCATTTTGCCGTGAAAGCCTGGGTGAGCTCCGCGCTGCCCTGGCGGGCCTGGGCCAGCCGCTGATCGTGCGCGTGGGGGCCGTTGAGCAGGTGCTGGAGCGGGCCCGCCGTCAGTTCGGCATCGCAGGGCTTTGGAGCCATGAGGAAACGGGCAATGGCTGGACCTACGCCCGCGACCGGAGGGTATCGGCCTGGGCCCGGCAGCACGGCATCGCCTGGAAAGAGATCCCCCCATTTGGCGTGACGCGCCGGTTGAGCAGTCGCCAGGGGTGGGCCCGGCGTTGGGAAGAGCGCATGGCCGAGGCCATCAGCCCCGCCCCTGAGCGCTTGACACCCTTGGCCGGCCTCGATCCTGGATCCATCCCCACCGCCGAGGCGTTAGGGATGGCCGCAGACCCCTGCCCCGAGCGCCAGGCCGGTGGCCGCTCTCAGGGGCTGGCCGTGCTGGAAAGCTTTTTGGAGCAGCGCAGCCGCACCTACCAGCTGGGCTTGTCGAGTCCGAACACGGCTGTGGTCAGTTGCTCGCGGCTCTCGCCGCACTTGAGCTGGGGAACGCTGTCGCTGCGAGAGGTTGTGCAGCGCACGCGTCAGCGCCATGCGGGCCTGACGGCCATGCCCTGGCGCCGAGCCCTGCAGCGGTTTGACGAGCGCCTGCACTGGCACTGCCACTTCATCCAGAAGTTGGAGAGCCAGCCGAGCCTGGAGTTTCGCGAGCTCCATCCCCTCACCGCAGGCCTGCGCAGCCGCGATGGGGCTTGTAGCGAGGAGCGCCTGGCGGCCTGGGCCGAAGGGCGCACCGGCCTGCCATTTGTGGATGCCTGCATGCGCTCCCTGATCGCCAGCGGCTGGCTCAATTTCCGCATGCGGGCGATGCTCCAGTCGGTGGCCAGCTATCAGCTGTGGTTGCCTTGGCGCGAGAGCGGCTTGCATCTGGCCCGGCTGTTTGTGGATTACGAACCCGGTATCCACTGGAGCCAGTGCCAGATGCAATCGGGCACCACCGGCATCAACACCATCCGCATTTACAACCCGATCAAGCAAGGGCGCGATCACGACCCCGAGGGTGTGTTCATCCGGCGTTGGCTGCCGGAGCTGGCGGACGTGCCGGCGGTGCACCTTCATGAACCCTGGAGGATGGATGGCGCCACCCAGGAGCGCATCGGTTGCCGACTGGGCGTCGATTACCCCACGCCGATCGTCGACTGGGTGGCGGCTGCAGCCACGGCGCGCGATCGTCTCTGGAGCCTGCGACGCGAGCAGGGTTTTGCCGAGACGGCTGATGCGATTCAGCAGCGCCATGGCTCGCGCCGCTCCGGCCTGCGCGCTTCGTCTCGGCGCAGCCGGCGCGGCCCATCGTCGGCAGATGCTTCGGTGGCCCAGTTAGGCCTGGATCTCAGCTTAAAACCCACGTGCGCATTCCTTGGTGACCCCCAGCTGCATCCCCAGCTTTGAAGTGCCGTCTTGTGCAGACCTGCCCGGCAGGCACACGATGGATCCAGCGTCTCAACACCGATGGCCGATCTGTTCACGCCGCTGCGCCTGGGCTCCCTGGAGTTGCCCAACCGCATCTGGATGGCGCCTCTCACCCGCTGCCGTGCCGAGGAGGGCCATCTGCCGGGGCCGCTGATGGCGGAGTACTACGGCCAACGGGCGAGTGCCGGTTTGATCGTGGCCGAAGCCACGATGGTCATCGATGGGAATTCGTCCTTCTGGCATGAGCCCGGCATCTACAGCCAGGCCCAGATCGAGGGCTGGCGCCTCAGCACCGAGGCGGTGCACCGCGCCGGTGGCCATATCGTGCTCCAGCTCTGGCACGGCGGCCGCGCCTGCCACCCGCTGCTCAATGGCGGCGCCCAGCCGGTGGGGCCTAGCCCGATCGCCATCACCGGCGACGAGGTGCACACCCCCGAGGGCAAAAAGCCCTATGTGGTCCCCCGCGAGCTGCGTGACGACGAACTGCCTGCCCTTGTGGAGGGCTTTCGCCTGGCGGCCCGCGCCGCCACCGCCGCCGGTTTCGACGGAGTGGAGGTTCACGGCGCCAACGGTTACCTGCTCGATTCCTTCTTGCGCAATGGCAGCAACAAGCGATCCGGCCCCTATGGCGGCTCGATCGCAAACCGGGCGCGGCTGTTGCTGGAGGTGCTCGAGGCGGTGGGCCAGGAAACGCCGCTGATGGGGCTGCGCCTCTCGCCGCTCAATGGCTACAACGCCATGGCCGATTCCGATCCGATCGGGCTGATCACCTGGCTGGCGCAGCGGCTCAATGATCTGCCGCTGGCCTACCTGCATCTGATGCGTGGCGACCTGCTGGGCCAGCAGCAGGGGGATGTGCTCACGCCCGCGCGCCAGCACTTTCGCGGCGTGTTGGTGGCCAACATGCGCTACACAGCTGCGGAGGCCAACACCGCCATCGCTGCCGGCGCCCTAGATGCGGTGGCCTTTGGCACCAGCTTCTTGGCCAATCCCGACCTGCCGGAGCGCTTCTGCCGCGGGGCAGCCCTCAACGCCCCTGATCCTGCCAGCTTCTACAGCCCCGGCCCCGTCGGCTACACCGATTACCCCACCCTGGAGCCCCAGCCATGACGTTCCGCTCCAGCCCCCCTGCCAGCGGGAGCGCAGTCGTGTTCCGCCCGGCCGCTGAGCGCTTCCACAGCCAGAGCGACTGGCTGGATAGTTGGCACAGTTTTTCCTTCTCCAGTCACGTCGACCCGGCCTGGATGGGCTATGGCCCTCTGCGAGTGATCAACGACGACGTGATCGCCGCCGGCAACGGCTTTGGCATGCACCCCCACCGCGACATGGAGATCATCACGGTGATGGTGGAGGGCCAGCTCAACCATCGCGATTCGATGGGGCATGCCGAGGTGCTGCGCGCCGGCGAGGTGCAGCGCATGAGCGCTGGCACCGGCGTGGTGCACAGCGAGATCAATGAAGGCGATCAGGCCTGTCGCCTGCTGCAGATCTGGATCGAGCCCAGCAGCACCGGTATCGCCCCGGCTTACGAGCAGAAGCCCTTTGCCATCGGTAGCGGCTGGACGCTTCTGCTGGACCCCGAGCAGACCGGCGGCGCCATGGCCATCCACCGGTCGGTGCGGCTCTGGCGGGCCCAACCCCAGCCCGGTCAAAGGCTGGAGCTTCCCTTGGCACCAGGCAGCCGAGGCTGGCTGCAGCTGATGGATGGCGCCGTTGCCCTGGAGGCTGGAGGGGAGGCTCCGGGCTGTCCCGCCCAGCTGAGGCGCGGAGATGGTCTGGGGTTCGAGGTTGGTGCTGCGGGGCTGGCTGGCATCACTGCCAGCAGCACCGCCAGCAGCACAAGTGCCGATCTGCTGCTGTTTGAACTGCGCTGAGTAGGTTTGCCGAAGCCTTCGGCTGCCCTTGCCATGCCCTCCGCTGCCCTGGCCCGAGCCATCCAGCTTTCCCTCGCGCCCGTGTTTCTGCTGGCGAGCATGAGTGGCTTGCTGATGGTGCTCACCAATCGGCTGGGCCGCCTGATTGACCGGGCTCGCGAGCTGAAGCGTCAGGTTCGCGACTCCGACCAAGAGGTGGGGCGCGATCTCCGGCAGGAGCTGCAAGGCCAGAAGCGGCGCATGGGCCTGCTGATGAAGGCCATTGAATTCAGCACCGTCACCATGTTGCTGGTGGCGTTGGTGGTGGCGATCGTGTTCATCAGCGTGGTGGCCCAGCTCGATCTGGCGCTGATGGTGGCGCCTCTGTTTGTGTTGGCGATGGTGTGTCTGATGGTGGCCGTGTCGCTGCTGCTGCGGGAGCTTCAGCTGGCCACGGCCCAGCTTCGGCGCACGTTTTGAGCCGTTACCCCATGCCGACCGGCGGTATGCCGATCCCCGGAAACACCCCGGCTCCGCAAAGCACCAGTTTGTCGATGGGTGTGCTCTGCAGTTTGATCACCAGCCGCTCCCGCCAGTCGGGGATCCAGGGGATCCTTCACCCGGTGGAACACCTGGCAGCGCTCGTGTTTGGGGGCTGCGTAGGCGGGGCTACCCCGCTGGAGGTTCTTGCCTAGCTCCCAAGGTTCGTTGGGGGGGGTGTAGCCATGCAGCACCTGAGGGCGCAGCTGCCGCCTCGGGTTCTGCAGAGCGTCTCCAGGTTGGGCCGTCCCGTGAGGCGCAACCGACCAGCGGCCCAGAGGCCATAGGCCAGATCCGCCAGTTGGCCCACCAGGGGCCAGCGGGTGGGCGCATAGAGCCAGCCCAGGCCAACAAGGGCATAGGCGTGCTGGAACACGGCCACATCCCGGAGCACCTCCCCGTCTGCCGTGATGGCATGGATGCGTCCCATCGCTTCGGCGTAGCTGATGCCGGCGTGGGACTCAGGGTTGTAGTCAGCCCGGTCGATGTCCACGAAGGCGAGCCGAGGCTGTTCGCCATGGCGGGCTTGGTCACGTCGTTTCAGACCGTTGACCTCCCGCAGGCACAGCGGGCAGGCACCGTCGTAGAGCACGGTGAGAGCTGCGAGGTTGTCTGTTCGCTGGCTCACTTCTTGCGGCAGTACTCGCCACCCACGTTCATCCAGCCCGAAGGGCAAGCCTGGCCGTTGGTGGGTTTCACCGTGTACTGCATCAAGCCCAGGGTGTTGCACTTGCCATTGAGCATGTCGACGTAGCCCATCGGGCAGATGTTGCCGATCTTTGGCACTTCGCGCTGGGCCTGGGCCGGCGGGCTGATCAGGGCCAGCCCCGGCAACACCACCAACAGGGACAGCAGAGCACGACTGGTGGTCATTCAGAAGGCTGCAGGAGAGACATCCCAATGCTAATCAGGGCTCGCTGTTGGTTTGCTCTTCATGCTGCGCCAAAGCCTCGAGACTCTGCAGGTTCAAACCCCAGGGGAGGGCTTCACCGACCTCACCGCTCGGCTGAACGCCAGCATCGCCGCCAGTGGCCTGCAGCTCGGCCTGCTCAACCTGGTGTGTCTGCACACCTCCTGCAGCCTCACGATCAATGAGAACGCCGATCCGAGGGTGTTGCGCGACCTCTCGGCCTACCTACGCGCCCTGGTGCCCGAGGAGGGCATCCGCCCCGTGAGCGGCCGCGGCGACCTGCGCCCCTACATCCACGCCGATGAAGGGCCCGATGACATGCCGGCCCACATCCGTACGGCCCTCACCACCAGCCAGCTCAGCCTGTCGTTTGAGCACGGTCGCTTGCTGCTCGGCACCTGGCAGGCTGTTTATCTCTGGGAGCACCGTCGCCAAGGCAGTGCGCGCCAGTTGACCGTTCACCTGCTGGGCAGCTGACGCAGAACGGGCTTGCAGCAAGGGCCGACGTTGGATGCTGACGCTCATGATTGAGCGATCCAAGCGCTGATCAGCATGGCTTTGGCTGCTGAACCGTGTGCGATTTGCCAGATCCATGGCGCCGTTTCAACGCAGACCTCTTATGAAATTGGCCGCGGCGCTCTCTGGGTGCTCCGCCATCACCCCGATCCGGCGCCTCTGCTGGGTTGGTTGCTGCTCGACAGCGCGCGCCACCTTCATGGGCCAGCCGATTTCAATCCTGAGGAAGCCGCCGCCTGGGGGCCAGCCGTGCAGCACGCCAGCGCTCTGGTCAAGGAGCTCACGGGCTGTGACCGGGTTTATGCCATCGCCTTCGGAGAGGGTGCCCGCCATCTGCACTTGCACCTGATTCCCCGCTTCGCCAGCGACCCCGCCACCGCGGCCTGGTCAGTGGCGGATCACTACAGGGCTGTTGTGGCCGGGGAGCGGAGCCCTGCCAAGCCTGGCGACGTGGCTGAGCTGGTCGTAAGGGCTCGCCAACACGTGGAACAGGCCGTGCTCAATCGCCCTCAACAAGCCTGATCAAAGGGGCTGCAGAACCCTAAGTTTGCGCAGCAGCGCCCCCATCGCACTAGTGCTTCGGGTCACCACGTCGGCCTGCACCTGCATGCCCGGTCGCAACCCACAACGCCGTTGATGCTGCATCAGATCGCTTCGATCAGGACGAACCACCACCTGGTAGGAGCCGGTTCCGGCTCCCTCCTTGCCTGAGGGTGCCGCCTGCAGGGCATCGGCAGCGATGGCCGCCACCCGTCCCCCGAGGACACCAAAATCGGTAAAAGGGCAGCCATCCACCCTCAAGTGGGTGGCCTGGCCGGTGCGAATCGGGGTGATCTCCGTACCAGGCACCTGCAGATTGACCTGCATGGGACCCGTGCTGGGCGCGATGGTGGCGACCACGTCGCCGGGGCTGAGCACTTGTCCAGGGTGCCGTACGGCAATTTCGAGGAGGGAGCCGTTGGCTGGGGCCCGCAGCACCGTGCTGGCAATGGCGCGGTTCACCTCTGCCAATTCGGTCTGGCGCAGGCTGATCGTCTTGTTGAGTTCTTCAACGCCGCTGCGGGAGGCGCCGCCGCTCTGGCGCAGACGGGCCTGTTCGACGTTGCCCAGAGCCCCCTGCTGAATCACCTGTTGGTTCGCTTTTTCGAGGTCACTGCGACTGAGTTGCAACTGAGCCCGTTTTTCATCCACCAGGGCCTGGGCCACGGCCCCGCTGGCCAGCAGGCTCTCGTAGCGGGCCACTTCCTGCTGGTGAAATGCCACGGTGGAGCTGGCCTTGTCGACATCGCGCCGACTGGCCTCCACTTGGGCGCTGCTGAGCTGGGTGGTTGCTCCCGTCTGCAGGCTCAGTGCTTGCAGCTGCAGCTCCGCTTGGTTGCGTTGCAACTCGAGTTTCAGGAGTTCGCTCTGCAGCTGAGTCTGCTGATCCCGCCAGGGGCGATCGTCCAGCCGGGCGATGGCCTGCCCGGCTTTCACCTGCTGGTTGGGTTTGACCAGCACCTCCAACACTGTGCCGCCCCGCTCGGTCTGCACCACGGTGTTTTCACCGATGGGACGAACCACCCCCTGAGCACGCACGGTTTCCTGCCAGGGCAGCACGATCATCACCAGCAGGCCAAGGCCACTGACGGCTGCAAGCCGGGTGCCCAGACGTCGCGACCAGCCACCCAGGGGCGGCAGAAAGTCGTCGGCGCTGGCGGGCACGAGAGGGCCCCGCAGGACGGGAAGGTCGTTGTTCGGCATGGTCATTCAGGCTGAATGGTGATTTAGGCAGCGGTGAGGTAAGGGGCCACGGCGCCGCGTTCCTTGAGGGCGCCGGGTTGGTCTTGGAAGCGCACCCGGCCCTTTTCCATGAACACGATCCAATCGGCCCGCAGGATCACCGAGGGGCGATGGCTGATCAGCAGGGTTGTGCGGCCGCGGCGGTGCTCCAGAAGCTGGTCCATCAGGCGCGCTTCCAACACCGGATCGAGAGCTGAGGTTGATTCATCCATGATCAAAACGGCGGGATCACCGATCAGGCTGCGGGCGATGGCGAGCCGTTGGCGCTGGCCCCCCGAAAGGTTGGCGCCGAATTCACCGAGCACGGTGCGATAGCCATCTGGAAGATCGCGGATGAACTCGTCGGCCAGGGCGAGCCGGCAGGAAGCCACCACCTGCTCAAAGCTGATGCCGGGATGGGCAAAACTAAAGTTGTCGTAGATGCTGCGGTTGAAGAACTCTGAATCCTGGGGAATCAGCACCACCTGGCGGCGCAGACTCTCGAGGCACAGGTCGCGGCTGCTGTAGGGGCCGTAGTGAATCGAACCCTGTTGCAGCGGGTAGAGCCCGGCAATCAGTTTGCTGAGACTGCTTTTGCCACAGCCCGATTCACCGATCAGGGCGGTGGTGATCCCACCGGGGATGTGCAGGTTGAAGTCCGCCAGCAGCGGAAGTCTTCCGGGGTGGTGATATTGCAGTCCTTCGCAGATGATGTCGTCGTTTGGGCTGATGGCCACAGGATGTTTCTCGGCGGAGTGGGGGTCTTCCACCTCGCGCTCCAGCACCTCCGCCAGGCGGCGGATGACCACCTGGGCTGTGATCACCTCCTCACTGATTGCACTGAGGCCTGCCAGAAAGCCAAGTACGTTCACGCCCATGCCATTAAAAGCCAGCAGTTGCCCAATGCTCAACTCGCGGCTGATAACAAATGAGCTGCCAAACCACAACAATGCGATTGTGCTGAGACTTCCCAATAGATTTGTGGTAGTGCTTTCGCCGAGCCCCAGTTTTAGGGCGCTCCAGCGGAGGTTTGCAAGCCGACCAAAGTTGCTCTGATACTCCTGCCAGGCCTGCTCGGTTGCATCGGTGGTTTTCAACACGTTGGCGGCCCGGAAGACTTCCACGAGAAAGCCCTGGTTGTCGGCCGATCGCACAAGGAGTTGCTTGGTTTTGTCTTGAATGGCAGGTAGGAAACAGAGACTGCAGCTGATCACGAGCAGGTAGCTTATTACGGCGGCCATTGTGAGCTGCGGACTGTACAGCCACATCCAAATCAGTGAGATCAAGGCAATGCCGAGTTGACTGGGGAGGCCAAGTACTACATCGGTGAGTAGGTCATTGATCCGCTGAATGTCGCTGATGCGACTCACCACCTCACCACTTCGGTGACTCTCGAAATAGTCGATTGGCAATTTGAGAAGACGGTCGCCATAGTGCAGCACCATTTGTAATTGCAATTTCTGGCCGAAATGTCCCACCATGTGACCTTGCACTAGGCTCAACACACTGCGCAGCACGAATAGCGCCATAATTCCAATGCCGAGGCTGGTGAGCATGCGCGTGTCTCCCCTCACCAGCACGTCGTCGGTGAGCACCTGCATCAGCAATGGCATGGCCAGGGCCAGCAGGCCGATCAGAAGGTTGAGCAGAAGGGCCTGGCCCAGCAAGGGCCGAAATGGCTTCAGATAGCGCAGAAACACCCAGATTCCAGGATGCTTGTCTTCTTCGAGTGCGCTAAATCGACTGGGGTCCGGCTCCAGCAGCAGTAGCACGCCATTGCTCCAGTGGCGCAGGAATTCCTTGGTTTCGAGTCGCAGAATCCCTACACCAGGGTCGGCCACGATCAGTTGGGAGTCATCTTTGCCATGCACAACAACCCAGTGGTTGCCATTCCAATGGCAAATGATGGGCAGAGGAAGCTCGTGAAGTTGCTCAAGCAGGGAGCCATCAGCCTTGGCCGCTCGGGCATGAAAGCCAAGCTTTTCGGCACCCCGCTTAAGCCCCAGCAATGTTGTTCCTGTAGCGGTGGTTCCGACGGCCTCGCGCACCCGGCTGATCGATAATGTCTTGCCATGCTGCGTACTCACCGTGGCGATACAGGCAGCTCCACAATCTTCCTCAGCGTCCTGGCGGATGCAGGCATAGGTGCCGTTGGGTCTCGGGTTGAAGCCAGCCCACATCGCCACCTTGTGCAAGGCCGTTTTGATCAAATCGGCTGGCATTGGTCTGGATTTCATCGGCTATGGGTTTCTGGCTGGTCAGGGTGAGTTGCACTCCAGCTTTGAACCTCAGTGGTTCCGTTTAGACTTTGCATCCGTAGTTGCCAGATCTGGACTTGCCGTTGGTGCCCCCTTCCGGCGTTTTCGTCTGTCCTGCCAGTGTGGCGATAGCTCGTGCTGTGTTGCGTCCAGCTCCAGCACACGGTTGTTGTGCCCATGGTGTTGTTCTGTTGCTACCGGAAGGCGAATGAAGCGGCCTGCAATGGGTGGCGGAGGAGCCAGGTGGCTTGCTCCCCCGCTGTTTTCTGCGGTGGTGGCCTGATTCAGACCAGGTTGAAACCGAGGTTTGCGAATGTGCCCACAACCACACCCGATTCGCCACCGAACACGGTGATAGCTACACCGGTGGCCACTTGGGGAACCACGGTGATCATGTTGTTGACGTTGAGATTGAGGCTGAAACGCTCTCGCATCGCTGTGGAGCGCCGTCTACCGCCAATCAGGGCTTCTGCGCTGCTGTCATCGAGTAGTTGCATGAATGCATTCTCCAGATTAGAAGAAAGAAAAGAGGACGCCCATTGGGCGCCCTCAGGCAAGGCACTGGAGCTGATCAGACAGAAACCCCGATGTTCATGATTTGGCCCACACTGTTGTAGGCAAGGCTATTCTCGCCGCCGAGGGTGAAGGCCCCTGCAAACGAATCCTGCGACGCCCCAACATAGATGTTGTTGGTGGTTTGCCGGATAGGCCCGTTGCTGCCGCGGCGGGGACGGGGGGAACCATTGCCGTTGCTAGAACGGCGACCGCCTTGCATCAGCTCAGATTGGGTATCAGAAAGAGTGGTGAGTTTCAGCATGATTTGCTTTGTAGATTGAGTGTTCGGGCATCAGCCCATGTATGTTTTATTCGTCTGATTAGCACTCATCTGAGAATTCAGCGTTTCTGCATGACTGTGCTGTGGTTAGGGGAAGGTTGCTGTGCGGAAGCTGCCGCCCCAGGTGATGCCAAACGCCACGGCCCTGCCGGTGCCATCCACACTGGTGATGTTGGCTCCGGAAAGGGAGAGGTAGAGCGGCACACCCCGCAGGGGCACATAGGACACTGAGGCATTCAGCCCCCGGCCGGCCCAACCCGCACTGATGCCGAGGTTGGGAGCAAGCTCCACGCCCACCGAGGCAATCAGACCGCTGCTGACCAGATCCACAGCATCCAAACGCTGGAAGCGGCCGCTGCCGCCGCCGAGGTTGACCTGCAAGGTCTGACGAAAGTCCGGATCGTTCTGCCGTAATGCCCATGCAGCCGTGAGCACGCCGTAAGGACTGCCACCCTCCTTGGGCCAGGTGCCATAGGACGCCACCCCCAGCCAACCACCCCCCAGCTGGAGGGCGAAGTTGTGGTTGCTGATCAGTTGCCGGCCTAGTCGCACATCCAGGGTGCCGCCGTTGTCGGTGTTGGCGAGGCTCTCCAGGTTGAAATCCACTTCCACGGCTACCAGTTTGCGGGCGTTGCCAAAACCCACACCCACGCTCACTCCACCGTCGGTGTTTATTGAGCTATTGCCGTCGGCATCGTCGTCGTCGTAGCCATACATATAGCCCGCTACGAAGTAATCCCCCCATTCGGCCACATATGCCGAGGGGATCTGGGTGGGGTTGAGGTTGGGCGACTTGTAGGGCAGCAGGGGTTGACTGGCAGCGGCTGCCTTTGGCTGTGGATCTGTCGGCAAAACTTGCTCATTTGTGAGGGCCTCTGGGAGCAGCTCTGTTGTTGGATTCTGGGTCTGCTTTGGCAGCTGTTCCTGTGCATGCGCAGGACGTGGGCTCCAACCGACCTCTATCGCAAGGACACTGCCAACGGCGAGACAACCGCTCGCCAGGATGTGATCGATCCTCATGGCTTAGGCCTCCACGCAGGCAAGCCCGCGCCGCTTGGCCAAGGGCAACTGCTCCAGCAGCCACCCCAATGGTCCTTGCTTCAACTTCCAGTTTTCATGGCCTGTGGGTAAAGGCATCCAACTGGGCTGTGGCGCTTGGAAATAGACCAACCCACACACCTCAGGAAAATGAGCCATCGCTAGCACGGCATCTTTAATCCAACGCTGTTGATCGGTCTCTGATCCACTCACACCCGCTTCAGCCACTAGTAGAGGACGGCTAAAATGTCTCTGGAGCCATTTTTTTCGCTCAAGAATCTCAGAAAATCTTTCCAGAGACTGATCCGGAGTCCAGGCCCTGCTGGCATAAATTGAGATGCCGATCAGATCCACATAGGCATGACCGGGCCAGAAGCGATCGGCCTGAGGGGTGCCGGCTGGGGACCAGACCCAGCGCACATGGGGCATGGCCCTGCCATTCATTTTCTCATAGACATATTGATAGAGACTGATGTAGTGCTTCGGGTTGGAGAAGCTCCAGGCGTATTGGCCAGTGATGTCCATCTCGTGACCAAAGCGGAACAACACAGGCATGCCCCCTTCTGTCAGAACTGCTGCTAAGTTCTGCAGGCGCTTGTCATAGCGCCCAGAAAGAACATCGTTCAGAAGGTCTGCATTGCTTCGACCAGAAGCTTGATCAGCAAACGGTTCTAGATTCAGCAGAGGCACTCGCCGTTGACGCCGAGATTGACTTAAGAACGTTTTTATCTTGGATGGTAGGTCTTGCGAATTCCAATCAAAGTAATCCACCGAGATATCTAGCCGGCCCCTCTGGGCATCGTTGGGTTGATATTGGTATAAGCCGACCATCGGTCGTATTGGAGGATTGGCTGAGGCATTGCTTAGCATGACTAGTAGGCCTGAGGTGACGGCTGATGCCGCGACCAGGGCAACGGAGCCCAGAGAACGCATGGTTAAAGAGAGGAGAATGGAAACGAAGGGGGCAACTGCAGGGGGGCAGTGAGCTCAGGCAGGCGCCACAAACAACAGCCAAGAGTCACCAATACGCCACAACCAGCTAGTCCCATTTGCGGTAAATGCCCCTGGAGAGGACTATCTCCTTGACGATGGCTCAACACCGCAATGGCCAGTGCTGTAATCGCGAACATGGCAGTGGTGATCAAGGTGAGCAGCACATAACCCTGTGCCATTCGCGCCGAACTGCCCAGTGCAAAGGCAGCGACTACCCCAATCAATACCGCCAGGAAATACGGCATCAGGAAAGTGAGCGGCAGTGGTGATGCCACTGATTGCTTGCGCGTGACGCGAAATGTGACCGGCCTAGGCCATAGCCATTCCCGCATCGCACTAACAACGCCTGCAAACACCCAGGGACCGCGACTAAGCTCGAACAACCAGTGTTCCCAAGAGAGTGGCGGTGCATTTGGTGGACGCAGCAGCCCATTGCGCCGAAGCAGTAGCATGGGCATCAGAGTGATTGCAATCTGTAGAGCGCTGAACACCAGGAAGGTTGGGTAATGAATCCGCATCCATGGGTGATCGAGCAACAACGCCAGCACTGGCAACCCCAGTGCCAACAGACTCAAACAGCCACGCAGGGGATAGAACGCCTGTGAGTACAGAAATTGCAACCGCAGATGGGGCGGCAGCTTCCCGAGCAACGGCGGTAGATGGCGTAGCAGGATCGTGGTGAGACTGCGCGACCACTGAAACTCCTGCACCATTGCATCTTCAAAGGTTTCCGGGCCTAGACCGAAACACAGTGCTCGGTGGGCGAAAGCTCCCTGCCAGCCATGCGCATTGAGCAACAGCGTGGTGGAGTGGTCTTCGGCGAGCTCCGGACCCAAGCCGCCAGCCTCTTGCAGAGCCTGGGTGCGCACGGCGTAGTGACTACCGAAACAAAGTGGAGCCCACTTTCCATTGAGCCCCAACTGCATGGGGCCATGCAGCATCGATTCGGCGTACAGCCTGCCCCTGGCAACCCAACTGCGGCTTGCATTGGCATTGCAGATGGACGGTGCCGCCACATACCCCACCAAAGGATCGTTGAAGGGCTGGAGCATGGCGATCAGATACCCCGGTTGAGGGACATGATCGGCATCGAGCTGCACGACCACGTCGTAATTGGCGTAGCCGTAGTGGTCGTAGAAGTAGGCGAGGTTCCCCTCCTTGCAGCGGGTGCGGCGCGGCCATGTGGGCTGGTGGTACTCCGGGACCCCAGCTCTGCTGGAGATCCTCACTCCATGGCCGTTGCACCAGTGACGCACCTCGTCATTGGGCTGTTCATCGGCGAGCCAGGTGTCGTGTTCCCCTGCTTGGTCCAACATCGCTTCAAGCGTGTGCTTCACCAGCGGCCAGGGCTCCGAGGGCGCCTTGGTCACTACCATGGCGACCCGCAGCCCCGGTGGCACGGTGAGTTCGCGGCGCACTTGGCGCATTCTCAAAAACAAGTAGAAGGGCCAGGCGGGAATGCCAGTGGCGTAGATCAGCAGTAGGACGTTGAACAACGTGCCTGGCACACTCACCCATACGGAGGGCTGCATGGCCCAGCGCCAGAATGAAAGTGTGCCAACAACCCAGAACAACACCAGAAGCAACAGGATGCGTCGCTGGGATGTTGGAAGAGCAGGCACAAAGATTCCTGTGGTTGTCATCTCACCCCCAAGGCAGACGGGCTCGCGAGATGGGGAATCTTCTGGCGCAGCTGCTCCCAGGCGAGCGCATCTTCCACGATGCGATCCAGGTCGGAGTATCCGGGCCGCCAATTCAAGAGTTTTCTAGCCTTCGCCGGATCTGCCACGAGGGCCGGGGGGTCGCCTAAACGCCTTTCATTGATCTGCACGGCTAGTGACTTCTTGCAAACCCGCTCCACGCAACTGATTACCTCACGCACAGAGTGACCTTTGCCGGTACCGAGGTTAAGATCTGTGCTAGATCCACCCGCAATCAAGTAATCCAAAGCTGAGACATGGGCACTCGCTAAATCTCGTACATGGATATAGTCACGTATTGCTGTGCCATCAGGTGTGTCAAAGTCGTTGCCATTGACGCAAAGGGGCGTTCCTTCGGTAGCGGCTTGAATCGCTAGCGGAATCAGATGGGTTTCGGGTGAATGACATTCCCCACTTCCATTCTGATAATCTGATCCCGCAGCATTGAAGTAGCGCAGAATGATAGATGGAAATCTGTGCTGCCGGGACAAATCCTGCAGCATCCATTCCATGGCGAGTTTGCTTCTTCCATAGGGATTAATTGGTGCCCTTTGAGAAGATTCCTGAATCGGGAGCAAGGGCGGGATCCCGAAGACGGCACAGGTTGAGGAGAACACAATCGCCGGTGGCGCCTCCGGTCGATAGGCCACGGCTTCTTCGATCAAGCCGAACGCATCGGCGGTGTTGACTCTGTAATACCGGTCGGGATAGTCGGTGGATTCACCGACGTAGGCCAGTGCAGCAAAATGGAGAACTGCATCGATCTTGTGCTCTTTCAACACGGATCGCAGGAGAGTGCGATCGGCAAGACAGCCAATCACCAGCGGTACAGCGTGAGGCTCCACCAGTTCGGCAAACCCTCGACTCAGATCGTCATAGACAACGGGATTGTGACCTGCTTCTTTAAGGGGGCCAAGCACGTGGCATCCGACATAGCCAGCCCCACCTGTGACCAAAACATTGGCCATCAGTTCAGCCCTCCGCGACCGATTTGCCAGGTTTCCAGTCCCTGGCTCTCCGCCTCACCCAAGTTTGTACACCGACGTGCGTCAAACACCCAGCCCGGACGCCGCATGCGCCCTGCCAGAGCGGGCCAATCGAGTTGCCTGTATTCCTGCCAGTCGGTGAGGATCAATACCGCATCAGCACCTTCACAGGCAGTTTCTACGCTGTCGAATTTTTTAAAACTGCCAGCTGCAGGTGCACCATCATCCCCGATGCCAAGCAGTTGTTCTATTGCTGGCTCCTCCACCCGCGGGTCATGGATCCCTAGGCTCGCGCCATCGTGCAAGAGATCACGACAGATTCCGATCGAGGGGCTTTCGCGTGTGTCATTTGTATCAGCCTTAAAGGCAAATCCAAGCACTGCAATCCGCTTGTTCCGCAGGGTTCCGAATAGTGATCTCACAATCATTCTGGAAATCCGTTTCTGTGACCATCCATTTAGATTCAAGACTGATTGCCAGTAGCTCGCTACCTCAACCAGTCCGTAGTGTTCGGCAAGGTAGATGAGGTTCAGGAGATCTTTTTTAAAGCAACTACCACCGAAGCCTGGACCTGGTCTTAAAAATTCACTGCCAATTCGTCGATCTGTGCCGATTGCTGATCGGACTTCTTCGACATCGGCACCCGTGGCTTCACAGAGTCCGGCAATGGCATTGATCGACGATATTCGTTGGGCCAGGAACGCATTCGACGTGAGCTTGGCTAGCTCCGCAGACCACAGATTTGTTGTAATGATCTTGTTTGGCTCGACCCAGTTGCCATAGATTTGTGCCAGTTCGTTAATGGCCGAATGGCAATGTCCACCTACGAGTACTCTATCGGGATTCTGAAGATCGTCGATGGCGGTTCCCTCCGCCATGAATTCAGGATTTGACAGGATTTCAAAGCTTGTGCCTCTTGATTGATTTAATATCTTGCGGAGTCCATCTGCGGTTCTCACCGGTAATGTTGATCGTTCAACGACAATTGTGCTTCCTTGTGCTGATTCGGCGATTTGCCTCGCCGCCTTTTCAATGAATGTGAGATCTGATGCGGAGCCGGCTCCACAGCCACGTCGCTTTGTGGGTGTGTTCACTGATAGGAACACCATGTCTGCATCACGTATTGCTCCTGATACGTCCGTCGAGAAACGCAGGTTGCGATCACGTACTCGATCCAATACATCTTGAAGCCCTGGTTCGTAAACTGGTAGTGCTTCGTTGTTGAGATTATTCCATCCATCAATCCGATTCTGGTCAACATCTACAACGTTAATCTCCACCCCTGGACAATTGTCTGCCATGACGGCCATGGAGGGGCCGCCCACATACCCTGCTCCAATGCAGCAAATGTTCTTGACCATGATTTTAATTGAATTAGTCTGATGGTTGTGATCGTCTTTTGTTAGGCTGTCTGCAGTTCTGTTTGCTTCAGTTGCTTCATTACGTCGGCAATCGTGGCTTTAAGACCTTCTTCAAGTCCCACCTTGGGTTTCCACCCAATTAGGTTTTCGGCTCGTTCAATGGCTGGCTTGCGTCGCTGGGGATCATCAATCGGCAACGGCTTGTGCACGACTTGCACGCCTGGATTCACCAATTTGACAATTATATTTGCAAGCTCAGCTATTGTCATTTCTTCGGGGTTGCCAAGGTTGATAGGGCCTTGTTCGCTGCTATTCATCAGTGCGAATAGTCCTTCGACCAGGTCTTTGCAGTAGCAGAAGCTGCGTGTCTGTTTGCCTGTTCCGTAGATTGTAAGTGGTTTATTTTGTAGTGCTTGGCTGATGAAGTTTGTGACGACGCGCCCGTCTGAGCTGCTCATCCGCGGTCCATATGTGTTAAAGATACGTGCCACCGCTACAGATACACTGTGTTTTCTTGCATAATCGAAGCAAAGCGTTTCTCCCATCCGCTTTCCCTCGTCGTAGCAGGCTCTTGGCCCCGTGCAATTTACATTTCCAAGATTGCTCTCATCTTGGGGAGATACCAGCGGATCTCCATAGACTTCGCTGGTAGAGGCATACAGCAGTCTTGCGTTGCAGCGCTTCGCCAAGCCGAGCATGTTTAGCGTTCCCAGAACGCAGGTTTTGGCTGTAGCGATTGGATTCCGCTGGTATTGCTCTGGGGATGCTGGGCACGCAAGGTGCCAAATCTTCTCGACTTCCAACCTGATGGGTTCGACGACATCGTGTCGTATCAGCTCGAAACGTGGATCACGCATCCACTGCACCACATTGCGGCGTGACCCTGTCTGGAAGTTGTCTACACAGATCACGATGTTGTCCTGATCTGCCATTAACCGATCGATTAGGTGTGAGCCGATAAATCCGGCTCCACCAGTCACGAGGTGACGCATTGATTCAGTATTCTGGTTCCCGGCAACCTTATGAAATATCCCTGATATCTCCTCGTTTTCAACACGATTGCTGGACTATCGCTGCTACTTGAATCATCCTGCTTCGGGATGCTGCACCCCTATGGGTGAGGACGCAGATCGTTTTATCGTCTACCTTCCACTTGCCACAGCCCTTCCTTCTCTGTTGTAAGCAGCTGGGCGCGTGTTGCCCACGAGAGGCTCATGCCAGCACCGGCAGCTTGGCTGGATCGGTTTGCTGGAAACGTAGCTTGAGCGCTTCCCCTTCGCCCGTGGGTTGCAGCTCCACATCGACCATGATCGTGTGCCCGCTGCTGAACTGGCCTCCCAGGATCCCCTTGGCGATCGGGGTTTCCAATTCGCGCTGGATGGCGCGTTTGAGCGGTCGAGCGCCGTACACGGGGTCGTAGCCCACCCCAGCGAGCCAGTCGAGGGCATCGGCATTGAGCTGGAGCGCCAGCTTCTTGTCCTCAAGGCGTTTGGCCAAGCGCTGTACCTGCAGCTCAACGATCTCGCGCAGTTCCTCCTGTTTGAGGCTGTGGAAGATAATCGTCTCATCAAGCCTGTTGAGGAACTCAGGCCTGAAGTGGCTGCGCAGGGCGTCGTTCACCCTGGTTTCCATTTCCCCGTGACGGGCTGGATCGCCAGCCAGATCAAGGATTGAGGCGCTGCCGATGTTGCTGGTGAGGATCAGCACGGTATTGGTGAAGTCCACGGTGCGGCCCTGGCCATCGGTGACGCGGCCGTCATCAAGGATCTGCAGCATCACGTTGAACACATCGGGGTGGGCTTTCTCCACCTCGTCGAACAGGATCACTGCATAGGGCCTACGCCGCACCGCTTCGGTGAGCTGGCCGCCTTCCTCGTAGCCCACGTAGCCAGGAGGTGCTCCGATCAGCCGACTAACGGCGTGCTTCTCCATGTATTCGCTCATGTCGATCCGCACCATCGACTCCTCGGAATCGAAAAGCTGCGAGGCCAGGGCCTTGGAGAGCTCAGTTTTGCCCACGCCGGTTGGGCCGAGGAACAGGAAGCTGGCGATGGGACGGTTGGGATCGCTGAGTCCGGCGCGCGAGCGCTGGATGGCATCCGCCACGGCCGTTACGGCCTGGGCCTGACCGATCACGCGGGTGTGCAGCTCATCCTCGAGGTGGAGCAGTTTCTCCATTTCGCTCTGCACCAGCTTGGCCACCGGGATGCCGGTCCACTTGGCGATCACCTCGGCGATGTCGTCTTCGGTGACCTCCTCGCGCAGCAGGGTCTTGTCGCTGCCGCTGGCGTTGAGCTCCTCTTCTTTGGCGGCCAGCTTCTTGTGCAATTCTGCCAGGGTGCCGTATTCGAGCTCGGCGGCCTTGTTGAGGTCGTAGCTGCGCTTGGCCTGCTCGATCTGCAGCTGCACCTGCTCAATCTCCTCCTTGATGGAGCCGAGCTCATCGATCGACCCCTTTTCCTGTTGCCACTGCGCATTGAGGGCGCTCTGCTGTTCGCTCAGATCGGCAAGCTCCTTCTCCAGTCGCTCGAGCCGATCGCGGCTCGCGGCATCGGATTCCCGCCCCAGGGACAGCTTCTCCATCTCCAGCTGCAGGATGCGGCGATCGAGTTCATCGATCTGCTCCGGCTTGGAGGTGATCTCCATCTTCAGGCGCGCCGCCGATTCATCCACCAGGTCGATCGCCTTGTCGGGCAGGAAGCGATCGGCGATGTAGCGGCTGCTCAGCACCGCGGCCGCCACTAGGGCGTTGTCGGCGATGCGCACGCCGTGGTGCACTTCATAGCGCTCCTTCAAGCCTCGCAGAATGGAGATGGTGTCTTCGACCGTGGGCTGATCCACGAACACCTGCTGGAAACGGCGCTCCAGGGCAGGATCTTTCTCGATGTGTTGGCGGTGCTCGTCGAGGGTGGTGGCGCCGATGCAGCGCAGTTCGCCGCGGGCCAGCATCGGCTTGAGCAGGTTGCTGGCATCCATGGCGCCGCCGGTAGCGCCGGCCCCTACCACTGTGTGGATCTCGTCGATGAACAACACGATCTGGCCTTCGGAGGCGGTCACCTCCTTGAGCACGGCCTTGAGCCGTTCCTCGAATTCGCCGCGGTACTTGGCACCGGCGATCAGGGCGCCCATGTCGAGCGACACAAGCTGACGGTTCTGCAACGCCTGGGGCACATCGCCATTGACGATGCGCTGGGCCAGGCCCTCGACGATTGCCGTTTTGCCCACGCCGGGCTCGCCGATCAGCACCGGGTTGTTCTTGGTGCGGCGGCTGAGGATCTGGATCGTGCGGCGGATCTCCTCATCCCGGCCGATCACCGGATCGAGCTTGCCCGCGCGGGCGGCCTTGGTGAGGTCGCGTCCGTACTTCTCTAGCGATTCATAGGTGCCTTCGGGGTTCTGGTCGGTCACGGTTTGGGATCCGCGGATGGACTGCACCGCCTCTTTGAGTTTGTCGGCGCTGGTGCCGGCCTGCGAGAGCAGTTGCTTGCCGCAACGGTCGTCGATCGCTAGAGCCAGCAGCAGGTGCTCAATGGCGATGTAGGCGTCGTCGTAGGTGTCCTTGAGGCTGCCGGCCTGATCGAGCACGGTGTTGAGACCCTTGCCCAAATAGACGTTGTCGGGGGGGGCGCTCAGGCTGGGCTGGCCAGCGATCCAGGCCTCCACCTTCTGGCTGAGGCTGCCCACATCCACGCCGGCCTTCTCCAGGATCCGGCCGGCCAAGCCCTGCTGGCCCAGCAGGGCTGCCAGTAGATGCTCGCTTTCCATCTGTTGCTGGCGCTTTTGTTGGGCCAGTTGTTGGGCGGCCACCACGGAGGCCCAGGCTTTTTCGGTGAAGAGTTCGGCGGTGGGATGCATGAGCGACTCCCGTTGGGGATCAGGTGGTTGAACCGTATGGCGGTTTGTTGAAGCCCACAGGTGGGAGAACCGTATGGATCGATGCGGTCCTCCCCAGCCATGGCGAGGAAACCGTCAGTGCGGCTTGGCAGTGCCCTGTAACGGTTCCCTGCAGTTGCTGGGCGTGCTGTGACCGTTGGCTATCAGTGAAGGCAATCCATTGGCTGGATTGTCCAGCTGAAGCAGATGCGCTGGTGTGTTGTGTTGGCTTCTGTTGTGGTGGCAGGGGGGCTGGCCGCTCCCTCCGCTGTTGAGGCCCGTGGCGGGTTTGGCGGTGGTGGCGGTTTTCGTGGCGATGGCGGGTTTGCTGGGGGGGGTGGTGGGGCCTATCGCTTCAGTGCCCCGCGCGTGGAGGCGGCCCCGATTGAGCAGGCGGCCCCGATCGAACGGGCTGCTCCAGTCGAGCGATCGATGCCCGAGGAGCGTTCGCTGCCGGTGGATCGCCCCGAGGAGCGCAACCTGAACCAGGGCTACAGCGGGAGCCATCCGCTCTACGGCGCTGGTAGTCGCACCCCCTGGACTGGCCACAACATCTCGGCGGATCAGTTTCGGAGGTCCAACGCAGGCGGTTGGGATGGTGGTCGCGGCGTGGGCAGTTTTGATAACGACCGCTTCAACCGCCAGGTGAACCTGGAGAACAACTTCTACAACCGCAATGTCGGTGGCTGGAACAACAGCTGGGCCGATGGGGGGTATTGGGGCAGCAGGCCATGGGGCTACGGCTGGTACAACTGGAGTCCAAACTCCTGGGGCTGGTGGGGCGGCTCTTCGCTGGGATGGGGTCTCGCGGCTCTCGCTGGCGCTGAGGTGATCACTGCTTTGGTCAACGATGCCGCCGCCCAGCAATCCCCCGTCATTGATGTGCCAGATAGTGATTACCAGCTCAACTACGGCACCGTCGATTCGGTGGGCTCCGGTGGGGCCAACTTCAGCTATGCCGTGGCAGGCAGCCCCCCGGTGAAGGGGGCCGCCAACTGCCAGCAAGGCCTGCTTGATGGCCAAGTGCCCAGTACGGCCGCCCAGGCCCAGTTGCTCAATGCCGCCTGCCAGGTGGCTTACGGCCCCGATCCCAAGGGCACGCCCCTCCCCGAGAGCCTTGCTGGATGGCTACCCGGATGGTTGCGCGATCTGCTCGTGCTGGCCCTGGGCGGGGGCATTGCCATTGGCGTTTGGCAGCTGCTGGAGCGCCGCGGCGGCCAAGAGCCTCCAGGTGCCGGCGGCCACCATGCCCCCATCACCTCAGGCTGACTTTGCCTCCGGTTCACCAGCTTCACCTTCCTCTTCCTCCTTCTTGATCGGATCGATTCCATGAGCTTCCGTCGTTCCCTCGCTGTAGCCCTCTGTGCAGCCCTGGCTTGCAGCTCGGCCCTGGTGCCGATCTCGGCCCATGCCCGCGGCGGTGGCGGCTTTGGCGGTGGCGGCGGTTTTCGTGGCGGTGGCGGGTTTGCTGGGGGGGGCTACCACTGGTCGGGAGGCGGCGATCGCAACGTCAACGTCAACGTCGATCGGAACGTCGATCGCACTGACACCGGCGGCGGCGACTGGCGCTCTGGCTACCAGGGCTACCACCCGATGTATGGGGCCGGCAGCCGCACCACGATCGGCAACGATGACTTCAACAGGAGCCTCAACGTCAACAACAACTTCTACAACCGCGATTACAACGGTTGGAATGACGGCTGGCGCAACGGCGGCTACTGGGGCAGCCGCCCCTGGAACACCGGCTGGTACGGCGGCTGGGGAGGCTGGGGTTGGTGGGGCGCCAGTGCTGCTGCCTGGGGCGTGGCAAGCCTGGCAACCAGTGCGGTGATCGGTGGGCTCGTGAATGCGGCTTCGGCGCAGCAGTCACCGGTGTTTCTCGTGCCCAACACCAGCTACCAGCTCAACTACGGCTCGGTGGAAGCTGTGGGCAGCACTGGAGTGAGTTTCTCTTACGGGGTCAACGGCACCCAACTGCTAGGAGCCGCCAATTGTCAGCAGGGTCTGCTGAATGGCCAGATTCCAACCGACGCCGACCAGGCCCAGCTGCTCAATGCCGTGTGCCAGGTGGCCTACGGCTCTGGCAGCTGAATCACGCCAGCATCGGGGCCGCACAGGCGTAGCGGACAGCCATCCGCTCCGTACACCGCATCCGCCGGTGACAGGCAGCCCATCGCGTTCTTGGCCTTCACCTGATCGGCCTGGATGCGGCGGGGTTGAAACAGTGTCTGGCTGGGCGGCACCACCAGCGGACAAGAGGGCTTCGGCACGGCCTGGGCTTGCGCCGGCCTCTGAAAGGCCCCAAGCAGCCCAGTTCCTGCCAGGGCAACGCTAAGCAGGACGGCTTCCAACCCAAGCAATCGGTGGGTTGGGGGTGAGGGGCAACGGGCTGCCATGCCGATGCACTGGTTCAGACTGGATCCACTCTGGACTCCCAATGGGTGCTCTAACGCTGCTGTTGTCTGCTGTCATGGATGCGCCCGGATCCGATCCTGTGTTCAACGAAGCATTGATTGCGCGCCTTGCCTCCCAATCTCGGGAGTTTGATGGCACGGGCCGGGATCCGGAGCGCAACTGCTGGATGGCGGTGCACCGGCATGTGCATGGCGTGCTTCCCAGCGAATACGACATCCGCGAAGTGCCAGAGGAGCTCTACTTGGCCGTGCTGGCTGCCCGTCGAGAGCAGGGCTGATCGGGCCCAACAAAAAACCCCAGCCGAAGCCGGGGTTTGCTGAAACGGTTTGACCGAGGGCACCACGTGGGTGCTCAGCAGGGATCAGGCCCAGCCTTTGGAGGACATGTCCTCGACGTAGGCAGCCACGTCAGCGATGTCGCTGTCGCTGAGCTTGCCGCCGAAGGCGGGCATGGCGTTTTTGCCGTTGGTCACCTGGTAGGCGATGGCAGTTTCATGGCCGCTGCTGTAGTTGGCCAGATAGGCCTCGAGGGCATCCTGCTTGAGGGTGCGCTCGGCATTCACCACGTTGCCGCCACCCATGTGGCAGGCCGCGCAGTTGGCGGAGAAGATTTGACCACCGTGGGCCACATCGGCGGCGAAGCTCGGAGCAGCGCCCAGCACGAGCGCCAGGCAGAGAGCGATCAGGGAGAAGAGACGGCGCATGGAAGGCGCTTTGAAAGCACGGGCAACCCGCCAAAATTAAGCTGGGAGCGGCGCTGCTGTGACCCTTGCCAGCCAGGTTCGCAACATTTGCCACACACTGCCGAGGTCATTCGGCTGCGCTTTCCGCAGCCAGCACATTGATTTCGCCGGTCATGCCCGCGGCGCGGTGGGGCTCGCACCAGATGGCATAGCGGCCCGGGCTGTCGAATTGCTGTTCCCAGCTCTCGCCAACAACAAAGCTCAGTGGCTCATGGCTCCACTCGGGGTGGCCGGCCACAATCAGGTTGTGGGGGCCCAGCCCGCCAACTTCAAACCGCACCCGCTCACCCGCCGCAATCGTCAGGCGCTCGGGTTGGAAGACCAGAAATCCCTCCTCGCTGCCCAGCTGCATCGCTGCTGTGGCGGCTGTGGTTGTTGGGTCGGTGGCCGCCTGAGCCTGCTGCCCTGGCCACAGCAGCACGAGCCCCAACACCACGTGCCCAAGCAGGAGGGCGGCAAGCAGCCGGTGCAGACCGGACGGGTTCATGGCTTGGGCAGGCCGCGATGGGGCAGACCCGAGACGTCGAAGACGGCCTGCAGGGTGGGGGCATGGCTCACCAGACCGAACCGCTCCGGCGGGCTGACCGGTTCGTGCACGAAGTGGCGCTGGCGGATCGAAAAGCGATCCCAGGCATTCACCTCGATGCGCAGCAGCTTGATCAGGGCTTCGATCAGCCAGCCCTGCAGGTCGAGGCCCAGCGCTGGCCGCCAGCTGCGGCGCCAGCGGCACAACTGGGCCACGGTGTCGTTGACACTGATTGCGGCTTGTCCCAGCACCAACCGGCGCACGGGTCCCTGGCCAGGTTCTGGGTTGCTCTGGTGAGGCTGGGTGGCCAGGTGAACGCACACCTGGGCGATGTCAGCGGCGTGGATGAAGTGGAAGCTGGCATCGGCCCGCAGCCACTTCGCCAGCCACAGCCAGCGGCAGGCTTCGGTGAGTCCGGCCGTGAGGTAACTGGTGGGGAAGGGGCCCTGCCCGTCGACCCGGCCGCCGAACACCAGGGTGGGGAAGACAGCCACCACCTTGGCGGCCAGCGGGTGGGTCTCCAATTGCTGGAGGCAAAGGGCTTTGGTTTGGATGTATTCAGTGCCGTAGGCCTGGGCCTCGGGCAGCAGCTTGAGCTGTTGATCGAGGATCGAGGCCGTGGAGAAATAGATCACCTGCTCCAGCCATTCGGGGCTGGTCAACGCGAGCAGTTGCTTGACCGCCTCCACGTTGACTTGGTGGGCCCGCAAGGGATCGCCCCAGGCCGTGGCTGTGTGAATCAACCGGGTTGCCGTCGCAATGGCGCCGGCATGGGGTGTGAGCTCCCGCAGGTCGCCCACCAGCAGGGTGATGCGGGGATCGTTGGCCGGCACCGCCGTGAGCTTGGCTGGATCCCGCAGCAGCAGGAGTAGTTCGGCGTCGCTCTCCCGGTAGAGCTGGGCTGCGATGTGCTGGCCAACGCAGCCCGTGGCTCCCGTGATCAGGATCCGCTGAGGCCTGCGAACGGTTTGGCAGGACGCCGCTGACGGGTCGCTCAAGCGGCAGCTCCGAGGCGATCCATCACGCTCTTGCCGGCCTCGAAGAAGAACTGGCCGTTCTCTTCCGGGGTGCCGGGCAAAATCCCGTGGCCTAGGTTGAGAATGTGCTTGCGGCCGCGGGCCTTGCGCACGGTGTCGTCGATGCGGGCCTGGATGGCTTCGCGGGTGCCGAACAGCAGCCCCGGGTCCACGTTGCCTTGCACGCCCACGTGTTCGGGCAGGCGGGCCAGGCCTTCGGCCATGTCCACCGTCCAGTCGAGCGACACGATGTCGACGCCAGTGCGGGCCATCCGCTCAATCACGCCGGCGCTGCCGGAGATGTAGAGGATGAAAGGAGTGTCGGGGTGGGTTTGCTTGACCAGATCCACCACCTTTTTCTGATAAGGCGCGGCGAAGCTGTCGTAGTCGGTTGGGCTCAGTTGGCCCGCCCAGGAATCAAACATCTGCACCACCTGGGCGCCGGAGTCGATCTGGTAACGCAGGTAGGCCGCAATGGATTCGGCGAAGTGATCCAGGAGCTTGTGCAGCAGCGCCGGCTCTTGGAAGGCCATCGCCTTGATCACCGCGTAGTTCTTGGAGCTCTTGCCCTCCACCACGTAGGCGGCCAAGGTCCAGGGGGCTCCCACAAAACCGAGCACGGCGGCCTCATTCCCAACCGCCTGGCGCAGGCGGGTGAGCACCTCACCGACGAACGGCATGGTCTCGGCCGGCTGCAGGGGACGCAGGGCGTCCACCTGGGCCATGGTCCGGATCGGGTCGTGGATCAGGGGGCCCTTGCTCTCGACGATGTCGAAGTCGATCCCCATGCCCGGCAGTGGGGTGAGGATGTCGGAGAACAGAATGACGCCATCTGGCTTGAACGCCTCGAAGGGCTGCATCGAGATCGCGTAGGAGAGATCGGGGTTCTCCGAGCGCTCCCGGAAGCCAGGATGGCGGTCGCGCAGGTCGCGGTACACCTTCATGTAGCGGCCCGCCTGGCGCATCATCCACACCGGCGGCCGCTCCACCTGCTCACCTCGGGCGGCGCGCAGCAGCAGGGGGGCCGTTTCGGTCATGGGTCCAAACAAGACGAAGCGAGAACCTACCCGAACAGGGCCCCGGTTTCGGCGGCTTCGTCACAGGTGTCCTCAACCCGTTCCTGGCTGCGCTTTTCGTCACGGCGGAGCACCAGCACCGATAGGGGCGGCAGGCAGAGATCCAGAGATTGCTCGTAGCCGTGGATGCCCCACTCGTCAGTGAACTTGCCGCCCAGGTTGCCCAGGTTGCTGCCGCCATAGCGCTCGGCATCGGTGTTGAATGCCTCCTCGTAGAAGCCCTCCAGCGGCACCCCAACGCGGTAGTGGGAATGGCTCTGAGGGGTGAAATTGGCTACCACCACAAGCCAGCGGCCGGTGGCGCTTTCGCGGCGCATGAAACTGATGATTGAGTGGCGATTGTCGTTGCAATCAATCCACTGGAAGCCAAACTCGCTGAAGTCATCTCCCCAGAGTGCCCGCTCTGACTTGTAGAAACTGTTGAGGTCGTCGACGAGGTGCTGCAGACCCTGGTGGGCAACGTGTTGCAGCAGATCCCACTGCAGATCGCCCCACACGTTCCATTCGGCCCGTTGGCCGAATTCCATCCCCATAAAGATTGTCTTCTTGCCGGGGTGGGTCCACATGTAGGCCAGCAGGGCGCGCACGTTGGCAAACTTCTGCCAGTCATCACCTGGCATCTTGTGAAGCAGGTTGCTCTTCCCATGCACAACCTCATCGTGGCTGAGGGCGAGCATGAAGTTCTCGGTGAAGGCGTACCAGATCGAAAATGTGACGTTGTTCTGGTGGAACTGGCGGAACCAAGGATCCAGCTCGAAGTAATCGAGCATGTCGTGCATCCAACCCATGTTCCACTTGAGGTTGAACCCGAGGCCGCCGATGTTGGTGGGCTGCGTCACCATCGGCCAGGTGGTGGATTCCTCAGCGATGGAGAGGGCGCCTGGGAAGTGCTCGAACAGCACGTGATTGGCCTGCTGCAGGAAGTGCACCGCCTCGGTATTTTCGCGCCCGCCATGGTCGTTGGGCAGCCATTCGCCGTCGGGGCGTAGGTAGTCGCGGTAGAGCATCGAGGCCACCGCATCGACGCGGATGCCATCGATGTGGAATTCCTCAAACCAATACACCAGGTTGGCCACCAGGAAGTTGCGAACTTCGTTGCGGCTGTAGTTGAAAATCAGGGTGCCCCATTCCTTGTGCTCACCGATGCGGGGATCGGCGTGCTCATAGAGGTGCGCGCCATCAAAAAAGGCCAAGCCGTGGGCATCTTTCGGGAAGTGACCGGGCACCCAGTCGAGGATCACCCCGAGGCCATCAGCGTGGCAGCGGTCGACGAAGGCTCGGAACTCATCCGGGGTGCCGAAACGGCTCGTGGGGGCGTACCAGCCCGTCACCTGATAGCCCCAGGAGCCATCGAAGGGATGCTCCGAAATGGGCATCAGTTCGATGTGGGTGAAGCCGCGGGCCTTCACGTAAGGGATCACCCGATCGGCCAGCTCCGGATAGGTGAGCAGGCGAGCGCCGGGTTTGAGATCGGCAGCCGGCACGGGAGGACGCGGTGTGCCGTCGGGTTCGATGTAGGGCGTATCGGCGGCGGCATGCATCCAGCTGCCGAGGTGCATCTCGTACACCGACACCGGTTGATCCAGAGGGTTGCGGCTGTCTCGCTCTGCCATCCAGGCGCTGTCGCTCCACGGGTGACCGGCCAGCGATTCGACGATGGAGCCATTGTTGGGCCGCACCTCGTGGCGGAAGCCGTAGGGATCGGCCTTCTGGTAGCAATGGCCGTTCTGGGCGCGCACTTCGTATTTGTAGATCTCGCCGGGTTGGAGCCCCGGGATGAACAGCTCCCAGGAGCCGCCCACGCGCAACTGCATGGGGTGGTGACGCCCATCCCAGCTGTTGAAATTGCCCAGCACCGCGACGCTGCGGGCATTTGGAGCCCACACGCAGAACTGCACGCCTTGGATGCCGTTGTGTTCCGCCACGTGGGCCCCCATCCGGCGCCAGATGTGGTGGTGGTTGCCCTCGGCAAACAGCAGCCGATCAAGCTCACCCATCCATTCATGGCGGAACGACCAGGGGTCGTGCTGGACATGCTCGATGCCACCGCGCAACACCCGCACCTGATAGCCCGTGCCCAGATCCCGCTCGAGTTGGGCTTCGAAGATCCAGGGGTGGTTGGGGGTGGCCATCGCCAGGGTCTGGCCGTCGAGCAGCAGCTCAACCCGCTCAGCTTCCGGCATCCAGATGCGCACCACCCAGCTATGGCTGTCCAAGGGCTGGGGGCCCAGCACGGCGAAAGGATGGTCGTGGCGGCATTCGGCCAGCCGCTCGGCGTCCTGCACCATCCAGTCAAGGCTGAGCAAGGACATGTACCAACGGCGTTCTCGCCGCGAGCTTAGGCGGCTTTTTCTTTAGCGAACCGGCTTTGGGGCGATTGGGTCGTTGGGGAAATCGACGTTGATGATCTCGTTGTTGCTGTTGAGGATGACAAACAGGGAATCGCTCAGCCGGTTGAATTCGGTGTTGACCAACACCAACCGTTGGTCGCTGCTGCTGGCGGCTTCCACGGCCTTGAGGATGCGCACGAAGGAGCCGGTCTGGCGCTGCAGTTCCTGCCAGCGAAGCTGCAGCCGCTCCGCTGGGATTTCCCTCTGCATCGGCAGGCTCAGGAAGCTGCGGGCGGTGATGAAGTGCCCCTGGCTGAGGGCGGTCACGAAGTCCCGGGCCACAAGGCTTGGGGCTTCGTCGGTGAGGTCGCGGTGATAGCCGCTGAGCTTGCCCGCATCGTCGAGCACCATGAAGAGATCCTGTTGGCCCTTGCTGGTGATCAGGCTGGCTTCCACCGTGGTGCTGCGCAGGCCGCTGCGCACGCTCAGCAGCGTCCAGCGCAGCAATTTGGGTTGGGTGCGCATGGTGGCGGCCACCATCGATGGGCTGCTCACCGCCTTCAGCTCGTCGGAGAACTGGCTGTAGCGCAGGTTGGCGTCGCCGCTCTTCACCGCTTCAAGGATGCGGTTGGCTGCAGCTCGGGCCTGCTCGACGCTGAGGGCTGGGAGGGTTGCGCTGTTGTTCTTGGGTTGAGCCTGAACCTGAGCTCGCGCTGCAGACCCCGGGGTTCCGGGCATCGCGGACAAGCCGATGCTGAGGCCGGTGGCGAGGGCCAGCAGGCCCACGGCAACGGGTTGGGTAGCGGAGCGCAGGCGGCGCATCAGCATCGGAGCGGCTTAAGGATTGGGCTCAGTTTGCCCCAACTTCTGCGTCCAGCAGAGGCAGCAGCCGCAATTGGGCCTCTGCCAGATCCAGACCCAGGCTGATCACCCGATGCCGGGGGCCACTTGGCCCTTGCGGCAGGCTGCCATCGCCTGGGTTCACGGCGATCTGGGGCCAGGCTGCCCCCGCCAGCGATAGTCGCAGCCGTTGGCCCCTCTCGAGGCGGGCACCCAGGGGCTGCAACGCCAGCTGAAGCGCACCGGTGTTGCCCGCTTGCTGCCGAAACCGGCCAACACCGGTGCAGAGTTGGTTCACGCCGCTGCCGTCGCGATCCAGCACCGATAGGGCGGCGCAGAGATCAAAGCTGGGTTGGTCGGCTGCCACGCGGAGCTGCAGCTGGGGCCGTCCTTCCAGGTTGAGCGGCTGGGTTAGGGGGGCGCTGGTGAAGCAGGCCACATCGCCGCGGCGGTCCAGGTCGCTGCGCTCACAGGGCCCGGCGTCGAGCCCCAGGTGGCCGCCGCGACCTGGAACGGGCCGCCAGGGGTCGTGCACCACGGTCACGCTGCCGGTGCCGGATTGCCCCAGCACCAGTTCGCCCTCTTCAGGGTCGATGGCGGCCAGCCCGCTGCTGCGTAGGCCCCAGCTGGGCTGCTTGGCCGGGGCGGAGGGCGCCTGCCACAGGTGGGTGCGGCTGTCCTGCAGCAGCACCGGTGCCTCGAGATCCTCTGAACTGCTCTTGTGTTGAAGGTGGTGCTGAAAAAAAGCCAGCTGCAGCCGATCGATCCCGCCGTCCCAATCCAGGTGCGTCCAGGCGCCAATCCGCAGCCATGGCGTGCCTCCGGCAGCACGTGAGCGATGCCACAGCTCCAGGATTCCGCGCAGGTGGGGGTCATGCCAACCACCGATCAGCAGCATGGGCCGGGCGAGCAGGGCGCTGGGTGGCTGATGCAACACGGTGCGTCCATCGGGCTCAGCGGCCTGGTGAAGCCAGCGGTAGGCCATCCCTGCGGGATCGTGGCGGGTGAGCAGCTCCAGCCCGTCGTGCAGGAAGGAGCCGCTGGACAGGCTGGAGCGGATGGCCTGCCATCCGGCCCCATCGCCCTGCCTTTGGCAGCGCTGAGCCGCCAGTTGCAAGCCCCAGCCCAGACCCAGGGCCCAACAGTGGGCGCCTCCTTCGCTGGCCCAGTCGCGCTGCTCATCCAGACCGGTCATGGCTGGGGCCAGGCAGTCGGGGATCGCCGTGGGGTCGTCGCTGAGCAGCTGGGTCAGCCCCTGATAGGAGAAG